>JAKALT010000002.1 GCA_021813125.1 bacterium | reverse complement strand
TTAGCGAAGTTCGGAATCAATATTTCAAAAATTCCGAACCGGTATCGACTTTAGTAGAAGTAAGCAAATTGGTCAAAGTTGGTTGTGTTTTAGAAATCGAAGTAATCGCCGTCGTAAAAAAATAAATTTCAAACCCCTCAATTTCCGCGCCCGCTCGAAATTTTCCATCGTTCTATTTTTCTTGCCTTAGTTTAACCAAAAGGGGGTTGAAGTTAGTGTTGCGGTCAAAATAATCTTCATCTTCGGCCTTCTTTAGCTTTCTTATAACAAAATAGGTAACAGGAGTCATAACAATTTCGATAAAAACTTTAAGAAACCACGCAGACAAAATACTTTTCATTAAAAAACCGGCCGGAATAACGTTGTATAGGGCGATTGTATAAAAGAGCGACGAATCAACCGCTTGTCCGGCAACAGTTGAACCAACCGTCCTCGTCCACAAATATTTTCCTCCTGTAAAAAGTTTCATTTTTGCCAGAACAAAATCGTTTGTAATTTGGCCGGCAAATAACGCAATCCACGCACCAACAACGACCCTGGGGACTTGGCCTAAAACCAAAGTATAAGCGTCATTTCCCTTAAAACCGGGAGCGGGTGGCAAAAGTATTGCTAGCTGAAAAAATATAGCCATTAATATGGTGGAAAAGATTAGTATCCAGGTAGCACGCCGCGCCTGCTTGTAGCCGTAAACTTCCGTTAAAACGTCCGCAAAAATGTAATTTACAGGAATACAAAGCGAAGCTGCAGAAAGCGTAAAAACGGAAACACGGATTATTTTTCCGGAGATGACGTTGACAATTGCCATCATCGTCACACTTAAAAAGATTATTAAGTCCAAATACTTATAGGGCTTTTTGCTCATATCGTGAAATTTTAACTTTTTGGCAAGTTTTAACCAAAATATGTTAAAATACGCAGCAAATGACGAACTTTTTATTAAAAACCATACCGCCGCAGGCACTTAACGTTTATTCGCTGCTTTCTCGTGAGGGGCCACTAAGCGCAAAAGCAATTGCCGAAAAACTTAATGTGTTGCCTCCGGCTGTTTACAGGGCAGCAAAACCGTTGATCGAAATTGGGATAGTTCAGAAAGTTGGCAAATATCCTGTTCAATTTAAAGCAATGCCGGCCGAAGACTCCTTTGATCTTTATCAATCTGCATTGCGGAAGGATTTTCAAGAAACATTCAGTTTAAAAGGCCCAAGCGCTAAACCGCTTAACATTTCTTTTATAAGAGATAGGCAACATTTACTCGAAGAAATAGGTCGGGACATAAAAAATGCCAAAGAAACTGTAAGTTTTATCGTATCCGGTCTGGAAATACCGGCGGAGGCAGTTCTTTCATATAAAGAAGCTGCTCGCAGAGGAGTAAAAATTAGGGCACTTGTTCAAAACTTAGATGAAACCAGTTCCCAAATGTTTAAAAACTGGAAGAAAATAGGTGTTAAAGTAAAATATTTTTCCAACATGGAAGCACGTATTTTTATAATTGATAAAAAAATTGTTTACTTTACCTCCTACAATGCAAAAATAAAGGAAGAAGCAATTGGTATGAGGTTTGAATATCCGCCTTACGCTAAACTGATGAGCGACATCTTTGAAAAACGCTGGAAATTAGGAAAAGAAATTTAGTTTTCATTATTTCACCCCTCAATTTCCGCGCATTTTGATATAATGTTGCACAATGACAGCTGAGCGAAGAACTTCAGACTACAGCGACATTTCAATGCCAAATTTTAGGATATTCCCCGATTTAATTCCTGGTGTTGGTGCCATAACTTACATTGAAAGAAACAGAAGGGCATCGGGAGAATCCGTAAGGGAATCAATAGCATCTACATTACACCCAGATAATGTTGTGAGTATAGGCACAAAAGACTGGCCGGAGCCGACTAATTGGAGGGCTCTCATGAGACAGCAAGCAATGTCTATAAGAAACGTAGGTTTTTCCTTTTATCACGTATCTACTACACTAGCGGCTACCATTATTGCTATTGATAAGTTTTCTTAAAATCCAAAGCCCCTTCAATTTCTGCGCCCGCCGCTAAATTAGCCTCAATTTGATATAATCCGCTGTTATGGAGAGAACTCCTCAAGAATCGGTCGATGGCGTTATAAGCCAATATCGCGAGGTCACTAGCGCTTTGCAAAAAATGTTTGAGGCTATGAGCCCAAGAATAAAGTATGAATTATGGAAATGGGCTAAACCTGGCGATGATTATCATATGGTTGGAAGCTGTGGAAATCAGGATAGGGAATCTTCCGAGCAGGAACTCGTAGGCATCGCAAGAGATGCGCTAATAGAATTGCGCGAAGTAAGGAATGCGCAAACTCCGGGTGAAAGCGAGTTGACTGATTGTCCTTACCATAGGACAGAAGGAGGCTGCGTCTTGGGAGACCTTAAAAGCCCTTACTGCATCGGCCATATAGATTCCCCTTCGGAAATAAATGAACGGTTTGGGCTCAGTGGGTATGGAATGATGCAGGTGGCTAAAGAAAACTTAGCTAAGATACTTTCCGCACAAACTCCGGAAGAAATAGAAAATAACAGAGCTTTGGTCGAGACTTTTCTAGGGCAAATCGAGGCGACAACCGAACATATTGAAACATTCCCGATGTTATTGCCCAGCCCAAGTTCTTAAATTTTAAACCCCCTCAATTTCTGCGCCCGCAAGCTAAAGCGGCAATTAAAAATAATTAAAGGATAATAATCTACCTTTTGGTTTTTGGGGCACCAAAGTACAATTGAAGGTTTTGCGAAACATAATCGTGCAAAACTGCAGTACGATCTTCACCTTTTTGCGCAGCGGTCTGGTCTATCGATGCAAGAATTTCCTTTTGGCTTAATCCTTGCCCCTCATGTGCCAAACGTAAATTTGCCCCAAGCTCACCTGGGGACATACGTCGAGGTCTTGAAGATAAATGGAACAACCTTAATATTTCTGGCATTTGGTTTATGAATATAATGTTTTTTGCCTGCTAAGTCAAACAAAATTTAATTGTCCAAAAATCACCCCCTCAATTTCTCCGCCCGCACTAAAAATTTGCTGTTTACCATATATAGTTTTATAATCCACCATCATGAACGAGCTTCCTTCAACACAAACAGAAGCAGACCAGGTTTTAGAAGAATTTAGAGCGATGGGTCCAGATGAATCAAAGTTGGCTGAATTTTTTAGATTAAACACAAAGGGCGAGCTAACAACCAATACGTGCTTAAGATTTCTTCATCCGAAACATGGGATTTTAACTACAGTTAGCGGTGAAGCAAATGCTGCCGGTTTTGATGAAGAAAATCCTTGGATTTCACTCACCAGGGACACAGCAGCAGAAAAATTGGAAATTCGGCTTGCAACCTCCGAAGCAGCTCTCAAAATGAGTACAGGGCGACGCTTTTGTCTCGCACTTTCCCATTTACAATCAGGTGAAGCTATTTTATATACCACACCTAATGTAGACACAATTCTACTAAATAGCCCTTTTGGAAAATGGGCTATCACCCAAATTGCCAAATTAGCCAAAAGTTACCCAACAGTTGATTAACTCCTCTCAATTTCTCCGCCCGCTCGAAATTTGCTTTAAGCAGCCACTAAACATATAATTCTAAAAATTCCTGCCAGTTTTTATGCTTGAACGCCCAGAAGGACAAAATAGCGATTCCCAAATAGCAGAGGAAAAAGGAATATTGGCAAGAGAAGAAGATTTCTTTGCTACACACCCGCCGGGAAACTACGTAGGAATACTCACCAATTACAACATAAGCACAATCTCCAGGCTTTACCCCGAAATAGCACACGGAATGCAACTTTTTTATGGGTTTGTCGAGCAAGATGAAACAGACCCGGCAAGCGAACAGTCATTTTTAAACCGATTTATCCGCAATAGGTATGCTAATGGTACTTTGCTCTCAGATGATGACATTGAACAACTCCAAGCAGATATGAAAGATGGCAAATATTCCCTGCAGTATCTCGCCTATAAAAAAAGACAATTATCCTTAGGTAGCGGCCAAAAAAGAGAAAGAGGTCGAGATCAGCGTTTTGAAAGCTATAAACAGATTGGTCGTGACGAAGACGTGATTTTCAACAAAAGGGCTTGCCTTGAACGCATTCACGGAGTGCGAAGTGATTTAGTAGCCCTATATGGTGAAGTAAATTTCAAACAGGCTTTATTAACCGAGCTGCTTTTGTCAGCACCTTTTAGCTCCACTATCATTCCGGAACAAGTCGATGATGATGACCGAGAAACTGTCCCTCTTGCGTCTGTCCCTATCAATGAAGATGTTATTGAAGGCCAGAGGGCTTATTTTCAAGAAGCGGTAGAATTTGTAGAATCATTCGATTTTGATGCAAGGGTAGCCACTTTCGAGGAAAACAGCAGTAAATACCCGGTTAGGTGGACTCCGGAAGCTAGTCCTTTTAAAATTCCATCTTTCGACAAGAAATATATATCCAAAGCTTATGCATTAGCGGGTAAAATGCTAAGCGGTGAATATACCTTGGAAGAGATTCAAAATCTACTTTCCCAAACAATTCTAAGGCGAGGTAAAGTCCTAAAAGTTGTTGTTCAAAAAACGCCATATGGGGTAGAAACGCAGCTTGTTCCCGAAGAAATAACTCAAGCATCGTTTGATGATATAGCAGGCTACGATGACCAGAAAAGTTTTCTAAGAGCTTTAATTGCAAAAACCGAAGAGCAAAATCCAACATTGGATGAGATGAGGATTATCATATCTGCTGGCAAACCAGGGCTTGGCAAGTCTTTAGGTGTTAGAGCATTCCTGAGCAATTTACCTAAAAACGCCAGAGGATTAATATTAAACATTAACCCGAACGCTTCGCGATCTGGCGATATGGTAGATGTTAGATCAGTTGCAAGAATTGCTGATCATCATCCGGATTTGCACATTTTCGCAATTGTCGAGGACATAGATGCTGTTTCAGGGGATCGTCTGCGTTCCGCATCGACGAGCGAACTTTTAAAAATAGACTCGATAGGATCAGATTCGTATCCTCCAAATTTGCACATTTTCGCCACTACTAATAGGCCGGATGTAATAGACCCAGCTGTTACAAGGCCAGGAAGAACAGCAAAGATTTTAGTTTATCAGGAACCCTCAGTTGAAGAACGAAAAGAAGTAGCTAAGTATCATGCAGAAGCGAATAGTTACGATCTTCCCGATGAACTCATTGATTCTTTTGCGAAAGAAGTAGAAGGTTTTTCGCCTGATGAAATTAGATATGTTTTTTGGTCACTAAGATTTGCTGATATAGAAAAACCGACAAAGGCAGATCTGAAACACTATATAGCAGATGTTAAAGCCAGGCGGAAAATAGAAATAGAAGCAAAGAGTAAAACTGCTGGCCTAAAAAATTGATATTTTTTTCCCAAGCCCCTCAATTTCTGCGCCCGCCAAAAAATCTGTAGTATAATTAATTACATGAAACAGAAGCCAATAAAAGGCATCGAAAAATACAGTGACAAGTGGGTTGCCTTAGATAAAAATAGAAAAATTATTATCGCAGGCGGTAAAAATCTTAAGGAAGTTTTAGAGAAAGCTTCAAAGAAGGTTGATAAGCCGGTATTGATGAGGGTGCCACCCCTCGACGTTACATTCTCTCCCTGATGGCAGCCTCAGTAAAAATTTACTATCAAGTTTTTCCTGTAGTCAATAAATCTGGTAAGAAAATTGGGGAAGTCGCAAGACCAATAATTTATTTCAGTTTAAACTATAGACACGGAAAGATGTTTGGGCCTATGGGCGCACTTATTGATTCTGGAGCAGACTACAATCTTTTCCCTGCAGAAATTGCAAGTGCTTTAGGAATAAGCCTAAGAAAAGGTATTGAAAAAATAAATGAAGGCATTGGCGGGAAAAGGGTTAAGACTTTCCGGCATTCTGGAATAAAAATATTTATAGAAGGTTACAGTTTTGAAACTACAATAGATTTTGGTGAGGAGATTAGCGTACCGCTTTTTGGTCAACAAGGTTTTTTTGATAAATTTAAACAAATTACATTCAATAGGCGCGAAGAAGAAATAATAATTTCTGTTTAGAAGGCTTAACGAGCAAATACTAGACATTTCTTATCATCCCTCAATTTCTGCGCCCGCAAGCTAAGCTGGCTCTTGATTTTTCAACCTAACCTCTCTAAATTAGATAAGCAATGGATAAATCAGACCTAAAGCAAATAGAAGAACTACTAGATACTAAGCTGGAACCTGTCAACCAAAAACTCGACTCCCTAACACTCGACATGATAGATGTTCAAAAAAAGACCGATGTGCTGGTCGATTTACAAAGTTACATCGAGGATACTAGCGAAAAAACGAAAAATCTTGAAAAAAGAGTCGAAAAGCTCGAACATCAAGCAGCCTGAACAAAAATAATCCCTCAATTTCTGCGCCCGTGCAAAAAATCTATAGTATAATATTTGTAAATGAAACAAATAGACCTGACAAAGATTATAAAAAAATATACCAGTGGCTGGCTAGCATTATCCCCGGACTATAAAAAAGTAGTCGGCCATGGCAAAACAATAGATAAAGCAATCAGTGAAGCCAAATCCCAAGGGGTAAAAGAGCCTGTTCTAATGCGGGCCGCGAAATCTTACGGTCCGGTAGCCCCATAGTGAAATTCCCTTATTTTAAACTTCCCAACCCCGGATCCGAAAAAGAAATCAATTTCCGTTCCTTGGATACCGGCAAAAGTTAAGGCAAACGACGAGGAAAAGGAATTTTTAATGCTTGTTGATTCCGGGGCGGATTATTGTATTTTAGATAAAGATGTTGCTGTGTTTTTGGGTTTAAATATCAAAGATGGCGAATTTATAAAAACAGGTGGAATCGGTGAAAGCGCCGACATTTATTATTTCGATAATATTTATATCAACATCGGTGGCGAAGAAATAAAAACCAGATGCGGTTTTAAAGATGGGTTATTAATGAACGGTCTGATATCCGGCATTCTGGGCAGGCAAGGGTTCTTCGACCATTTTAAAGTATGCATCGACCAGGTAAAAAGCGAGATTGAGTTAAAACCAAGATAAATAAATTAAATCTCAACAAAGACAATCTTTGACGGCAACCCCTTCAATTTCTGCGACAACGTTAATTCCAGTGGATCAAATAGACCAAACATCGAAACTTGTGGTTCTGTGGCTTTAAATTGTTATTGCTGATGGGGATGATGGTTCAAGCAAAAACAAAAGAATATATGAAAGTTCTATGGTCGTGTGACATATTTTTTCGTTAGGAACTTTATCATTTTTTTATAGTGATGTTCGTTGCGAATATATTTATTTTCGTCCAAAAGCTCAGCAATAGTTTTATCTTGTCTTTCAGGAACAAAAATTTTATCAGCTCGCCAACCATTGTTACCTCTAGCCTCTAAAGCGATAGTCCCTTTTGATTTAGTAATAAATGTTTTTGCCTTTTTCCCTGGTTCGCAGAATGCGATTGCGTATTCCCAGTAAGCACGCCTATCTTTTTTGCGAAGCAATAATTGCATGAACCCAGCTGTCCCTATCCATTTCTCAACCTGATTAATGTATGGGCCGGGAAAACCATTCAATGATCGAATATACATTCCAACATCTTCTTTCAAGATCGGAAGATTATACTTGTGAGCCAAGCTCCAAGCTGAAAATTCTGCAATTCGCTTATTACTATCCGCCTGAATTTCTGGTGTTTCTTCGGTTAACTGTTCAATTTCAATTCCCGGAGCATCAATAGCCTGCGTAAATTTATCAAATTTGTATTGGTTCGTCGTAACAAAGTAAATTTTCATATGCGTATTATGACAAATAGACTTTTTCCTTAAAGAGTTATTTCATGAACTTTTTCTTGAATAAGAACTAAATTTTCTTGTGTGTTATCTGCTCTATTCCATACAGTTTTTAAACTTGCTCCAGTGTGGCGTGCAACAACAGAAACTACTTCTAAAGCAATGTCTTGATGAAGCGCGATGTTTGTCACTGACTCAGTCGGTCTTGTTCTTGATGTGTCAAGAGATCTCCACTTGGCGATTTGGTCAGGTTCACTCCAAACAAATAAATAACTATGCGGATGTATACGTTTATCAAGATCGGGATTGGTAACGATACTATCTTTTTGCCTGTAAACAACATGAGTATTAAGCATTGATGGTTGTGCCTGTATCATACGAAAAATTATCCCCTCAACAGCGGCTCTTATAACATCTTGCGATAAAAGTGTGCGTATATCATCTCGCGTTTTAACTTGAGGATAGAGAGTTCGCAAAAAAACAAATAATTCCTCACCAAAGCTAAATGACCTTACACTTGGCGGGATCATTCCCAACCTTTTTGATTCTGAAAGAAGATAATCTTTCCCTACAGCGGGAACTCCGGTAATGACTAAAATTTTATTGTGGCCATCACCTTCCTTGGGATGATATCTCTCAATATACCTCATAATTATTTGTTGCTTATTTGATAATAAGTATAGTGTTTGTATTGATTTATTCCAAATAAAACCCTATAATTATATCTCTTTTGCATGTTTTTGTAAAAAATATCTTATGAACGCACCAGAATCAGCATTACTAAATTCAAAAACTACTGAATCATTTAGCAGGTTAGACAAGGATGCCAAAAGACAGCACCTCCAAAAATTCAATCTTGCGATTACCACTTACGGTTCAGGCAGGCAAGAGATACAAGATGCATTTTCACAAGCGAAAGAGCTCGGGTTCACGCCGATCAGGCTTCATGATCTCATGCTGGGCATCGCATGGTTTATGCACGCAGAAGGTATAGTCTTGCCTGTTGGGAAAAAGCAAAAGCAAGAAAGAGGAAAAATTATAGAAAGTATCCTAGATAAACTTGAATTTAGAAAGAACGAAGAAGGAGATTTTCAAGCCAATGTTGCTCCTAAAGAAGGTGAGCCACAGAACATCATTGCCCAAGGTCAACAGTTTTGCGAAGTTTTAACTGATAGTGTTTCTATTCTGGAGGCTGACTCCATGGTATTAGGTAAAATACTACAGCGGATTAAAGCGTTTGTAAACCCAAAAACATTATTAGCAGTAGAAGAAAATCATCCTGGACAAATTCCCGTTAAAGGTCCAAGAGTTTTATTACAACAGGGAAATGTTGAAGCAGCTCTTGATATGCATAAAAAAACAGATCATGTTCTTAAAACAACAACTCCAAGAGCAGTTAGGTTCGGCATACTGCGCGAATTAGTAAGACTAGGACAAATTGAGGCACGAAGGAATGAGCTTGAAAAAGCCCTCCACAATCGAGAAATAATTGCTTTACCTAAATTCAAAATAGATAATTGGCCAACTGACGGGCTCATGGCAAGCACTCAAAGACAGGTTGCAATAACTGTATCTGATTATATTGGCAGAAATGCTATTATTTGTGATCCGCAAGACTTGAAATATCAAACATTATTTCGTCTAACAACCCATGAAGTCTCAGATGTATATATAAATGGTTCTTTATTAGATGAATACCTTCAAAGTAGCGGTTCATACTTAAATTGGCGCAATATTTTACGACTTGATCGGCAATTTGTCCAACAATTTATAATTAATCCAGACTTGTTAAATAAAACAATCGAAGAGCAGGAAACTTTAATTAAGCAAAGGTTACAAAATAGTCAACTTCCAGTTGAGAGAATTCTAGAAAAGTCAGGCATTTTTTCAGAACAAGGATGGGTAATACAAAAGCAAAATAATTCTGTATTTGCAGCGCAAGAGGAGGGAGTTACTGCTGCATCTGCATTAATTCCCTTAGAATTTAAGGAAATAGATCCGGAGTTAGCAAAACAATATCAGCAGGATTTACATTACATTCATACTCCACGGGCAGACATAGCATTTGGTTTATATATAAAAGGAGAAGACTTACCATTTTCTGTTTTAGCACTAGAAAAAATAGACCGTCCTTATAAACAGAATGTCCTACTTATGCAAGGGTATAATCCTAGCACCTGTTTCGATTTAACAAGACTTTACAGTAGACCAGGAACGCCAGGCAATACCAGTAGCAGTATGTTTTCGTTAACGTTCAATTATATGAGAAATAATTACCCTAGAACTCAGGCAATAATGTCAGCGTTTATGCCAAGTTATGCGACAGGTGTTTCAATGACATCTGGTGGATTTGACAACCCTGTTCTCGTTAAACCACTTGTACACACATTTGAAGAAAGAGAGATAGATGGGAAATCAGTGTGGGAACATGTTACAAACAGGAGACAGCAAGATAGTGATGGGAAAAAAATCCGCAGTAAATTTCCGTTGTTACCCACAATAGAGCTAATGGCTCCCCTACAAGATCCACGATATGCACCTATTTCTTCAATAGATGACTATATGGTTGAGGTTATTTAAGAGGTTAAAAATGAAAGTTATGGCTTTTTTTTGATACTCCTAACATTAAAGGACATTTCCCAGAACCCTCAATTTATTCAAAGAAATTAGTAAGCAGTCTCCGCGAGAGAATTTCTATTGAATCAAAAACCGGCAAGGGGAAATCCCGCGGAAACACCAAAGGAAGCTCAGTGCACCCTAAAATTATTCCTTGTGCTCCTTTCGCCACAAAGAAATCGGCAATCCTTCTTAGATTCCTTTCATCAGTCTTTGAAGTTTTCCCGGCAATTACTTTTCTAATAATGCCTTCTATAACCAAAAGCTCTTTTTGATTAGGTATTGTCACCCCAACATCTGCTCCGGCGAGGGCATCTTGGTACAAACGCGCGCCAATAGTAGATGGCGTTGCCAGGAGGCCGACTTTTTTAACATCTTTGGCCTTAACACTACTAACTACACTATCAATAATAGAAACAAACGGTTTGTCAGAAACTTTAGATAGGTTGCTAAGCATAATGTGTGCGGTATTGCAGGCCATGGCAAAACAAAAGATGTCCAAGCCTTGGAGCTTTTTTATGCGGCTGGTGAGCATTTTAGAAGCCAAATCAAGGTTTCTTTGGTCTGAAATAAAATCTGGGACCGGCACCGAATCTATAATAATTTCCGGAAAATCATGTCCGTTTTGGGCTCCAAATTCGCGTGAGGCCATAGAAACCAAAACCTCCAGCATTTTTGCCGAGGCTTCCGGCCCCATACCTCCTAAAATAGCAATAGCACCTTTGTTTTTTGTCATTTTTTTTCCACAAAAAAACTCGCCCTCTGGCGAGTCTGGTTCATGAATTTTGGCATCATAAAGCGACCAACCAAAGGGTTAGTTCATTTCGTAGTACCAATAAGTGCTTGTTTGCACCTTCATAATATTCCTATTTTACTCTAAAAACCGTATTGGGGCAATTTACTCCAAATTTCCCAGTAGACTTGGGCACAAAGTGCAGATATAATTGTCCCTCAATGACTAGGCAAAGCCCAATAAGCTTGCCTGCCCGAGTTTTTCAAAACAGTAAAAAGAAATCTCTTAAATATTACGCGCTTTATACAAACGTTGTAAAAAAGCGTCCGGTGACTTCGTTTTTGGTGGCGCTTGCCTTGCTGTTGGGAATAATTGTAGTTGGTAATTTTATAACCAAACCTAAAAATATTCCAGCAGTTGCCCCGGAGCCAAAACAAGTTAAGGTTTTTTCAATCGGCAAATCTCCGACAATAACAACCCAGGCGCAAATCCAAAAAGACGGGGTAATAACCATAGTTGCCCAAACACCCGGAATTGTCCAAAACGTTGCTGTCAAAGAAGGGGATTCTGTTTCGCGCGGTACAAACCTTATATCACTCTCTTCAAATTACCAGGGCGGAAACGCAGCGTCTCTTTCCAGGCAACTAGCACAAGTTCAATTTGAAAATGTCAGAGACACCCACGACACGCAAAAAGACATAATCCAAAAACAGCGAGACCTTGCAAATGCCGCCTCCGATAACACCGAAGAGCTAAGAAAAATTTCCGAAAAAACCCATGACGATATCAGCTCTCTTATAAGCCTTAACAATGGAATTTTGGACACATTGAACACAAACCTTCAAAATCTAAAAGATACAAATGTTGGAGGCGCAAACGATTCCTTAATTTTGGCAACGCAGCAGCAGATTTCATCGTTTTCTGCGGCAAACGCCCAGCTTAATGCCCAGGAAAGGGGACTTAGCTATTCGACAAATACCAACAATCCTCCGACCAAACTGGCAAACGCTACCAAAGACATGACTCTTGCCCAATTGGATATTACCGAAAAAGCCTTGGACCTTTCCCAAAAAATATCCGAGATTCAGCTAAATCTGGCGCGTGTTAACGAAGCTTTAATGTATCCAGTATCACCGTGCGCAGGCGTTGTACAAAAAGTAAATGTCCACGTTGGCCAATCGGTAACTCCAGGGACAACGCTTGTTGTAATCTACTCCCAAACGGGTAATGTCACCGCCCATGCAAAAGTCCCGCAAGCAATTGCCCAGTCAATCTCCAAAATAGAAAACAGTAATCTTATGTTTGGAGACAAAAATATTTCCGAAACGCCGACATTCGTCTCTACCCAGACAACGGACGGCCAGCTCTATTCGGTAATTTACGAAATCCCCGAAGACTTGCAAGACGCGGTTTCCAACTTGGGTTTTATTAAAGTCGAAATTCCAGTTGCCGCCTCCGGCACAAATTCGGTTATCCCTTATATTCCCCTGGACTCCGTATACCAAACCCAGGAAGCGGCCTATGTCTATGTAGCCCAGGGTGACAAAGCCCAATCTAAACAAGTAGAACTTGGGCAGGTTTTAGGCGGTAATGTCGAAGTAAAATCAGGCCTCTCAGACGGCGACCAGGTAATTTTAAATAGGAATGTGCTGTCAGGTGACAGCATAAAAATTGAAATTTAAAGAACATGTATGCCGGAAGCAAAACTCAGCCTCAAAAGTTTAAAATTTGATAAAAAGCTAAAGGACACTTTCACCGCCCGTTACCTTTCAAATCCTAGACTCGTAATATTGATCCTGCTTTTTATTGTAACTATCGGTATCAGTTCGTTTTTGGCGCTCCCCAGAAACTTAAACCCCTCTGTTAATATTCCGATTGTTTTTGTCCAGACAATTTTACCGGGTGCAAACCCCGGTGACATTGAACAATTGGTGACGGTTCCCTTAGAGGAGCCGATACGTGCTGTCGAAAATGTTAAGACCGTCACGTCATCATCTGTCGAGTCGGCATCGGCAATCACAATAGAATTCCGCTCCGGAACAGATGTTGAAAAGGCCAGTTCCGATGTCCAAGCGGCAGTCCAATCTGTAACCACTCTTCCCAAAGATGCCCAGACACCAAAGGTCATGAAATTGGATTTCGAAAACACTCCGGTTTTAATCTTTGACTTAACTACTCAAAGCGATGAAGGTTCACTTTTTAGGTTTTCCACGGATCTACAAAAAAAACTAAAAAACCTCTCACAAATTGGCAATGTCTCGGTAGGCGGACTGGAAAAAAGCGAAGTCCAGGTCGAAATTAAACCGGAAGCATTATCTTCTTACAACATTAATCCGCTCCAGATTATGCCGACAATCCAGTCTGCTCTTAAAGCTTATCCCCTGGGTGTAGTCCAAACCAAAAACAGCACATTCCAGCTTTCAATAGACCCCCAGGTTACAACAGTAGATGATATCAGAAACCTTCGAATAAACCTTTCAGATGCCAATGTTGCCCTTGGTGATATTGCCCAAATTAGTGAACACTCATCACCCGACCAAAACGAATCTTACCTGCTTTATCCAAAAGGAGAAACCCAAAGAGCGGTTTCATTTAGCATTTACAAAAGTAAATCGGTAAGCATAGACACCGCGGTTGCGGCATCGGAAGATTTGATTGGAAAAGAACTTGCCAAAAACCTCCAATTTAAACGTTCAATTATCTTAAACACTTCGGAAGAAATAAACGATGAATTTGCCGAACTGCAAAAAGATTTCACAATTACAATTATCCTGGTAGTTTTGGTTCTTTTTATCTTCCTTGGGACCAGACAGGCTTTGGTTTCCGCTTTGTCTGCTCCTTTAAGCTTTCTAATCACCTTTATAATAATGAGGTTAACGGGAATAACATTAAACTTCCTTTCACTCTTTTCACTGATTCTGGCACTAGGGCTTTTGGTCGACGATACGGTTGTTGTCATGAGCGCCATGACTTCCTACTATAAAACCGGCCGCTTTACGCCTCTTCAAACTGGTCTTTTAGTTTGGCGGGATTTTCTAGTTCCCGTTTTAACAACCACTGTCACCACAATCTGGGCATTTCTGCCGCTTCTTATGTCTTCGGGAATAATAGGGGAGTTTATAAAATCCATGCCCATTGTTGTTTCAACATCACTTGCGGCATCATTTTTAGTAAGCGTTTTCTTGACTCTGCCCTTAATCATCATTTTATTGGAAGGCAAATATCCCAGGCGTGTCAAAATCCTTGTCGCTTCGCTCATTGTTATATCAGCAATCGGCTTTTTCGCGCTTATCATCCCCAAAAACATCTTCGGCCTTTTAGCAATCCTTGCGCTGGCCATACTTTTATCTGTTACCTCGCTTGTGAAAAAACAAATTATATCAGTCATAAATACCCACATTAAAAAATCAAAACTAATAAAAAATATTGATTTTTCAACAATTAACCATGGCATTTTAAGCTTCGATGCAATTCACAAGCGTTACGTTTCCTTAATTGAGCGTATTCTAACTTCCCGAACAACCCGCTTAAAAGTAATCGCAATGGTCGTGGTTTTACTCCTGTTTTCTGTTTCGCTTCTTATCTTCGGTTTTGTTAAAAACGAATTTTTTCCAAGGACCGACCAGGATACTATTTATATGACATTGGAATTGCCGCCCGGCACAAAACTCGATGTGGCGCGTCAAAAAACACAAAGTATCCTTAAAGATTTACAAAACACGTCAGAGCTCACATTTATAACTGCCAATATCGGCCAAGCTTTTTCCGATATGGGCCCTTCCTCGTCAGGCCAAAATAATGTACTTTTCACTATTAATTTAACCAAGCACAAACAAAGGCACATTCCTTCATTTGAAATTGCCCAAAAAGTCAGGGAAAAGTTTAATAACTACCAAGACGGAACAATCAAAGTGCAGGAAGTAAGCGGTGGGCCTCCGGCAGGTGCGGATGTCCAAATTAAACTTTTGGGTAACGACTTGTCGCAGCTGGATAGTTATGCAAACAAAGTTGAAGATTACCTGAAAACCCAAAATGGTGTTACCAATATCGACAAATCCATAAAAGCAGGCACAAGTAAATTGGTTTTTGTCCCGGATCCGGCCCAGCTTGCCCAAAGCCAAATTGGGGTTGACCAGGTTGCCCTTTATCTTAGAACTTACGGGGCCGGGTTTTCTGTCGATAAAAACAAATTTGCAGGGGAGACGGAAAACAAAGATATCACCTTAAGGTTTAATTCTCAAACCGAAGACGCTAAATCCGTCTACTCTATAAACATTCCGACAAACGGTTCAAGCGTACCACTGTCTTCACTTGGCAAATTAATCCTAGAGCCCAACCCAACAGTTATCACCCGCGAAGACGGTAACAGGACAATCTCGGTAACAGCAGCGGTCCTTTCCGGGTTTAACCCGCAGTCTATAAACACAAATCTTGGCAAATACGCAGACACCAAGCTTAACCTTGCCGAAGGTTACAGCTGGAAAACAGGTGGCGCAAACGAAGAAAACCAAAAGTCTGTGCAGTCCATTCTGCAGGCAATGGTAATTTCCTTCCTTTTAATTGTCACAACAATGGTTTTGCAGTTTGCCTCTTTTAGAAGGGCCTTAATTGTTATGCTTGTAATCCCGCTTTCCGTTTCCGGAGTCTTCATTATCTTCGCGCTTACCCATACGTCATTGTCATTCCCTGCGCTTGTGGGCGTTATGGCCCTGTTTGGGATCGTTGTCAAAAATTCAATTTTGGTAGTAGATAAAATTGTCAAAAACCAGAATCAGAAGATGCCGCTCATAAAAGCCATAAGTGACGCTTCCGCATCCAGATTGGAACCAATTGCCTTGACTTCACTTGCCGCAATCCTGGGTCTAATACCAATCACTCTTTCCGACCCGCTTTGGAGAGGCCTTGGCGGCGCAATCATTTCCGGCTTGACATTTTCGGGGACCATTATGCTCTTTTTCATTCCTGTTGTTTACTACCAAATCTATAAAGGCGAAGTAAAATAGTGAGAAGAGTTTATTTATCTATTAATCAAACTAGCCAACCTTAATAAGGATCGCCCCTAAAATCATAATTGCCGTAGAAATCCAAACATGTCTTGCCGGTTTTTCCTTGAAAAATAAAATACTCAGGATAAGAATGAAAAATATCTGAAGCCGCTTTACCGCCATCGCAAGCGCAACGGGACCCGTAACAAAAGCGTAAAAAACCAAAAACGAAACAACAAGAAAAAGGAGACTATTTAAAAATAAGAAGCCGAAATTGCCCTTAAGCTCAGGGAGCCAAGTTGCTTTTTCCTTTTTCACCAAAAACAAAAAAAGAAGCGCAGACATCGTAGCTTGCTCAATAAGCATCACAAAAACCGGGCTATTGGGCGCTGTGCTTATTATTCCCATTTTGTCAAAAACAGAAGTTATACTGCTTAACATGATTGCGAAAAGGTACAAAAGAGAAGCTTTCGACGAAAACAAAACCTTAAATGGTTTCAAAAAACTCTCTCGGGCCATATCCAAATTTAAAAAGTAGGATCCGGCAACAATTGTCGATAGCCCCAAAACCGGAATTGGCCGTATTGTTTCCGAAAGCAGTAAAAGTGCAAAAATATAAGTAAAAAATCCGCCAAAAGCAGTCAGTGGAAAAACTTTGGAAATAAGATTTTGTTTTAGGGTCTCGTTTATAATTGTTTTGGCAAAAACGAAAGAAAATGCCGAGCCAAATACTCCAACGAAAAATAATTGGTTGATAGAAGGTGGTCCGCTTAACAAAACAATCGCCGCAACAATTGGCAAGGTCAAAGCAAAAAGCGACCAGGTTAAAACAGCAGCACTAACCTTGTGTAGTAATTTTTTATTTAGGATAACATCAAAAGCGCCCAAAATCGCGGACCCGAAAGCAAACCAAAACCACATATTTGGATTATACAAAAAAGCTTAAGCAATCTCTTGCCTAATTTCTTTTTTGAAAAATCCCTCACCTTGTCTTTTAAAACCCATGCGCTTGGCAGTAACGTTATAGCGCATATAAAGCCTTTCGGCTTCTTTGAGTCTGCGCCTGTTTTCCGTCTTATCCGGCTCATCTTCATCGGTTGGCTCGGTTATATTCATCTGTTGAACCAACTCGCTTGGCACCAGATGCACCGAAGGCACATTGTTTCTTTCTGCCCAATCCAAAACCAGGGCAACAAGGCTCCTTTCCCACTTGAACTTTCTTAGCACCTTTTTAGCCTGCGGTAAATGCCTGTCGCTTGTATAACTCCAGCGCGACGGTCCTTGTAGCTGAACAACAAGTGGTAATTGGGGGTCATAGTTTGTTTCTACACCCCTATTCACAAGCGCGGATTGGTATTCCTTTGAAATTTTTCCCGTAGCAATGCTTGCAACCGCAATCCATAAAGGTTTTTGCTTTTTCCCTCGTTTATATCCAAGGGCAAACGAAAAATTTCCGTCTAGGTAAAAATGCCCCTGGTCTATTTGGGTAATGGATTGCCAGCCACGCGTTAAAAGATTTTTTAATACAAAGCTTTCTTCCAAAACCGCGTCTTTTTTTGCAAACGGCAGAAGAAATTGATTTAGCGGTCCGGCAGACATTTGCTCCGCGAAGTGGCGCATGGAATATTCCATGCCTAAAGCGGGTAAATCCGATTTGGGAAATCCCTCGGAAGGCGAGAACGGGGTTTGCTCTTTCAACATCAGACTGGCATTGTATCAAAAAACAGGTCTTTTGTTATATTCGCTCGCAGAAAACCGTCGAGTTATACTGGACTAATGCGAGAGAATACATACTTCCCAAGCACTTGGAACATGCTACTCGCTCATGTAAACTTTGATATAAATACCGAAGCCTCCTAGGCTTCGGAAGTTTATAATTTGCCCTATGGTCGAAGAAGCCGAAAGAAAAGGCAAAGAGCCAAAAACCCAGTACCGGCCTTTTATTCTGGTGATTGCGGGGGCACCTTTGCACGGCAAAACCACACTCGCCACGGAAATGGCAGGTAGATCAAATTTGGTTCAGCTTGACGTAGACGAAGCCAGAGCAAAGCTTTTCCCGGATGCAGTTGGCAAGATGCATCCTCCGGACGAGGAAAGAATCATTATGTTAGCCTCCTATCAGGCTATCCACCAAGAAGCACAGGACATTCTTCAGCAAGGACAACCTGTTATCATAGCCGGCGCATACACAAGATCCGTATATCATGAAATGCTTCGGGACCTTGCCAAAAAAGCCGGAGTTCCACTAAAATTCATGCTTTTGGAATGCACAGAAGAGGAAGCACTGGCAAGACTTGCCAAGCGAAATGGGCGGGGAAGCCTTTCCAATGTCACAACCCCCAATCAGTATAGAAGTATTAGAGAGCGTTTCGAAATTATGCCTCAGGCCATTCTTCTGGATTCGCAAGATCTTGAGGCTACCGCAGAAACGGTTAGAAATCTGATCAGCAGCCACGAATTACCCCATAGTTGATTAAATCTACCTCAGCTTGTTATAATTCGCCCCATGGTTGAAGCCTTAAGATTCAGCAAAATGCGTCTCACCGCAAAAGACCCAAGCCTAAGAAGGGTTGATGCAAGGCCGGTTGGCAAAAACCCTGCCAGCGTTGACTCAAAGCAAAATGGCAAACCTGCAGGGCAAGCTATTGAAGGGCCTACGGAAAGAGATCTTATGCAGATAGAAAATGCAATAGATGGCACTGGCAGACTTTCAGTGTCTATTTTTGAAGATCCCGAAAAACCTCGCAACTCACAAGAAGTAGACAGCTTTAATGTGCAAGATCCCTTTCCATACTTAAGCGCCGAAGAAAGGGCAGTTATGGATTTTTTTGTGCCGCTTCCTAGCGGTCTTACTCAAAGAAGGAAAGAAATGTTACTAAAAAGTATCCAAAGGAAAGTAGAAGAAGCACAAATCGAAAGAGAAGAGGATGAAGCCAGCGCTCAGAGGAGAATACCTCTAGGTAAATCTGACCAGCAAACAGTTAACAAGCGACTTGAAAGAAGAAAATTCTATCAGAAACTAGAGGATCAGTTCAAACAAGCTGAAGAAGAAAGGAAGAGACGGGAGCGGACAGTTGTTACTCCGCAAAGTAAACCAAAAGGATTAAAACCGAAAAAGAATAAAGCTGGGCGTTCACGAAATGGTTTTGCGGTCGGCGATAACCGCTCAAGAAATTCACATCATGTTAAACCTCAACCTCGAAAAAGATTAACGTCTAAAGAGTTAGAAACGATTTTGGCCTTTATTGAATCATCGAGCGGGTCTGAAAAAGGCAAAGTAGCCTAATCCCTTTAACCTATAGAATATCTAACGAGCAAAGCATCTTTAGTAGCAGGTGTTATTCGAAATATGAAGTGTTAATGTTCCTTCTTTGGTAGAAACGCATTGTTTTCTTTTCCAAACTGAAACATAAGAGCCGGATTGACAATTAGGCTTACACACGGTAACCTCATATATTGTAGAAGGTTGTATTTTATTGTTGTAAGAATTTAATAAAAGAGGAAGTTTATCGTCCGCCCCTCCTTCTGAGCGAACAAGAATACAAGAATCACTCTCGCAGCCCGCTGTTCGGACTTCGAGATATTCAATTGGAAGAGGGGGGTCAGGCTGACCGGTTGGTAGCGGGGAGTGTGTCAAGGAATATGCTGAATTTTCAGTAACGTTGTATCCGGTGCGCAGTAAAATAAATAAAAAAAAATTGCTATTGTAGCGCCGATAGATATAAAAGCAATCGATAAGCCGGAAAATTTTCTTTGGCCAGCTTCAGCAGGCACTGTTTGGCCCAGTTGGTTGCTCGGATAATTTGGTTTGTAAATATAGAAAAGTTGGGCAATGCTTAACGCTATCGGGGGTAGGCCAAATATTAAGGCAAATTCGCCACCCTCGGAAGCCGTAAATCCAAGATAAATGGTATACAATCCTAAAAAAAATACTAAAAAAATTAAACCTAATATAATTTGCACATTTTGAAAAATGGGGTTTAAAAAGTTCAGCCATTTAGCCTTAAAAGAATTTTTAATTATAATTATTATCGCAACAAAGATGACTAGAAAAAAAAGAAAAATTCCAAAAACGCGACTCCAAACTGAATAGACTCCGAATATAAGTTGCGGGATAGCGTAAGCAAAAAGGCTTGTAACAAGAAGACCAAGAGCAAGAGGCAAAGTTTGCATTACTACAACAATCTTAGCACAAATTTTAACCCGGAACGCCCTTACAGCTTTCAAACATTTTTGACAGCTTGTCTTTTACTTTTTCCCGATATAAACTAACCCTTCATGTTTAAGGCAAAGGAGGTGAAATAAAATGATAAAAGGAATAGAAAGTATTCTTTTAGGCAGTCCGAATTCTACAAAACTTGCTAAGTTCTACAGGGAGACAGTTGGCCTCAAACAAACCATGGAAATGGAGATGAGCGACAAGGGTGAAATGGCTTACGGTTTTGAGTTCAAAGGTACAAATTTTGTCGTCTTGGACCATTCAAAAGTTAAAACGAAGTCTAAACAACCGGAAAGAATGATTGTCAATTTTGAAGTGGACGATATCGAAGCCGAGGTTAAACGTCTTAAAAAAGCCAAGGTTAAAGTAAAACAGAACATTTACCATGTCGAGGGTTATGGCTTAATCGCTACATTTATAGACACCGACGGCAATTATTTTCAGTTTGTCCAGGTGCGCGCTAATTAACAGGCAGTGCCAAAAAAGGCCTGGCCTTTGCTAGAAAAAGACCCAGGTTAAGATCAGGCCTTAATCGAAGGTAACCGGGCTTTCTGCCAAATTGCTTTTTGAAAGTTTTAGACCTAGACTAAATTATGAAAGATTGGAGGTGATATTTAGTGGACAAAAAATTTAAAGAGTGCATGAAGCCGCACTACATTGCTCATTCTATCTCCGGTCTCGGAGTCGGTCTTATTTTGGTCGGAGTAGTTCCGGCCATTTCGGGCGGCACAGCCTTGGTTTTGGGAATTGTTGCTCTTGTTGCCGGCGTTATTTACGATTATTCGGTAAACAAAGGTTAGGTTAAGTTCAAGTTCGCTCAAGATAAAAGCAATTGCAAAAAACTTGCAGTTGCTTTTTTTACGCTTCCGGCGTTAAAATCCGCCCTATGGCAGAAAGAACGGAATACGCAGCCTCGATTGTTGCTCTTTACCATAATCGTGGGGAAGTCAACATGACCAATTTGGATGTAGGCCAAAGAATGTCAGGCGCACGCCAGCCAGGTGATAAACCAATAAGAGCAGAGGCCATAGATAAACTTGCAAGAGAAGTTGGAATAGTTGAAAGAGGTTGGGTCAGATCAGATCAGGCTTGTTCGGATTTAGCCTATCCTGCCGTCAAAAGAGCCCTCGAAATGTGGGGCAAGGATAAAAACACTATTCGTGCAATCGAAGTGGCTACCAATCTTGGAGACCACCTAGGCTCCTCTACAGCTGTAATCTTGCAACAAATGCTTGATCTTCCAGAGGCAATTGCCGGGGCGGATATTTCGGCAGGTTGCCCCGCCTTCATTCATGCCCTAAGGTTAACGTTTGGAGATGTAGAATCCGAACATGGTCTGGGGGGTCCGCAAATTTGCGTAGCTTCGGAAACGTGCAGCAAGGGGATTGATCCTCGGGACCGGACAACTTATCCGCTATTCGGCGACGGCGCAGGAGCTGTTATTGTCGAGCGCGTGGAACTTAAACCCGGCCAGGCAAAACCTCAATTTGTACATATAACAAAAGGCCAGTTTCTAAAATCGCTGTATGTCCCCGGAGGCGCAGGAAGAGATGTAAATGGCAAAAGGAGTATTGTAATGGACGGCAAAGTGGTTGCAGAACAAGCAATTACTTCAATGTATCAGGCGTGCAATGAAGTTTTGGAAAAAGCCGGCGCCAAACTTTCCGACATAGACCTGTTAATACCTCACCAAGCAAATATCAACATAATCTACGAACTCGGCAAAAAATTGGGCTTTCCTGTTGAAAGAACGGTTATAAATATCGACAGATACGGAAATACATCTGCCGCTTCAATACCTGTTGCCATGAGCGAGGCATACCAGACAAATCGTCTTAAAAGAGGTCACATTGTTTTGGCACCTACCTTTGGTGCTGGCTTGAACGCGGCCGTGGCTTATTTGCCGATGGATAATTTGCCGCAACAGGAATCCGTAGATCGATGGCCATAATTTTGGTTCTCACCACAACAGACAAAAAATCGATAGCAAAAAAAATCACCAAATCGCTTTTGGATCAAAAACTAATCGCCTGCGCAAGTATTATTCCCATGGAGTCTTCCTATTGGTGGAAGGGTAAAATTGTAAATGCCAAAGAATTTCAGGTAATTTTAAAAACAAAAAAAGAAAATTTCGAAAAGGTGGAAAAACTAATCAAAAAACTCCACACATACGACTTGCCGGAAATAATTTCCATAAACGTTGAAAAAGCCGGGAAAGACTACATAAAGTGGCTTGAAACTGAAATAGGATAAAGAGTTGACACTATAAGCTTCAATTTGTTACACTACCCCATAGTATGAGTTGCGAAAATTTAGTCAAAAAGCTTGATCAACTTGCAAATGAGCTTCCTGAAAGAGCTGCAGATGAATTTTACGCGGTCCAAGGGTCAATATATCTTAAAAAAGCTTGTCCCGACAGGCCAAGCTCTCACTCTGCCGCATTGGCGAAAGCCGAAGGTATTCATCTCACGGCTGCAGAAAAACGAAGACTGAAGAAAGAAGATTTCGACTACTGGAAGCAATTTGCTTTCAGACTTCTGTTTCGTCACGGAAAAATCAGAATTATATAAATTATGTGTTGCGACAGATTACAAGAGCGTGCAATGAATTTAGCTCTTCGGCTGGAAAATGGCGACCCCAGTAGACTGAGAGCGTCGCAAATAGCCTATAAATACCACGGTGATTGCAGCAGAGAGGGTCATGCCACTAAATTAGCCGGTATACCGCGATATGAAAGCGAAGTTGTAGCGAAACGGCTTCGAGATTACCCTGATGATACTGACTTCTTACATTCCCATGGGGCATTGGATCCTCTTCTGCGTGACCCCGAAGCAGAGGCTGCTTAATTACTCCGACAACTTTCTTGAAGCTCACACAATCTTCTGCCATAATTAGACCTAACTTATGGCACACAAATTTAAACCTGTTTCGCCTCAGGTGAATTTTCCGGAACTCGAGGAAAAAATCTTAAGGTACTGGCAGGAAAATAAAATATTCGAAAAATCCCTCGCTAAAAATCCCAAGTCAAATTCCTGGACATTTTTAGACGGCCCGCCGTTTATAACAGGCCTTCCGCACTATGGCAGCCTGCTTTCATCTATCCCAAAAGACGTTTTCCCTCGCTACAAAACAATGCAAGGCTACTATGTTCGCCGCGTTTGGGGCTGGGATTGCCACGGGCTTCCTGCCGAAAACAAAGTAGAAGAAAAACTTGGCATTAAGCGCAAAAAGGATATCGAAGAAAAAATTGGCGTCAAAAAGTTTATTGACGAATGCAAACTTTACGTTAATAAAACCTCCGAAGAATGGGATTGGTACATAAACCATGTCGGCCGTTGGGTTGATTTTAAAAATGCCTACCGCACGATGGACCTTCCCTATATGGAATCGGTCATGTGGGTTTTTAAGCAGATGTACGACAAAGGCTACATCTACAAAGGCCTTCGAGTTTCTTTATTTTGCCCCCACTGTTCAACTCCTATTTCCAATTTTGAAGTTGCAATGGATGCAGACAATTACAAGGAAATTACCGAGCCTGCAAACACGTATAAATATCAGCTAGCTGAAGAAAGGGAAACATTTTTACTGGCTTGGTCCACAACGCCTTGGAATAAAATTGCCACCCCGGCTCTGGCGGTAAACCCTAAACTGACCTACGTTAAGGTCAAGCAGGGAGGCGAAAATTACATTTTGGCACAGTCAACTTTGAAAATGCTGAGAAACGAGCCTTATAAAATAATCGGAAAATTTAAAGGTAAAGATTTAGTCGGGACGAAATTTGTTCCCCATTACGATTTTTACGAAATAGAAAAAGGTAAAAAAAGCTTCATTGTAATTCCAGGCGATTTTGTAACTGCAGACGAAGGGACTGGAATAGTCACAATCGCAGCCTACGGTGAAGATGACTTAAAGGCCATGCAGACAAACAATATCCAAATAGTCCTACATGTCGACGAAGAAGGAATCCTTAAAAAAGGTGTTCCCTGGGAAGGGGAGTACTACCTTAAAGTTAACAAACTAGTAAACGAAGATTTAACAGAACGCGGCCTTATGTATAAAGAAGCTGGATACACCCACACGGTACCAACCTGCTGGCGCTGCCAAACCCGTTTATTTTACGCACCGCAGGACGCCTGGTACGTTAACGTCCAAAAACTAAAACCCCAGATGAAAAAAACAAACGAAGAAGTTAATTGGGTTCCCAAACACTTTAAATATGGTAGGTACCTAAAAAGCCTGGAAAACGCCCCTGATTGGTGTATTTCCAGAAGCCGCTACTGGGGCTCGCCTGTTCCGGTTTGGGAGTGTAACAAATGTGGTAAAACAATTGTCCCTGGCTCTATCGCCGAGCTTGAGAAATTATCAGGTCAAAAAATAAAAGATCTGCACAAACCCGAAATAGACAACATCACCATTAAATGTCCAGAATGTGGCAACAGTGCAAAGCGCGTTACGGAAGTTTTAGATAGCTGGATAGAGGCTGGTTCAGCGCCGTATGCCGAACGCCATTTTCCATTTGAAAAAATTGAACTTTCCGAATTTTTCCCGCCCGATTTCATAACCGAATATACCGGCCAAATCCGGGCCTGGTTTTATGTCCTGCACGTTATATCAACTGCCATATTCCAGTCGAAGGCTTTTAAAAACGTTCTGGTTTCCGGTGTGATTTTGGGAACCGATGGTAGGAAAATGAGCAAAAACTATGGAAACTATCCGGACCCAAAGGAAATGCTTCAAAAATACGGCGGCGATGCTCTCAGGCTATATTTAATGGGCTCACCTGTTATAAAAGGCGAGGATATTCTTATATCAGAAGAGCCTTATAAAAATTCGGTAAAAGGCCTACTACTTTATTTATGGAATATATACAATTTTTTCATCACTTACGCGAATATTGATAACTGGTCGCCGAAAAATAATTTTTTACCAGATAATGTACTAGACAGGTGGATTCTTTCGAGACTAAACGGAAACATACTTAACATTGCAAGACAATTAGACAATTACAACCCTTTAGACTGTGTCGGAAATGTTAATTACCCGCAAACCCTTCAGGGAAGATCAAAAGAGCCAAAATTTCACGGCAATGCAGAAATCTTAATTGTTACAGATCTTTCAAATTGGTATATAAGAAGAATTCGCGAGAGAGTAGGCCCTGCGGTTGCTAATGGAAAGGATAAAGACGATGCTTACCAAACATTATGGACTGTGTTAACTGAATACGCAAAAGCACTCGCACCATTTATTCCTTTTATAACTGAAGAAATTTACACAAATCTAACAGGTGGGGAGTCGGTGCATTTAACTAGTTGGCCAGAGTTTAAACGTGCATTATACGACAATGAGTTGGAAGCAGGGATGTATTCAGGAATGAAGCTTGCGTCTGTGATTCACGCACACAGAAAATTATTTGGCCCAAACGTAAGAACGCCCTATAAGGTAATAGAATACAAAGGGCCTAAAATCGCTGATGCGATATTAAAAATCGTTAGAGATGAAACAAACGTTGAAAAGATTATATACAAAGGTGAAACGAAAGATAAAGAATTTTCAGTTAACGAGCCAGGAAATATTACAGGGGACTTAAATAACCGCAATTTAAAAGCAGGCGAAGCGCGTGAAATAATCCGCAATATTCAGCAGGCAAGAAAAGAGGCAGGGTGCGAATTATCGGAGAAAATCATCGTTAAACTACCAAAGTGGCCGCCAAAATTCGAAAAATATATAAAAAACCAGACATTATCATCAAAACTAATTAGAGCGGAAAAACTCGAAATTGTAAGGCATTAAATGCGAAAAACCTGGGATTGGCTCCTTTTTGTGCAAATTTTGGCTGTCGGCACAATATCTCTTCTAATCATTTCCTCGATTTCGAAAAGTTTAGCAACAAACCAGCTGATATTTTGGCTTCTTGGGCTTATTATTTTTTACGTTTTTTCCCAGTTTGACTATCTAAGCTGGAAAAATTTAGCAATCCCGATTTATATTGGGTCACTCATTTTACTTCTCGCACTCCTTGTAGTGGGGACGCCGATTCGCGGGTCTGTCCGCTGGATAGATGTCGGTTTTTTTCGTATTCAACCTTCGGAAATTGCCAAAGCGGCGAGCATAATTATTCTTGCCGCCTATTACAGCATTAGGCCAGCTTCGAATCTAAAAAATCTTTTTGGCGGCCTAGTAATTATTATTCCTGCCGCAGCTTTAGTTTTAATTCAACCGGATATCGGCAATTCGCTGGCATTTTTTGGCATATGGTTTGGCATTGCAACTGCAGCTGGTTTTAGATTCAAACATATGGCGGCTCTTGCAATAATTGCTGCGGTTTCTATCATTTTACTTTTTGAGCTTTTAGCCCCCTACCAAAGGCAGAGAATTGAAAGCTTCGTAAACCCCGGTTCGGACCCGCTGGGTACTGGCTATAATATAATTCAATCAAAAATTGCTGTTGGATCCGGCGGCCTATGGGGAAAAGGCTACAGTCGCGGTTCGCAATCTCAACTGAAATTTTTGCCGGAGGCAGAAAGCGACTTTATCTTTGCATCCATTGCGGAGCAGCTTGGCTTTTTAGGTGCAGGGCTATTAATTACCGTTTTTTCCTGGATGGTCATTAGAGTTTTGGGAATTGCCAAAAACAGAGACAAATTTGCCCAGCTTCTTATAATCGGAGTTGCTTCATTTCTAATCCTTCAGTTTTTAGTTAATGTTGGCATGAATATGGGAATTTTGCCCGTAACCGGCATTACTCTCCCCATGGTTTCATATGGAGGTTCTTCACTTTTGACGACCCTCTTTCTTCTGGGTTTGGTCTTTTCAGTTTCCCAAAAAAGCACATATTAGGGAAAAAGGTCAGGCCTTAACCTCGGCCGTCATATAGAAGAAGACCTGACCTTATCAAAGCGACTAGGCAAAGGGGCAGGCCTTTGTCAAGAAAATCCCTAGTTATGGCCTCTGCCCTTATATCCGCCTAACCAATCGTTGCATCATTGACTATCTCAAGCCTCATCAAGTACAATTTCAGCGGTTATGGATACTTGGGCAGTAATAAGAACTGGCGGGAAACAGTATAAAGTCGCAGTTGGCGAAAGTTTGACAGTGGAAAAAATTCCAGCCAAAGGGGAGACTGTCAGTTTTGACGAAGTTTTACTAATCAGTAGCCAGGGCAAACTCCAAGTAGGAAAACCACTAATTGAAAAGGCCAAAGTCAAAGCCAAAATCGTTGGAGATTTAAAAGACAAAAAGGTTCGCGTCGTAAAATTTAAATCCAAATCCCGTTATCTTAGAACTACCGGTCACCGTCACCAGAAAACTAGGGTACAGATCGAAAAAATCGAAAGCTAAAAATGGGTTCCACTCCCGAAAGTAAACCTGAAGTGCCTTCAAAAGTCAGGAAAAATGTTTATATCAGGCAAGAAGCTGCAGGTGTCCGTGTCTATTGCCCCAGTTTAAATATTGATCTTACTATTTCTAAGCCTTGCTACAATGAGAGCGCCGTAAGACATTCTGTACAAACTTTAGCTATGAGCAGAGATCATGGTGAGCATGTACCGTTAGTCTTCAGAAAACAGCATAATTCCTTGCCAAATAAGACATAGGGAAACCATACTATATCAATCTATAACGTAATAATCCATTGACATCTTGTGAAAATCCCGTTAGAATCTTTTTGTTATCGATTAACGATTTACAGTTAACGATTAACATTCAAAATGGCTCATAAAAAAGGCGGCGGCGCAACTAAAAAAAATAGAGACTCGGCAGGCAAACGCTTAGGCGTTAAAGTTTATGGCGGGCAAACAGCAAAACCGGGAAACATTATCGTTCGCCAGCGCGGAACCAAATTTTACCCCGGCATCGGAACCATGCTTGGCCGTGACCACACAATATTTGCAATTAAAGAAGGTTTAGTGAAATTCAGGCAGAAACTTGGGAAAAAACTTATCGACGTAATATAGGGTTCAACTTTTGATACGTCTGATACTTGTGATACTTTTGTAACCTAAAAAAAGTGGAAGAAAGCCAAATTTTTGATATAGACATAGACATGTTGCAGCCAAATCCGCTGCAACCCCGTGGCCTGATTACCCCCGATTCCTTAAATGAACTCATAGACTCCATTCGCGAGCATGGTGTAGTTGAACCTTTGGTAGTAGCCAAAACTCCTGCCGGTTATCAGATAATAGCCGGAGAAAGAAGATGGCGGGCTTCAAAAATAGCAGGCCTCGCAAAAGTCCCCGTTATTATCAAAGAAACCACTCCCCAGGGGATGTTGGAAATGGCAATTATCGAAAATGTCCAAAGAATCGACCTCAACCCGCTTGAAAGGGCACAGGCATTCAGAAGGCTCATGGACGAATTCGGCCTTTCAACAGGCGAAATTGCCGTAAAAGTCGGCAAAAGCGCCCCGTATGTTTCCAATACCTTAAGACTTTTAACGGTTCCGGACGTTCTCAAAGATGCGCTGGCCTCGGGTGCAACATCGGAAGGCCACGTCAGAGCGTTGGCATCACTGGAAGACCCTCACCTGGTTGTTGAAGCATACAAAGAAATTCTTGCCAAAAACCTTTCAGTCCGCGGCGCGGAAGAACTTGCCCGAAAACTCAAAGCGCGTGAAAACATCAGCCCCAAACAGCAAAAACCGGCTCTAAGGCTTCAAAATGACGAACTGGACAATTACGAAGAAGAACTTTCAAAGAAATTAACAAGTGACAGCGTGAAAACTAAAGTTAAAATCAGCCAGTCGAGAGTTGAATCCAAAATGCATATAGTTGTGCGTGGAAAGGTTGAAGATACCTCGCAAATTATTAAAAAAATCCGCGATTTAGTAATGAACTCTTGAAATAACTCTCATCCCGTCCGAACTTTTGCCTCTAAAGATTGGCCAGTAAACAAAAAATACCCTTCCCTGAATTTTATCCTCAGTTATTGGTCCAAAAACCCTCGAATCGGAAGATGAAGGTCTGTTGTCTCCCATTACAAAATATTCGTTTTTTCCGAGTGTTTTTTGCATATCACCGGGTGATTCGACGTTTAGGTAAGGTTCATCCAGTTTTTTCCCGTTAATAAAGATAGAACCGTCTTGAACCGAAATTTGTTCGCCGGGAAGCCCGATAATTCTTTTTATAAAATCAATGTTATGTCCGACCGGAGCCTCGAAAACCACAACATCACCCCTTTGAGGCTGGGAAAACCGGTAAGAAACTTTTTCTGTAAGAAGCAGTTCCCCGTCAACAAAAGTAGGGAACATTGATTCCCCTTTTACCCTGTGGGGCTGTATCAAAAAGATATAAACAATCAAAAATATCCCAAAAGAAACAAGAAGCGTTTGCGCCACTTCTTTTATGGTTGAAGCAAGACCTTCTTTCATCTTGTCTTTTAATTTTATGTTAAAATTGCCCCAGTCGAAAAGGGGCAATCTGAAGCACGCCAAAAATAGGCGGCAGAGTAATCCCTGCTCCATCTGGAGTTGTAGCTCAGTTGGCAGAGCGTTCGTATCACACACGAAAGGCCACAGGTTCAAATCCTGTCAACTCCACACCATAAAGGCGATGGAAGGCCGCAGGTTCAAATCCAAGTGCATGCACCGATTTTAAAATGCTTGTAAATTTGCTTCTTGTAACAACGCTCTCTACCCTTCTGACGGGACAGATTATAAGACTTCCCCTTGGCCAGTCAGGCGCTGTGACCTTAACGGACATTTTCTTGGGAATAACCCTTTTGGCATTTCTCTACCGATCTCTTTTTATTAAAAAATCGATTAAAATTCCGCCTCTTTCCATAAAGCCCTTCGTGTTATTTTGCCTGGCAGCAACAGCCTCCACAATAATTGCACTGGACAGATTAACCTTTGGCCAGGTGTTAGTCTCATCTCTGTTTTTAATTCGCTTTATAGCTTACTTTGCAATAAGCGTGATTGTCTATAACTCCATAGCAATAAAGTCACAAGAAAAATGGATTAACACAATTCTTTTTTTAGGATTGGTTTATGCATTCATAGGATTTATTCAGTTGATTTTTTTCTCGGATCTATCGCAGCTTCAAATGTACGGTTGGGATCCTCATCAAATGAGGCTTGTTTCAACCGTGCTGGATCCAAACTTCTCAGGATCGATTTTTGTTATTCTTTCTGCTATCTCTCTTTCCTTTTATTTGTACAAAAGCAAAAAATATTACCTTATTTGTTTAATAGTATTTGTCTTGGCAATTATCTTAACCTTTTCCAGGAGCGCGTATTTAGCGGTTGCGACTGTTATGGCAACTTTAGGGGTCATAAAAGCACCCAGAGTTCTTTTAGTGTCAATTCTTGTTTTTGCCGCTTCCTTCTCTTTAATACCTCAGGTTAGAAATAGAATAATTGGGGCCCTCACAATAGACGAAACGGCAGAGGCCAGGTTGGAAAGTTGGCAAAATGCCCTGACAGTTGCCAAAGACAATCCTTTTGTCGGTGTAGGCTTTAACACTTATCGCTACACCCAGGCAAATTATGGCTTTTTCTCTTTTGACAACCCTCTCGGTGGTCACTCCGGCGGAGGATCCGACTCGAGCATTCTTTTAGTTGCTGCAACAACCGGCATAGTAGGCCTTTTAATCTATTTTTATTTTCTTCTGGACATCTTTAAAATTTTAAAAACAAAAGCTACCAAAAATCCTCTACATCTGGGCGCGCTGGCTGCCTTTTTTGGTTTAATCGTTGATTCGCAATTTGTAAACTCCTTATTTTTCCCCCAAGTAATGCTAATATTTTATTTTATATTGGGTCTGGCGACAAAAAATGATAATTAAAATATTTCTTGTTTGGCGAATAGGATTATTTATTGCAACTTACATAGGAAGCAAAATATTTCCGTTGGTCGCCAACGGTGGCATTGGAGCAATCGGCCCCGGTAAGAATTTTAATTTTTTCGCATCGTGGGCCCAGTGGGACGGAGGCCATTTTTTAAACATTGCAAAATACGGCTATTTTGGGCCGAATGAATACGCATTTTTTCCTCTATACCCAGCTCTGATAAAAGCCGTAAGTGTACTGACTTTTGGCAACATCCTTCTTGCCGCGCTTTTAGTTTCAAACATTTTTTTTATCATTTTTCTTTACGTCTTTTACAAGCTAACTGAAAAATTACATAACAAAAATACAGCCTTTTCGGCAACAGTAACCTTAATGATGTTTCCTACTGCTTTTTTTGCAGTAGCTGTTTATTCCGAAGGATTATTTTTGCTAGTAATTGCCCTATTTTTCGCGCAACTTCAGAATAAAAAATATTTAACCGCTGCGTTTCTAGTCGGAGCCGCATCCCTTACGCGTTTTGTCGGTATCACGCTATCAGTTTCGCTTTTGATCGGTTTAATAAAAGAATACCAATGGAACCTGAAACAAATTATAAACAGGGTCTTAATTATGGCCGTGGCTTTTATACCTTTTGCCACTTATTGTCTGTACCTGCTTCAAAAGTTCAAAGACCCTTTGTATTTTCTAACAGTAGAGTCAACATGGCATAGACAACTTACAAATCCTATAACAACAATATACGCATACGTTTCGACTTTTCAAAATAACAAGCCGTTCAACGACTATTTGGATGTCTATTTGACACTTTTTTTTGCACTTGTGCTAATTCTTGGCCGCAAAAAAATACCTGTTCCTATCTGGATTTTTAGTGCTCTGGCTATACTTATCCCTGCCTCGACAGGGACCCTGACAAGTATGCCCCGATATTTGCTCTCATCAATTGGGACTTTTATAATTCTCGGAAATTATCTTGAGGCGAAAAAAATAAGATTCATAATCTGGACAATTTCTCTTTTAGCCCAAACTGCCTTGGCAATAATGTTTGTAAACGGGTTTTGGGTGGCTTAAAGGCTCGCGTGGACTTTTATCTTTAAAACTGTAGTATTTCCCGCGTTATCAATAGCCTTAACTTCAATTGTGTTGTCGCCGCTCGATAGGGGAATGGCAACATCAAATTTGCCATCGTTTCCGACATTAGCTAAAAATCCGTTTGCCAAAACTTCCGCATTAGGGTCCGAAGTTCCTTCAACTGTTATCCTGGAAACGCCCGAAAAACTTTGGCCTTCACTTGGATTATCTAGTGAGAGCTTTGGTGGGGTTGTATCTAGTGTTACTTTACTAAGATCGGATGAATCACTTTCTTTGCCCGAAGCCGATACAGCCTTTGCACTTATTTCATTACCGCCGCTTTGCAGATTTACGCTTTCGTATTTAAATTTGCCGTCCGAAACGTCTGCCTCTCCAACTTTAGTTGAGTTTAGGAATATTTCTACCTTGTCTCCGTCGCTGGCAAACCCCGAAACGGCAAGAGCGGCACTATTTGTTGCCGAAGGTAAATTCTCGAGAACCGGCGGAGACGAAATTTGCGATTGCGAAGAGGTGGAACCGCCTTTATTGCCCAGCGTTTTTCCAAGCAAATCTGCAAAGCTTCCTAAAAGCGGGATTCCTAAAGTGAAAATGAGAACAATGATTACAACACTCAAAATAGAAAGGACTACAATCCTTTTTATGACATCGCCCTCTTCTTTTCTTGCAAGCCTTTGGACTCGACTAATTTTTTTCACAGCAATTTTCTGAGCCGACGGTGAGAAAATACATTTTTCGCTAAGCGAAAAAGACGAATTCACTGTCAAACTGAGCCGACCGCGGGAATCGAACCCACAACCTCTGCTTTACGAAAGCATTGCTCTACCGTTGAGCTAGGTCGGCATCATTCTATCAAAAATGCACTTATATTTTAATCTTTTGAAAAATTGGATTCAAATTATGTTTGAAAAAAGGTGTTCATATGCTAATCTTTAGATATGCCAGGCGACCTAAGCCACGAAGTACTAAAGCCTGAGACGGTCGATAAGCCATACCAGACCCAAGCCGAACCCAGAAAGAATTTGCATAAGTCTAACTTTTTAGCGTCTATTGCAAGAGCAAGAAGCTCAATTATATCTCGTCTGACTTCAAAGCCAGCCAGAGAAGTGTCTGAGTCGGTTGGAACGCCTATAAAAGCGAAAACTGCAAATGAAATTCAGGGCCGGACAATTCGCAGAAAAGGCATTAATAGCCGCGGGGAGAAAGTTGAATGGGATGAGATATTGCCTACTGTTGAAGAACAGTTAGCTAAAATGCCGATAGACGACCCCGAAGCCTACTTCGATTGGTTAAAAAATTTTCACGGAACAGAGTATGCATTGGCGATACAGGACATAGGAGAAGCTCCTCCGGCAGAATATGACTACAGTGATATTAGAATAGACGAAGTTAAAGAGATTCTGGATGCCGTTAAGAAGCAACGAAAAGATGACCCTGAAGGACAAAGGGAAGTGCTTTCGGAGTTAAACCCTGCGCAAATTGTATCGTTCACACCTGGAGAAAGGCTTTTGACAGCAAAAGAAGCCACAGAAGCGTTTTTAAAACGAAAACAAGAAAGAAGCGAGCAATTCGCGCAATTCCCAGCCTTTAGAGAAATAGCGACGCCTCAAGAAAGTAAAGTGCGGTTTGTTCATGCAACAGCCTCTGAAAATACTGCGCAAGAAATAATGCAAACTGGCTTGCATGCGCATGAACCTTATCAAGGCCTGTCAGGAGTGGCTGTCGGACTAGGGAAAAACTTAGAAGATAATTTGCAACACCTGGCAAATACGCATCGAGGCCATGAATATGGTATCGTAATCGCTTTGCCACAACCTACCGAACAAGTAATTGACGAGATGAGAGGTGTTTACTATCCAGGTTTCGGCAGACTGCCATATGATGGACTATTTGTCGAAGAGCTTCAAAATAAGATTGAATTACATGGCGCCGGCATAGACTACTCGCACGTTGTTCCAGCCGAATTCATCGAGGGTTATCTAGATCAGACAAATGGAAGTTTTATTCAAAACCCTAATTACTGGGAGAACGTATTACAAAGAGACCAACAAACAAATGGTTGGACAGAAGATCAACTGGCAAAAGCAAGGCAAGAAAAACTCGCCAGTTTTGAAAAAAGGGCACTTACTAAGATAGCTCAGGAAAAAGCAGATATTAAAGAAAGAGAAAATACACCCTTCTCTCGTTCCAAAAAGGATTCAGTATCTGTCCAAGTTCCTCTGGCAAGTCCTGAAAAAAGTGATGTTGACGTTTGGTAGATGCAATTACCGTCTATAGCGAGAGCGGGATACGAGAATCGAACTCGCGTCTCTTGCTTGGGAAGCAAGTATACTACCATTGTATTAATCCCGCGTTTAAAACCACAAAAGATTATACAGCATTTACTGCCTCAAAAAAACGAAGATTTCTTAAAATTAACGCGGTATTATAAGCGTGTTTCCGGCAAAAATCAGCGGGTTACCGTTTGGCAACCTTCCCACATGATTGGCAACATCTATTCTCACCCACTGTGACCCGTCACCATACATCTTCTGTGCAACCAGAAAAAGAGTATCTCCGGATTGTACTTGATATGCCGTTTGGGTCATCTGTGCCTTGATCTCGCTTGCCTTATCCTTAGACGGTAATTCCAGGTTATTGCCGGCGTATATTATGTTTGGGTTTGCAATATTGTTAACCCGTGCCAGAACAGGCCAGAAGTCTTGGCTTCCATAAGTTTTTTCGGAAATTGCCGAAAGAGAATCGCCGCTTTCAACTTTGTACTGACTTGGGCTTTCTGCTTGCTGCTGTTCTTCACCTAAACTGGTATTAGCTCCAGTTCCGATCTCCTGACCTTTTTTGGAAAAGAAATTCGCAACAAGAAGACCTAATATGACTACAATGATTGCTCCGAGTATAAGCCCTGCATAATTTTCCTGCCAATTTACTTTTGACTTAGCCTTTGTTTTTGTAGCTGCCTTAGTAACTTTCTTTTTTCGAGGCATGAACCCTCCTTCCTGGGCAGAAATTAGGGGCAGAAAATATTTTGGCTATCGTTTATAGACTGTTGACTATAGCCTGATTATGGCGGGCCCGACCGGATTCGAACCGGCGATCTCCTCCGTGACAGGGAGGCGTGATAGGCCGACTTCACTACGAGCCCAAGGTTTGTGGGCACGAGCTCTAATTGCTCCTTATTAAAAGGCAATCCAAAGCGACAATCCCGCCAATCGTAAAGTAGTTTACACTCAAGCTTGCCTGGGTGTCAATTGAAATTGTATATAATTAAAACGGCAGAATGAAATATATAACAAACAAAGACATCGCTAGACTTTTCTACTCAATAGCAGCTGCCTATACCGTAAAAAACGGCGACAGGTTTAAAATCGTGGCTTATGAAAAAGCGGCAGACAGTACCGAAAAAGCCACAAGCGAACTTAAAGATTTATGGGAGGAAGGCAACCTTGATTCTGTGCCCGGAATTGGAAAAGGCATCAAGGGGCACTTAGACGAACTTTTTAAAACTGGCAAGGTAAAACACTTCGAAGAGATCAAAAAAGATTTACCTCCGGCAATGTTTGATTTTTTAGATATACCCGGCATGGGCCCAAAAACTGCTTATATTTTGGCATCCAAGCTAAAACTTAAAAATATTGCGGATCTTGAAAACGCAGCCCGAAACGGCAAAATCAGAAAATTAGCCGGTTTTGGAGAAAAAAGCGAAACCGAAATTTTAGCCTCTATTTCACAGTTCAAACAAAAGGTAAATAGATACCCGCTGACATTCGCCTTCCCCGTAGCTGAACGCATAGTAAATTACCTGAAACAGGAAAGGTATTGCTACGAAGCAATACCTTTGGGCTCGCTTCGTAGAATGGTAGCAACAGTTGGCGATATCGATATTGCGGTGTCGTCGGATAACCCGCAAAAGGTCATAGAGCACTTTAAAAAGTTTAAGGAAAATGCCCGTATTTTGGGCGCTGGCCCTATGGCGTCCTCGGTGGTTCTTAAAAATGGAATGCAAATAGATCTCAAGGTTCTTGCGCAGGATTCGTTTGGGGCACTCCTGCAGCATTTTACAGGTTCAAAAAACCACAATATTGCTCTTAGGGAATACGCCCTTAAAAAAGGCATGTCCCTTTCCGAGCATGGCATTAAATTTCACGGCAAAATCTATAAATTCAAAGATGAAAAATCATTTTACAAATTTTTAGGCATGGAATATATCGAACCGGAGCTCAGGGAAGACTCCGGAGAAATCGAGGCGGCGCTAAAGAGCAAATTGCCAAATTTAGTAAAAATCGGAGATATAAAAGGCGATATCCATCTGCATTCGAGCTATCCGATTGAACCTAGTCATGATTTGGGAACAGGCTCCCTTGAGGCTATTGTCAAAAAAGGCAAGGAGCTTGGTTATGAATATGTTGGCCTATCAGACCATTCGCCAAGCGTTAGTAATCATAGCAAACAGCAGATTGTAGACCTGATTAAGCGCAGGACAGAGGTGATTGAACAAATAAAAGCCTCGGAAAAAGACATCAGAATACTAAATTTACTCGAAATAGATGTTTTGGCAAATGGAGAACTTTCTGTACCCGAAGAAGGCTTAAAACTTCTTGACGGTTCGCTGGCAGGAATCCATTCAAGCCATAACCAACCAAGAGAACTCATAACAAAAAGGATTCTTAAAGCCTGTGAATCTCCTTATGTAAACGTTATTTCACATCCGACAAATAGGCTACTTTTGCAAAGGGATTCTTCTGATGCCAATTGGCAAGAAGTGTTTAAAGTCTGCGTGAAAACAAACACGATGTTAGAAATTAATGCCTGGCCAAATCGCCTGGACCTTCCTGACATTTTAGTCAAAGAAGCAATTGGCGCAAAAGTAAAACTGATCATAAACACCGACGCCCACGATACAGCCCAAATGGACAACATGGAATTCGGAGTATCGGTCGCAAGACGCGGATGGGCAGAAGGCAAAGATATCGCCAATACCCTGCCTTGGCTTGAATTCAGTAAAATATTTGGAGTATGATACAACCATGCCATCAAACTTAGTAGTACTTGGGGTAGTTGCAATTATATTAATTTATATCTGGGTCCTTTATAACGGCCTAGTTACTGCAAGAATCCGCGTTAAGGAAGCATGGTCACAAATAGACGTTCAACTAAAGCGAAGGTCCTCACTTATTCCCAATTTAATGGAAACTGTCAAAGGATATGCAAAACACGAAAAAGAGGTTTTTGAAAATGTTACCAAGGCGAGGTCTGCGTTAGTAGGAGCAAAAACTCCAAAAGAAGCGGCATCTGCAAATAACATGCTGACAGGCGCCCTAAAAAGTCTTTTTGCAGTGGCAGAAGCTTACCCAAACTTAAGGGCATCGGAAAATTTTAAAGAACTCCAGGAAGAACTTTCGGACACAGAAACTAAAGTAGCGGCAGCAAGGCAGTTTTACAACTCAAACGTCATGGATTACAACACAAAAATTAAAGTTTTCCCGAATGTTCTAATTGCCAACATGCTTGGATTTAAAGATGAACTGTTTTTTGAAGCAGATGAGGGTGCGAGGGCCGACGTCAAAGTGAAATTCTAAATCGATGAATTCCCCAAAAATATTCGCAGGGTCCTCAAATTTACCACTAGCCAAACTCGTTTCTCAAAAATCAAAAATACCTTTAGGAAAAATCGATCTTGGTATGTTTTCCGATACCGAAATAGATGTATGGATAGAAGACGACGTCAACAATTCAACGGTTTTTATCTTGCAGTCAAACTCTATACCGGTAAACGACAATATAATCGAACTTTCACTTATTGCAGATGCACTCAGGAGGTCGGGGGCCCATAAAGTCACGGCAATTATTCCTTATCTTGGCTACTCCAGAAAAGAAAAGCAGACACGTCGGGGAGAACCAATTTCGGCAAAAGTTATAGCGGATTTAATAATTGCAAGCGGAGTAAACAAAGTTATTTGTCTTGACCTTCACGCAGATGCAATTGTTGGTTTTTTTAATGTGCCGGTTATTTATCTTTCTGGGCTCGGAACCTTAGCAGAAGCTCTTAAAAAGGAGCAGTTCAAAAATCCGCTGGTAGTTGCGCCGGATGAGGGTGGCGTTAAAAGAGCGCGAAATTTTGCGGCAATCCTAAATGCACCCCTTGCGGTAATTGAAAAACGGAGGCAAGCAAATGTCAGGGATCACATGGAAGTACTTTCGATCTCCGGTGAAGTTTCCGGTGACACAGCAATCATAATAGACGACGTAATCTCAACAGGGGGAACAATTATAGAAAGTGCTAACTCTCTAAAGAAAAAAGGGGTTAAGAAAGTTATCGTGTGTGCTACTCACGGGGTATTTGCGGGTGATGCCATAAAAAATCTTGAAGCAAGCCAAATCGACAAAATTTTTGTAACCGACAGTATTAAAAATGAAAACAAAAGTAAAAAAATAGAAACAGTTTCAGTGTCTGGAATTATTGCAGACTGCCTTAAAGAAGAGCTTCAGTGAAATTTATCGATAAATTATTAGCGGTTCAAAAACTTAACGACAGCCTGCTCTGTGTGGGGCTAGACCCGGATCCACAAAAACTTAAAAATGGGCAGAGCCAATTTGACTTCAATAAAAAGATTATAGACCAAACATCATCATCCGTCTGTTGCTATAAACCTCAGATCGCATTTTATGCAGCCGCAGGCGTAAAAGGGCTTGAAAGTTTAATCCAAACTGTAAACTATATCCATAAAAATTATCCGAAAATCCCGGTCCTTCTAGATGCCAAAAGAAACGATGTTGGCCACACGTCTGAAATGTACGTTCGAGAAGTTTTCGATATGGTAAATGCTGACGCCGTAACTGTTACCCCTTATTGCGGATTCGATTCGCTAGAGCCTTTTTTTCAAAGAGAAGATAAAGGGATTTTTGTAATTTGCCGGACATCCAACCAGGGTGCATCTGATTTCCAAGATCTAAAAGTAGGAGAAACCCCCCTGTATGTAGAAGTTGCCAAAAAAATAATCAGCTGGAGCGAAAAATATCCTAATGTCTTTTTGGAAATAGGCGCAACTTGGCCGCAAGAAATAGGGGTTCTGAGAAAACTTGCACCAGAGATGCCGTTTCTGATAGCTGGCATTGGTGCCCAGGGTGGAGACTTAAAAGCGACGCTCGAAAATGGATTAACCGGCAACGGAAACGGCTTGATAATAAATAGTTCACGCGGCATAATTTACGCCGAAGATCCCAAAAAGACAGCAGAGGATTTAAAAAATGAAATCAACAAATACAGAAATTAAGACATCACAAAAAGTTGCAGAAATTCTCTTGGACATCGGCGCCATTTTGTTTTCCAGAAACAAGCCTTTCAAATTCGACTCAGGTATTTTAAGCCCCGTTTATACAGACAACCGCTTGATCATTTCTCATCCAAAATCACGCGATCAAATAGTAAATTTTTTAATTACCGAAGTAAAAAAAATAGGCATTCCGGATGTTGTTGCGGGAACCGCAACGGCAGGAATTCCTCATGCCGCCTTTATTGCCCAAAAATTAAATATCCCAATGGTTTATGTTCGTTCACAACCAAAAGAACATGGACGTGGCAATCAAGTAGAAGGTCAAATTAAAAGGGGACAACAGGTCCTTGTCATCGAAGATTTGGTTTCTACGGCAGGGTCTTCCGTTAGGGTAATCGAAGCCCTTAGAAAATTAGGGGCTAAAGTAACCGACGAGCTTGCAATTTTTACATACCAAATGGAAGAGTCCAAAGAAAACCTTAAAAAAGCCAAAGTTAAACTACACGCGCTTTCCGATCTCGAAACTGCAGCAAAGGTTGCAGCAAGAAAAGGTTATTTAAAAAAAGATCAGGTATCAACAATTCTTACATGGGCACAAGATCCCCGCAGCTGGGGCAAAAAGATGGGGTTTGAATAGTCCGCTTTGTAGGTTAAAATAGGCAAAATGCTTCAAGTTCCTTTTTATGATCCCACAATTTCTTACGAGGAAAATTACGATGAAGGTCCATTCGGTGCTTTTGCAGACGGAAAAGTAAACATTCAAAAAGGCGAACCTCAATATGATTTTTTGGGGCATAAAGTTTATCTGCCCTTCGGTATCCCCGCCGGCCCCCTCTTAAACAGTAAATTTATAAAATCAGCATTCGAAAAAGGTTTTGACGTTTGTGTTTACAAAACCGTACGTGCAAATGTATTCCCCTGTCATGCATTTCCAAACATCCTGTCTGTCCATTTCCGGGAAAAAGATTTAAAGCTAAAACGGTTGGAAAAAGAAGTGACTGCCGATGAAAATTACCAGGATCCCATTTCCATTACCAATTCATTTGGTGTTCCATCCAGGAAACCGGAAATTTGGCAAGAAGATGTCAAAAAAGCCATAAGCTATGCAAAAAAAGGCCAACTGATGGTCTTAAGTTTTATGGGAACGGTCAAAAAAGACCAGACCCAGAACCAATTTATTGAAGATTTCACACTAGTGGCAAAGCTGGCACACGAAACAGGTGCCAAAGTTTTGGAGGCAAACCTTTCATGTCCCAACATCGGCAACGAAGGCTTGGTCTGCTACAACCTTCCAGTCACAGAAAAAGTTGTCAAAGGAATCAGAAAAGAAATCGGAAATACCCCCTTGATCTTAAAGATCGGATATTACAAAAGTGAGAAAGATTTGCAAAAACTCGCAGAAATTGCCAACGAATATGCTAACGATGTTGCGGGTATTAACACACTTCAGGCAACGATTGTAGACGAAGATGGCAATCAAGCTCTTCCCGGGCCTAACCGATTACGAAGCGGTGTTTGCGGATATGGAATCAAATGGGCGGGACTCGATACGGTCAAAAGGTTAAAATCAATCAAAGACAAGAAAAATTACAGATTCAGCATCACCGGCGTCGGTGGCGTTCTAAATGCCAAAGATTATCAAGAGTACAAAAAAGCCGGAGCGGATTGTGTTATGAGCGCAACCGGCGCAATGTGGAATCCCTATTTAGCCCAGGAAATTAAAAGCAAAGTTTAACAACGTTTAAATTTTCGTTATCTTTTCCGCCGGGCAAATCCAAACTTGTATTGTTCTATCACGGACAGGGTTTTTGCCTTTTCCGTCACGCCCGTCAAATTCGAACGCGGCAACCTGTTGGTATTTTCCAAGTTCCAGCTTACCGGCAAGTATCGGCACAACTACACTTGGGTGAGAAAATTCCAGAGCCCTTATATGGGCTGCAGCATTATAGTCTTCGTCAATTTCATTACAGTAAGGGTTATCTTGGCATCTGTGTCTGTAGTCGGTAGTGGGGTGTTTGTAGTCTTTTGAAACCCTTGTCGACCTCTTATCTTCAGGAATTGAATGCAATGTGTGATGGAGTATATCCTCAAGAAGATTTGGCTCTGCAATTTCATTAACAACAATTCCAAGCGTTGTGTGCTTAGTGTTTACAAAAACAAAGCCTTGTTTTACTTTGGACTTTGATATTGCGGCGTTGATGTCTGGCGTGATGTCCAAAAAATAAGTAGGCTTTGTGGACTTGAACTTCAGCTCTTTTAAAAAGGCCTTCATCCGTTAACCTTTAGATTTTACACACACAATTTATGAAAAGTCAAAAGACGGTGCAAAGGCCAGGCCTTATCTTAGGGGTTTCTTAACAAAGGCCTGGCCTTAACCTACAGAAGCCGACCTTAACTTTGTCTACCATTTTCAGGTATAATCCAAGCATTATGACAGCATACACCGGCATAGAATCAAACCGCTTCAAAACCTGGCTAATTATGCTTCTTTTTGCAATCTTTATAACCTTTGTCGTTTTTATTTTCTCAAATGCCTTAGGCTTTCGCGGCCCATCGGCACTTGGCTTTTCGGGGATTGCCTTAATTATTGCGGGCATTATGAATTTCTTTTCCTACTACAACAGTGACAAAATAGTTATGGCAATCTCAAAAGCCAAACAAATCCAGAAAAAAGATAACCCGACACTTTACAGAACTGTAGAAAATTTATGCATTGCATCAGGTCTTCCAATGCCTAAAATTTACATAATCGAAGATGGTGCCCCAAATGCTTTCGCAACAGGCAGGGATCCTCAGCACGCGGCTATTGCTTTCACAACAGGAATTCTCTCAAAACTCAGCAAATTGGAACTGGAAGGTGTTACAGCGCACGAACTGTCACATGTAGGCAACTACGACACAAGGTTAATGACCATAGTTTCGATTTTAGTCGGAACGGTAGCTCTTCTTGCAGACTTTTTTCTAAGGATCTCGTTTTACTCAAGAGGCGATAGGGACGAAGATAGGGGAGGTCAGGCAGTTTTTGTAGTGTTAGGCCTGGTTATGGCGATCCTGGCGCCTATTGCGGCAACACTGATCCAACTAGCCATATCCAGAAAAAGGGAATTTTTAGCGGACGCCTCCGGCGCGCTTTTAACAAGAAACCCCGAAGAATTGGCATCCGCTCTAATTAAAATCTCAAATGATCCGGAGCCGCTGGAAGTTGCCAACAAAGCAACCGCCCACCTTTACATTGCCAATCCGTTTAAAGATGCCCACAAAGGCGTAAGTCTATTTGCCAATTTATTCAATACCCACCCGCCAATTGCCGAGCGCGTCAAAGCCCTCCGCGCAATGCAATAAGTTATGTCAAACGTCAAAGGTAAAACGTCAAGCGCATCGATAGATGTAGACCATGTCGCAATACTGGCAAATATTCCCATTTCGGAAAGCGAAAAGAAAACCTTCGAAGGCCAACTTGAGGAAACAATAAAGTATATTGAAAAGCTTCAAGAAATTGATACAAAAAATGTCAAACCCACTAGCCAGGTAACCAACCTTGAAAATATCACAAGAGAAGATATAGCTGCGCCGTCATTTTCGCAAGAAGAAGCCCTTCAAAACGCCAAGTCAACTTATAACGGCTTTGTTGTCACCGAAGCAATACTGGAAGAACAATAGCTATGTTAAACAATTTGAGCTTACAACAAGCGAAACAACTTTTAAGACAAAAAAAAGCTACATCATTGGAGCTTACTCGATTCTATCTCGAAAGAATTAAAAAATTGGAACCCAAAATTTCTGCCTTTATAACTGTTTGTGAAAAAGAAGCGCAAGATCAGGCAAAAAAAGCTGACGAATTATTAAGCCAGGGTGACAAAAAGCCGCTTTTGGGCATCCCCATAAGCGTCAAAGATAATTTCAACACTATCGGTATACAGACCACTGCTTCAAGTAAAGTTCTCGAAAGTTACATTCCTCCTTACGATGCTACTGTGGTTGCAAGTTTGAAAAGAGCTGGGGCAGTTATTGTCGGCAAAACCAACATGGATGCCTGGGCGCATGGATCGTCAACAGAAACCTCTGATTTTGGCCCAACAAAAAATCCATGGAATATAAAAACACTCCCGGGTGGGTCTTCCGGCGGTTCGGCAGCAAGTGTGGCCGCGGATGAGGTTGTAGCATCAATAGGGTCCGAAACAGCGGGCTCAATTCGCCAGCCGGCTGCCTGGTGTGGTGTCGTTGGACTTAAACCAACCTACGGAAGAGTAAGTCGTTATGGTGTTGTAGCTATGGGTTCTTCGCTCGACAGTCCAGGTCCAATCACAAAAACAGTTGAGGATAGTGCAATGATTTTAAATATACTTGCAGGTAAAGACAAATTCGACGCAACAACATCTCCGAATATAGTTGAAGATTATTCGAAAAACCTAAACAAAAATATCTCTGGCCTTAAAATAGGAATATCGAGTAAATATTTTAAAAAATGCGAGAGCGAAGTCGAAAAGAAAGTTGAACAAGCGCTTAAAGTTTTTGAAGAATTAGGGGCAAAAATCCAGGAAATCAAATTATTTGATCCGCAATATGCAATTGCTGTTTATACGATAATTCAAAGAGCAGAAGTTTCTTCAAATTTGGCAAGGTACGACGGAATCAGATATGGGAACGGCCGCAGCAAATTTGGAGAAGAAGCAAAAAGAAGAATAATGTTAGGCACCTACGCACTGTCTGCAGGCTACTACGACCAGTATTACAACAAAGCTCAAAAAGTCCGGACTCTAATTATTGAAGATTTTAAAAAAGCCTTTAAGCAGGTCGACGTAATAGTAGGGCCGACAAGCCCGTCGACAGCCTTGCCTCTTGGCGCAAGCAAAGGGCATCCCATGTTTGGGGAAATGGCAGACATTTTAGTGGAGCCGTCATCAATTGCCGGCCTACCGGGTATTAACGTTCCTTGTGGCTTTTCTAGAGAGGATTTACCAGTCGGAATGCAAATAATTGGACCGCAGTTTTCAGAAAGCATTATTCTGAACGTGGCAAATCAATTTGAAAAAAATACAGATTTCCATAAAGTAAAACCTAAACTATGAAATACACACCGGTGATCGGTCTTGAAGTCCATGTTGAACTTTACACAAAGTCCAAAATGTTTTGTTCTTGTTCAGCGGATTATTTTGGCAAAAAGCCAAATACGCACACTTGTCCTGTTTGTCTGGGTCTTCCTGGCGCTCTGCCGGTTCCAAACAAGAAGGCAATAGAATGGTGTATTGCCATTGGTCTTGCGCTAAATTGCCAAATTCCAACGTTTTCCAAGTTCGACAGAAAAAATTATTTTTACCCTGACCTTCCGAAAGGCTATCAAATTAGCCAGTACGACCAGCCGTTTTGTGTAAACGGAAACATCACTTTATCAAACGGCAAGAAAATCAGAATTACCCGCGCACACATGGAAGAAGATACTGCCAAACTAACCCACGCCGAAGTAAACGCAAAAAACGTATCCTTAATAGATTTTAATAGGTCTGGAGTCCCTTTGGTTGAAATTGTTACCGAGCCTGATTTTGAAAATGCCGTGGAAGTTGTCGAATACCTTAAGTTACTCCAGCAGACAGTAAGGTATCTTGGCGTTTCAGAAGCGGATATGGAAAAAGGTGATATGAGGCTGGAGCCAAATATCTCACTCAAAAGGCCGGGAGAAAACGGATTGCCTGGATATAAAGTCGAAGTCAAAAACATCAATTCATTCAAGTTTGTCGAAAAGGCAATAAATTTTGAACTGGAAAGGCAAAAGGAGCTTTTGGAAAAAGGGGAGACCCCAAAGCAAGAAACACGCGGTTGGAATGAGCAAAAACAGGCGACACTCTCCCAGAGGAGTAAAGAGGAGGCGCACGATTACCGTTATTTTCCGGAACCGGACATTCCGCTGTTTACAATTAGTAGGGAAGATGTGACAAAGACCAAAAAAAGCCTGCCGGAATTGCCCCAGGCAAAACTTGCCCGTTTTAAAAAACAGTATTCGCTCACGTCTTATGATGCGGAAATATTAACCAGAGAAAAACAAACTGCAGATTTTTTCGATGAGGCAGTAAAGATTGGTAACGCACATAACATCATCCCCAAGCAAATTGCCAATATAATTATTAACAAAAAAACTGATCTGGAAAAAACGCTACCCGCCGAATTGATTCGAACGATTAAGGCTCAAACTTCAAGAGTAACCATAGACCAGTCAGACCTGGAAAAGATTGTAGGTGAGGTAATTAAAGAAAATAAAAACATAGTTGCCGCTTATAAAGCAGGCAAAACAAATGCGATTCAGGTTTTAATAGGAATTGTTATGCAAAAAACAAAAGGGCAGGCAAATGCAAATGATGTTAAAAGTCTGCTTGAAAATCAGCTCCGGTAGGCAATCGCCTATAATTAATCATCAATGATAGAATGATCTAGAGAATTATGTCTAAATTTGTCCATCTTCATGTGCACAGTGAGTATTCACTCCTGGACGGTCTTTCCAAGATCCCCAAAATGGTGACTCAGGCAAAAATATTTGGCATGCAGCATCTGGCAATCACAGATCACGGATCAATGTATGGTGCGGTCAAGTTTTACAAAGAGTGCAAAGAGCAAGGCCTTAATCCAATTATAGGCTGCGAAATGTATCTGGCCAAAAGAACCCTGAAAGATAAAGAGGCTGGAAAAGATAGCGATTACCATCATTTGACAGTTTTGGCAAAGGATAGGGAAGGCTACATCAACCTGATGAAGCTAGTAACAATAGCCCAACTTGAAGGATTTTATTACCGACCGAGAGTAGACAAACAAACTCTCGCAAAACATGCAAAAGGATTAATGGCACTTTCAGGCTGCAACTCGTCCGAAATATCGAAGGAGTTTGCAAAAGGAGATATGAAGGCGGCGAAAAAACTGGCAGGTGAATATCAAGAAATATTTGGAAAAGACGATTTTTTTCTGGAAGTCCAAAGGCACGAATTCTCTAAATTCCAGGCAGCACACGACAAAGGTTCCTATATTTACAACGAGCTGGAAAGAATGCATCGGGAAGAGCTGAAAATTATAGAAGGAGCAAAGAAATTATCAAAAGAAATGGGGCTAATGCTGGTTGCAACAAACGATATTCATTATGTCCTGCCCCAAGATGCAAGTGCTCAAGATGCCATTGTCTGCATTCAGACGGGTAAAAATATCCAAGACGAAAAACGCCTAAGGATGATTGACTCCCCCACCTTCTTTCTAAAAAGCGACGAGGAAATGAGAGAACTTTTTCCGGACATTTCTGAAGCTGTAGATAATACAGTTAAAGTTGCCGATAAAGTAAAAATAGATCTTACCTTAGGAAAAGTTGCCTTCCCAAAATATAAAGTTCCGACCGAGCAAACGGCAGATGAATATCTAAAAGAACTTTGCTATGAAAGAATTAAATCTAAGGTAGAAAAAGTGACACCGGAAATTCAAGAAAGGCTCGACTACGAACTTTCGGTTATCGCCAAAAAAGGTTACTCTGCGTATTTTCTGGTTGTTTCTGATTTTGTAAACTGGTCTCGGGAAAAAGGAATTATCTCTACTACTCGCGGGTCTGCCTCGGGAAGCCTTGTTTCTTACGCTCTGGGAATAACAACGGTAAACCCGCTTTATTTTAAACTTCCCTTCGAAAGGTTTTTAAACTTGTACAGGCCAACGCTTCCCGATATTGATGTCGATTTTGAAGACAACAGACGTGATGAAGTAATCCAGTACGTTCGTGAGAAATACGGCCACGAAAAGGTTGCCCAAATTGGTACATTTGGGACAATGATGGCCCGGGCGGCCGTCCGGGATGTGGCACGGGTTTTAGGGTGGCCATACTCAAAAGCGGATAGAATTGCCAAAATGATTCCATTCGGAGCACAGGGATTCCCGATGTCTTTGGATCTTGCCAAAAAGCAAAACAGGGATCTTGGAAATCTTTACACAGAAGATTCAGAAGTAAAAGAACTTTTAGATCTTGCAGAAAAGGTCGAGGGAAATGCCAGGCATGTTTCTGTGCACGCGGCAGGAGTTGTAATCGGTCCCGACGACCTCACAAATTACACACCACTTCAAAAAGAAACCACTGGCGAAAAAATAATCACCCAATACGATATGCACGATGTCGAGGACGTCGGTCTTGTAAAGATGGATTTTTTAGGAATCAGAAACCTTTCAATTTTGGGTCAAGCGGTAAAAATCGTCCAAACGGAAAAAAACATCAAAATTAATTTAACAGACATACCTCTTGATGACAAAAAGGCATTTGCGCTCTTGGCAAAGGGAGAAACAATGGGCCTTTTTCAATTAGGTGGATCAGGCATGACAAGGTACCTGAAAGAATTACGGCCTACAACTGTTTTTGACATCATGGCGATGATCTCACTCTTTCGTCCCGGTCCGATGAACTCTATCCCCGAATTTATTGAAAGAAAAAACGATCCTAAAAAAATAAAGTATTTCGATCCCCGGATGAAGGATTATTTAGACCTTTCATATGGAGTCATAGTTTACCAGGACGATGTTTTATTAACAGCAATTAATATTGCCGGTTATAGCTGGGAAGAAGCCGACAATTTCCGTAAGGCTATGGGTAAAAAGATTCCTGCAGAAATGACAAAACAACGCGAAAAGTTTATCGATGGTGCCATCAAAAACGGCATGACAGGTGAAAAGTCGGAAGAATTGTTTAAGCTTATTGAACCGTTTGCGGCCTACGGGTTTAACAAAGCCCATGCGGCTTCTTACGCGATTATCGCCTATCAGACTGCATTTATGAAAGCAAACTACCCGGTTGAGTTTATGACCGCAGTGATGACGGCGGAAGCTGACGACACCGATAAAATTGCCTCTGCTGTGGATGAATGCTCAAAAATGGGTATTCTGGTTCTACCACCGGACATCAATGAATCCAAAACAGGCTTTGCTATAGAAAAAATCAACTCAGATTTAGTAGGCGCCAAGGGCCAGAAAGCCAAAAGAGACGGCATTCGCTTTGGTTTTTCGGCAATTAAAAACGTTGGCAAGGCTGCAATTGAAGCTATTATTTCAGAGCGGGTTGCCCGCGGGCCTTTCAAATCACTGGACAACTTTGTATCAAGAGTCAATTTAAGGGCGGTAAACCGAAAAACACTGGAAAGCCTGATAAAAGCCGGGGCCATGGACAGTTTCGGGAAAAGAAACGCTATGCTCAAAATTTTAGACGATATCAAATCTGCAGGCACATCTCTTTCCAAAACTATAGCAGAAGGCCAGGGAACGCTTTTTGGCGAGGAAGAGTTAGAAGAAAAAACTGTCATGTCCAAATCTATGAGTTCTGCACTCAATTCAGGAGATGAGGCTCCAAAAGAAGAAATTCTTTCCTGGGAGCGGGAACTTTTGGGCTTCTATTTAACCGAGCATCCGCTTGCAAAGGTTTCCGACAAAATAGACAAGGTAACGACGGTAAAAATTGGCGAAATAGACCGTTTCACTTATGCCAATAAAACCATAAAGCTTGGCGGCATAATTGCTTCAATCAGAAAAACTGTCACAAAACTTAAACAGCAGGAAATGTGTTTTCTTAAGCTTCAGGACACAACGGGTACGATTGAAGTCATCGTTTTTCCTAAAACTTATCAAAGCGCAAGAGACATAATTGCCATGGACCAAATAGTAATTATATCCGGAAAGCTTGAGGCAGACGACGAAAGTGCAAATCTTATAGCAGACAATGTCTCCTTATTGGAAGAAATTCCCCAAGATATCGGAGGTGATGAAATAAACGTTTCCATCCCTTCCGATGCCGACAGAATCCTCCTTTCTAAAATCTACGAAGTTTTAAAGGAAAATCCAGGCAACAACCCGGCATTTTTAATCCTTCCGGGAAAAGATAGTGCACTCCGCAAAATTCCTGTGCCGTTTGGGGTTGAGAGAAATTTTGATCTCGAGGAAAGCCTCACAAGCCTTGGTTGCCATATAACAAATTAAGGTTTACAAAAATAGTCTTTTTGGATATACTTTACCCCTATGGATACGACAAATTTCAAAGTTGGTGATATTATCCGTGTTTTCACCAAAGACCCGCAGGACAACAAAGTCCATGCAACACCCTTTGAAGGTGTTGTCATTTCCCTTAGAGGCCAAAAAGAAAGCCGCACCTTTATTGTTAGAAAACGCGGTGCAGACGGCGTTTTTGTCGAACGGATTTTTCCGGTCGCCTCGCCTTCCATAGAAAAAATTACCGTGGTTAAATCTACAGGCGCAAGGCGCGCAAAGCTCTACTATTTAAGAAAAACGAAATAAGAAAATGTTTCTGCCTGACTTGTCAGAAGAAAAAGCCCTTTGGCAAAAAGGGATAAAAACAATAGTGGGCATCGACGAAGTTGGTAGGGGCTCATGGGCAGGCCCGCTTGTAGCGGCAGGCGTTATTCTGCCACTGGATTTTAAGATCCCTAAAGGGCTTGCCGATTCCAAACTTCTTAAACCTAAAAAAAGAGAAGAATTGGATAAAATTTTAAGAAAAAACTCACTCGGCTTTCTAATTTCGGAAGTATCTCATCAACAAATCGACAAACTGGGAATAGCCAAAGCGACCCAAGTCGCTTTTAGGCGAATTGTAAGTAGTATTTCCCCAAGGCCTGAATATTGCCTTGTTGACGCTTTCCATATCAAATACATAAGCTCAAGCATTAAGCAAAGAGCAATAAAACACGGGGATATGACTTGCGCATCGATTGCAGCAGCTTCAATAATTGCTAAAGTTTTTCGGGACAGCCTAATGGAAAAGCTGGCCCGGAAATATCCAAAATACAATTTTCAAACGCATAAAGGTTACGGAACTCCCCAACATCAAAGAGCTATTCAAATGTTTGGGCTATCAAAAATTCACAGGATGTCCTACAACTTAGACTTCCTATATTCGTGAACAATCAAAGTGTCAGGAAAAGGTCAGGCCTTTGTTGGAATATTCCAAGGCTAAGACCTGACCTTGAAACAAAGATGAGTTAGAAACAAATATGGACAAAGCTGCAATAGGAAAATTCGGAGAGGATTTGGCGTGCGATTTTCTAAAACGCGAAGGTTACAAAATAATCGAGCGAAATTTCCGTATACGCGGCGGAGAAATCGACATTATTGCCCTCGAAAGCGGCGTATTGGTTTATATTGAAGTGAAAACCAGATCAAATCACGACTTCGGTCTGCCGGAAGAGGCCGTAACATACCACAAGTTAAAATTTCTGGAACGTGCGTCGAAATTTTACCGCGTAAATAGAAGAAATCTTCCACTCCAGGAACGAATAGATGTTGTAAGCGTTGATCTGTCCACGTCAACACCTTCTATCAAGCTCATCAAAAACGCGGGATTTTGAACTTAGAAGGCTAAAGATATATAATCCCCTTTATGCCAGAGAGAGCTTATGCACGACAGCTTACGTTAAGAGGCTTCCATGAAGCGGCACCAAGACTCAGAAAGGCAAGGCGTGCCTTAAAAAGCCTTACAGGTGATGAAAAGTCTGTAGTACTAGAAGAAGTTTGGTCAGGTGGTCTTGAAGGTGCATTAAGGCGCTTAGCTCAAGGTTGGGAAAACATGCGTCACGCATTTAATTTTAGAGTTAGTGACCAACGAAAAGGCATTTATGCTTCCTCACCCGAAGTGGGCGATTTAGTTTTTGATCCACAAGCAGTGTTTCAAGAAGAAGTTGCAAAAGCACATTTACGAAAACTTCCTGCAAAAACTCTTGCAAGAAGATATGTAAAAGAAAGGCCAATATTAGCCAAGGAACTCAATGACGATGTTGGCTGGACAAGAGATCTTATTGCGCAAGCGATAGAACTTACCGGAACTGTTTATGGATTGCAACCTTCTACCGTTAAGAATTACCAACGAATGGTCTATGCCCGAGCAAAGAGAGTCGATTCCAGGTTAAGGTAACTTTACCAGTCCTTGAGGAGTACCCCCTTCAAAAACATCAATTATATTTTGCGCTACAATTCTGGACATCGTCTCCCTTGTCTCATAGGTTGCCGATGCAACGTGGGGGGTTACAACAACGTTATCAAGTTCCAGCAGCTCCTTAGAAATAACCGGTTCGAATTCAAAAACATCAAGCCCTGCAGCCGCAATAACTTTTTCCTTGAGAGCCCAAACAAGTGCTTTCTCCTCAACAACAGGACCCCTTGATGTGTTAATTAGAATTGCTGTTTTTTTCATATTTCTAAGCTCATCTCGGCCAATCATATGTTGGGTTTTTTCATTTAACGGAACATGAAGTGTCACAATATCAGCTTCTTTTAAAATATCATTAACAGCTGCGTACCTGGCTTCGCAAATGAGTTCAAAATCCTCCGCCCGTTTAATGTCGTAGTACAAAACATTCATTCTAAATCCCCCGTAAGCTATCTGGCCAACAAAAGTTCCTATTCTGCCAAGGCCAATTATCCCGATTGTTTGCCCCCATACCTGGTGCGAAAGGAATAAATTCGGGTCCCAGCGCTTATATTTTCCGTCTCGCACAAACTTATCAGCAGGAATAATTGATTTGTTGCAGGCAAAAATCAGTGCAAACACATGTTCTGCTACGGATTCATTGGCCACCCCGGGTGTGTTACAGACGACAATGCCTTTTTCGTTTGCAGCGGTAACATCAATGTTGTCAAAGCCTACTGCATAATTTGCAATAACCTTAAGATTAGATGAAGCCGACTTTATCAAGTCGCGGTCAATTTTATTGTTAACAAAGGGGATAATAGCGTCGTACTCTTCAAACGCTTTTTTTAATTCGCTTGCGCTTAAATCTTTCCCTGTTTTATTAATATCAACTGTAAAGCCTTTTTGATGGAGAGCGCTAATTCCAACATCCGGAATTACTCCGGTTATAAAAACCCTGGGCATTATAACTATGATAAACGATTTAGAGGGCGCTTGCCACAAATTCTGGGACAGTAGCGCGGTATCTCTCTATTTCTTCACGGCCCATCAGGCCATTTTGCGCACCAATCGAAGAAATTGCATGGGCGGAATTTATAGAACCCCACACCATGGCTTCACTAAACTTCATACCGTAATTTAGAGCACTTACAAATGCAGCCGAATATGCATCCCCGGCGCCGGTTTTTTCAACAACATGCGTTGGGTAAATGCCCAGTCGTAAATATTCTTTCCCGTCGGAAGCGTAAGAACCCTCATCGCCGCTTGTGACTACAACTATTTTGGGCCCCATAAGCAGTAATTTGGAAAGGATATCGCGAATGTTAATCCCGTCCAGGTCCTCAAGACCCAAAATTTTGCGCGCTTCTTCTAAATTTACTATCAAAATTTCACACCGTTCCAAAACCCTCGGATATTTTTTAATGTCGGCTTTAAGCTGATAAGTTCCCGGCGCAAAAACAAGTTTTGAACCTGTCTTGTCAACATATCTGCAAACCTCTTCCATCAGATTAGATTTGGTGAACGTTTCTGCCATGGAAGTTAGATAGAGCCAACCTGAAGGCGTCATATCCACCGGTAATTTATAATCCCAATTTTGGTGATAAACAAAAATTGTCCTCTCTCCTTGAAAGGTTAAAACAACCGATAGATTTGAACTTTTATCGGAAGACTCTACTATGTAATCTGCCAAAACACCCTTTGAGACCAGCGCATTTTTTATTAGATCTCCTTGAGTGTCTTTCCCGAGGTTGGTATAGATTCCTGACTTAAGACCGAGTACTGATGTCGCCACAGCGACATTGGCAGCGTTTCCGGCTACCCCATGGGCTATTGCTTCAACAGGGATTTTGCTGCCGTATTCAATGCAAATTTTGCAGTCTTTGGAATTAATATCACAAAAAACAGAAGCGTCCTCAATTTTTATGTAAGTGTCGATTGTAGAGTCTCCAACAGTTATAAGGTCAATTGCTTTGCCCATCTAAATAGAAAAAGTTGGATGCTGATGGTTGTGATCAGACGGTTTGAATTCTTTTTTTAATTCTTCAATTGCCTTTATTGCATCTTCGGGCTTGTTTACAATTTGAAAAACCAGCCGTTCCTCTGGCCTTATATACATCCCTCGTGTAAATGCGAAAATAATCTCCTGCCAGAAATCACCGAAGAGAATAAGTGGCTTATGGTGCCCAAAATAAAGCCTTGCCAGCCCCCAGGCCATTCCGAATTCGGAAATTGTTCCGGTTCCTCCGTTAAAAATAATAAAAACTTGGCCAATTTCAAGAAGCTTCAGCGTCCTTTCTAAATAATTTTTCTCAACAATCAGCTCATCTACTTTATTAGTCTCGTCACGCCCTTCAAAAACAGGTATGTCCTTTGGGTAGAAAGTCACACCGATCGTTTTTCCGCCTTCACTTTGTGCTCCAAGCGTTGCCGCTTTCATTATTCCCGGGCCAGCTCCGTTAACAACCGTGTAACCGTGTTTTGCGCATAACGCCGCAGTTTTAAAAGCCGACTTAAAGGGGTCATCAGCTTCTTTTGCGTCTGCATAACCTAAAAAAGTGATGTTTTTAATCTGGGCTTCCTCGCCAAAAACAGAACGGACAGGCTTTTTAAGCATTTTTGTTAAATGGATCTTATACTATTATCGTTTAACTTTAGCAAGCATATCAAGTTTATCGAAGGCAACTTTAGTATCCTTAGCATTAAAAATTGCCGATGACGTTACTAAAAAATCAGCCCCCGCCAAAGCAAGCTGCCTCGTATTCTCCTCATTAACCCCTATATCAATTTCAAGGGGAAGCGTTAAATCCAAAAGTTTTGCTTCTTTAATTCTTTTAAAAGTATCTTTTCCAAGCGCCTGGCCCGAGTATCCGGGGTTTCCGGTCATAAGAAGCAGCAGGTCCAAATCACTAAAATAATCATAAGCATCCTCGACAGGAGTATCAGGGTTCAACGAAAGGCCAACCTGTTTGTCGAATTTCTTGATAGAATAAACGGCCTCATTTCGGTTTACAGTGATTTCAAATGGAAAAATTATTCTGGAAACAAATTCAAGTTGCCCCAAGGCACTTATGTAAGGTATCGGGTCCAAAACCATAAGCTGTATTTCCAAAAATGAACTTGAAGGGTACTTTTCGATAATTTCAGCGCCGACTGTTATATTTTTTGAAAACTTCCCGTCAACTACATCGATCTGTATAAGATCACTTAAATGTTCGGCCAAGCGTAGTCTTTCAATGTACACCTTCTCGTCTGCTGTCAATATTCCCGGTACTATTTTTGCCATTTTTTTCTAGTATAAGTCATGTGATTCACCCATTTGCGGGATAACGACCTGCTTGCCGAGCTCGGATTTGATTTTCGAGGATAAGGTTAACTGCTGGTCAACTTCACCATGCGTTAAAAAAATCGTTTTGACGTTTTTGGAATAGGAAAGCCAGTCTATAAGCTGTGGCATATCTGCATGAGCGCTGTAAGAGCCAATCGACTTAATCTGGGCATTTACGATAATCTTTTTGCCGTAAATCTTAATCTCTCGATTGCCTTCAAATATTTTTCTGCCTAAAGTCCCCTGGGCCTGGTAACCCAAAATCAGAATGCTGTTCTTGCCGTCCCCTGCAAAATTTAAAAGATGATGAAGAATTCTGCCGCCGTTCATCATGCCCGATCCCGCGATAATAACTTTGGGGTTTGGCGCAAACTCCAGTTGTTTTGATTCCTCTACAGTATTTGCAAAATGAATTCGCTCAAGCCCAAAAAAGTTTTTGTTCTTATGGTTTTTCCTTAACGTTTCGCTCAAGTATTCCGGGTATTTTCCAAAGACTGCAGTTACCTTTTGCGCTAGAGGGCTGTCCAGATAAAACGTAGGTCTTTCGCATCCTGAGATTGAACAAAAATCCTCAATATCATGAAGAAGCTCTTGGGTTCGCTCAATGGCAAAACTTGGAATCATCAATATTCCGTTCTGGGCTATAGTATTATTTATAACTTCGGCAAGTTTCAACTTTCTCAATTTTATATCCTCGTGTACCCTTCCACCGTAAGTGCTTTCACAAATAACGTAATCGGCGTTATCTACATGGGCGGGCGGGTTCAAAAGTAAAGAGGGAACATTGCCCAAATCGCTTGAATAGGCAACTCTAACGCCTTCGCTCTCTACAATAGCAATGGCAGATCCGAGTATGTGTCCGGCGTTTTTTAAGGTCAGTTTAATCCCCGGAGAAATTTCAATGGTTTCTTCGTAGGCAAGAGCCTCAAACAGCTCAAGTATTCTCGCTACATCCTCAAGTTCGTAAAGTGGTGGAATATTTTCACGCTCCGCTTTTTCTTCCATAAGCTTTTCACTGTCTTCCAAAACAAGCTGAGTAAGTTCTCGCGTGGGCGCTGTTGCAAAAACCTTCCCGCGAAACCCTTCCCGCGCCAGCTTGGGCAGTCTGCCCGTATGGTCTAAATGGGCATGACAAATTACAACAAAATCAATGTCGGCTGCTCTAAATGAAAATGGAGCATAGTTTCTTTCCTCGCTCGACTTAGTTCCCTGAAAGAGTCCGCAATCCAAAAGGATCTTCCGGTTGGCTGCCTCAATTAGGATACTTGAACCTGTAACCTCACGCGTGGCCCCAAAAAAAGTTAACCGCACTATTTTAGTATTAAACAAAAAATTTTCCTAATCAAGTAAAATAGTGGCAGATAATGAAAAAGCTTGCCTATTTTGCAATCTATATAACAATAATTGCGGTTGTCTTAACGCACGTTTACCCTAAAACTTTCAACGTTGAAAAGCTACTTAACAAATCGCCCTGCGACAAACCAACGTACTACAGCATAGGTTTTGTTGACAGCCGCTTCAATATCTCGCAAGACCAACTTAAGTCTGACATCCAAAGTGCTGCGGATATATGGAATAAAGCAGAAGGAAAGCAATTATTTGCATACGACCCAAATGCAAAACTGCAAATAAACATGATTTACGACCAAAGGCAAGCTTTAACAAGCCAAATCAACAATTTAGAAAACACTCTTCAAGGTGGCAAACAAGATCTTCAGCCTCAAATAGCCCAATATAATCAGCTTGTAGCCGATTTTAAAACTCGTGTCGCCAATTTAAACAGTCAAATTGATTACTGGAATCAAAAAGGGGGAGCACCTCCGGATGAATATAATAAACTTATAAAGCAGCAGCAAGATCTTCAAAAGCAGTCGGACAGCATTAATACTTTAGCCCAAAAGCTGAATTTGCAGACAGCAAATTACAACAGTAACGTTAAAAATCTTAATCAAAAAATCGAAAAGTTTAATGCGGAACTTGCCCAAAAACCCGAAGAAGGCCTGTATATTGGCCAGGAAAACAGAATTGAAATTTATTTTAACAGCACAAAAAATGAGCTCGAACACACAATTGCGCACGAATTAGGGCACGCGCTGGGAATTAGCCATAACGAAGACTCAAGCTCAATCATGTATCCCTATACAACAGAATCCTTAAAACCAACGCAAAGCGATATCAATTCTCTCAACACTCTCTGCGCAGGTAAATAAATGTCAGAAGTCAGTTAAATCCCAAAATTGAATCAAGCCTTGCTTTGTCAAAACCTAAGATTTTTTCCAAAGAGCCGTCGTCTTTTGTGATAACCGTAAAAGGAACGCCTAATTGCCCCGAAAGTTCAATCATTTTTTGAGCCTCTTCGGGATTTTCATCAACTAGTATTTCGGAAAAATCTATATTTTTGGACTTTAGGTAATCCTTTTGCATTTTGCAAAACGGACAAGTCGTTGTTGTGTAAAGTACAATTTTCAACACTTTAAAGATTATATAAAAAAGCATCTGATAATTCCATTTGCTAAAATTAACTAATGTCCAAAAAAAATGAAAGGTTAAAAACTCAAGCCCTTGGGTTTTTTGGCTTATTTGTAACCTTCACAGTTGTTGTCGGATTAAATTTCTTCGCAAAATTAGACACCCAGGCAACAATCTTTTTCCAAAAAGTAATACCCCATTTGCTTGACCTACCTTTTTCATTTTTGAGTTTTTTGGGTTCGTTTGAGGTAACTGCTGCTGTTTTAGCGGCAATTTTAATTTCCAAATATGGCAGAAGCATAAAACCGGCAATATACGTTGTTTTCGCGTTTATAATCGGAACGCTGGCAGAGCTAAGTGGAAAACTGTACTTATTTCACCCTTCTCCACCTAAGCTGTTTTTTCGCCACGTAGATATTTTGTTCCCAACAACATACGTTCACACAAACTATTCTTATCCTTCGGGACATATGTTTAGAACGACCTTTATAATTGTGCTGCTCCTTTATTATTTGTCTTCCTCTAAAAATAGAGTTTCAGCATCAACTTTTTTTGTTATATCATTGCTGCTGATGGCAATATCTAGAATTTATCTCGGAGAACACTGGTTAAGCGATGTTGTAGGAGGGATACTTCTCGGCGCACTTTTCGGAGTTCTTTCGATAGGTTTTCTCAAAAGCACAAAGTACTTTTCAAAATAACCGCCTTCTCATTATAAGTAAATTTGATTATATTAATGTGACGTGTTCAATTATTTCATTGGTAAACTTAAGCAAATAAGCTTATTAACCCTTTTTACGTTTATTCTTCTTTGTATATATTTCGTCAGATCTCACACGGCTCCAGGGTCCACTGATTCTTATTGGCACCTCTCGCTTGGAAGACAAATATGGCAGCAAAAAAGCGTACCAAGTAATGACGGATTTGTTTATGGTTCAAGTAGAAATGAATTCTACCTAAATCGCTCAACAGAATGGCTTTCAAGTTTTTTAATGTACGTGCCTGTTCATATTTTGGGCTTAAAAACCATCTATTTAGAGAGAATTTTTTTCGGGCTAGGCATTATTTTTTTCATTTACTTAACAATAAAGATTTTCATTGAAAATAACCTACTGACTAACACTGCACTGATCTTTTTAGGTTATGTAATAACTGCTAGGTTAAGTCTCGACCGGGTGGAAAATTTTAGTTTGTTATCCCTTACGCTTATAAATTATATCTGTTTTTACCAATGCTCAAAAAAGCGTTTGTCAAAACTTGCGTGGTTATTGCCTTTGGTTTTTTTGGCTTGGCCAAATATGCACCCTTTTGTGGTTGTAGGTTACGTAATACTATCTTTTTGGACAGCGTGGGCGGCCTTTTCGGGTCTTAAATATAAAGTTTTTGACAAAAGCCTAAAACTATTTTTATCTATTGCACTGATTTCTCTATTAGTTGCAACTCTCCAATTTAGCAAAACATTCTACTTCTCTCAGGTTAATCTTGTTGGAAATTTTGACGTAGGCGAAATGGATTCAATTACACAAAGACTTGGAAAGATCAAAATGGATTACATTAACCAGATACCATTTGAAATATACGGCTACGTAATTGTCTTACTAATATTATTTGTCTTACAAGCAGTCTATCTTTTTAAAAAGCCAAAAAATTATTTTAAACATGCACAATTTGCAATATACTTTGCAATATTCTTAATTCCCTTTAAGTATTTTCGCTATATATCGGCAAGTATCGTGATAATTTTCCCTTATCTGTTTTCTCTAATAACTAAAGCAAATTTCAATAAATCAATTTTTAAATACGCCCTGGCAACCGTTTACCTTGTAATACTTTCATTGACAGTTGGTTCAGTACTTGTTGGCCACGTATTAGGATGGCGTCAATATTGGCGGTACAATCAAGATGCAAAAGGAAATTATATTGCAGTTCGGAATTTTGGTTGGACGGAACAATTTCCACCCGGTATTCCATCCTTTATCTTTAACAACCTAAACTCCCGTCGAATTTTTACGTCGAAACTTTGGGATAATTATTTTCTTTGGTATTTGCCAGGTACAAAAACATTCTCAGACTCTCTTTGGGACTTTCGTACGGCAGAGGATTTAAAAAATGAAGGTAACCTCAGCGCGGGTACAGAAAATTGGCAAGAATTAATACACATTTACAATATCGATACCGTAGTAAATAGTCAATACGATTCTATTTACGATAATTTTACTCCTGTCTACAGGTTGCCGAACTGGAAATTAGTCTATGTTGATTCGGATGCCATAGTTTACGCAAGGAGCGATGTCATTGAAAAATTGCCTGTTGATTTGTCCAAAATTCAGGCACAAAAAGCATATTATCCCTTAAATCTGTCGTTTGATACAAAAGACGAGGATCAGGCAGTAAAACAGCTCCATGATTTAATCGGTTTTGACAACAAAAACGCTTTTGCGCGCTCGCAACTGGTTTTGTACTATTTAAATAACAAAAATGACCTAGAAGCGGCGACAAAACTGGCGGTTGAATCAAGAAGTATAATTCCCAAAGATCCAATCTTCAGTTTCTATATGTCGGTAATTAACGCAAGACAGAATAAATGTGATCTGGCTTTGAATTTTGCTCGCGAAATGCAGCAAAAAAGTTACAATGATATGAACCTAAAACAGTCGGTAAATGCAGAGCTTTCAAGGTGTTCAGTCGCAATCTAGTTTTCGCTGGGGTTGCTAATTATAATAAACAAATGTATTTAATATTTGCTTCTCTTTCTGCAATCTTTGCAGCCCTCGTTGCGATATTCGGCAAAATCGGGCTTGGGAAAGTGGATACAACTCTAGCAACTACCCTAAGAGCAATAGTGATGGCGGCTTTATTGATCCTGGCATCACTTTTTTTGAGAAAATGGGACCTATCCCAGATTTCCAATAAAGCCTATTTATACATTTTATTAGCAGGCATTGCCGGTGCCCTTTCCTGGTTCTTTTATTTTTTTGCGCTCAAATTAGGCCCCGCAACATCAGTTTCCGCAATAGACAGGCTAAGTGTAGTTTTTGTAATCCTTTTTGCTGCTTTGTTTTTAGGAGAATCGCTTACTGCCAAGTCCGTTATCGGTGGACTGTTGATTGTTCTTGGAGCGTTTCTCCTTATTAAATAAACTATTGTTTTTTGTGTGCTCTACTCTCTGCTGTTGAACCTCGTATCTTCGTATTAGATAATGGCGTATCGAATATGGGTGTTGAGTGGGAAAACGCAAGAGAAGCTTTACGGTTGGCTAAAAAAGATACGCCAAGCCATATAACGTTAGTGCTCGGCCTCTATGCCCTTTCTTGCAAAGAAAGAGAGCTTGGACAAGTTGCCAGGGCTTCATATTTTTTTATGAGGCAAATGGACGATATCCTGGATGGGGATATGCAAATAAGAGGAAACCCGCTAGCCTTAGCCCAAAGCATCAGGCAACAAGAGGATTTAAAAAGTAATCCGTGTTTGCAAGGATGGTTTAAAGAAGAGTGCAGAAGTAGTATTAATGATTTAGTTGCCCTGCAAGAATTTTTAGTTCAAAACGGTGAAACACTAACAAACACAATTTGTGGCAGGATTACAAAATGGATGATCAGGTTTGCTAATGACAATTCCACAACAAATTAAAGATCGTGCTTGCTAATCGAATCTTTTGAGTTAAGTACGCCTTGCATTCGCAACTTTTCGTCAGCGGCTTTAGCTTGGTTTGCTGCATGTTCAAGTATCAAAACACCACTCGCTCTTAAAAGTTTACCTTTGACTCCATCCGTAGTGCTTCTTACCAATGCGGTGCCGATTATACGCCCAGAAACGGCTACACCAATGTTAATACTTCGACAGACACGGTTACTTTGTCGAAGATGCTCCAGCGCTTCGCCGGTAATCACAGCACCATCTCTCAATTGTTCTATGCAACTTTCTAAATGTTGGAGGGGGAAAACTAGACTGTTAACAATGCGCTCTTCAATAGGTGCTTTTGGCAAACCAATGCGATTTTCAACCATTCACAAATTATATCAAGAATTGAAAGCTTATGTGGCTCCACGGGGAATCGAACCCCGCTTTGGACCTTGAAAGGGTCCCGTCCTAACCGATAGACGATGGAGCCAAAACTTCAAAACAAAGCTAGGAAATTTTACCACACAACACACATAACTCTAAAATCTAGAACCTTAAGTCTAGGGCCTAAAGTTATTTCTTGAACTTATCCATCAAAGCCTCAAGCAAAGTCCTTGCTGTTCCTTGGCCACCAAGACCAAATGCTAGCCCGCCTGCCAATGCAAGCATTGCCACTAAGCCCGCAAAGAGTATCCTAAGAAGCTCCTGCGCAACACCTAACTGGTGAAGGACCAAAAACGCAACAAAGACTATAATGGACCATTCTGCAACGAGCCCAACAGTATTGGAAACGTGTTTTCCCAGCGACTGACTCGCGCTTCTGGCAACTCTGTATCCGAGTCTGGAAAAGGCAAGGCCGACCATCGCAACTATAACAGCCACAATTACGTTTGGAATGTACAAAATTACCCTGTTTAATACCGTATTAACGGCATCAAGTCTCCATGCCTGAAGCGTGGGCACCAAAAAGACAATTATTATAGTCCATCTACCTAACTCTGCTAAAATTTCGCTCCATTCGATGTCTTTACCCTCTAGCTTAGTGACGCCGTACCTCGCCAAAAATTTCTCAAGCTGGACCATTTTCAAAAGGCCAAACACGACACGATATACGACAGCTGCAATAACAAGGCCGACAATTAAAATTATCAAGCCGCCGATAAAGGCAGGTACGAAATTAATAAAAGCGGCAAGTGATTTTAATATGGCTGAAGAAACTGCAGTAGACAAATCATTTATCACAAATTCTCACCTCCTTTCCACATTTACTGCTACACTTTTATTTAAGAATATACATATGAAAAAAGCAAGTGAAAATTCGGGAATATTAAAAGCGAGATATTTATTTAACTTTCTAGTTTTTTTAGGACAGCCTTTGTATACGGATCCGTATTTTGCTTTTGAGCATCTTTTAAACTAAACCACCGGGCCTCTTGAATTTCCCGATTATCAACCTTAATTTTTTGACCATTTTTAATCTTACATTCACATTCAAGAAAGATAAAGTGTTTTCTTTTATAATACAAATTAGGAAATATTGCCTCACTTATTGAAACGAGTCTGATAAAATCAACTTCGACACCTATTTCTTCTAGCACCTCCCTCTTAAGCGCATTTTCGATAGTTTCGCCTATTTCTATGTGGCCACCCGGAACAACATAGATCTTGTTGCCCCATTTGGCAGACTTTATTAAGAGTATTTGATTTTTTTGATTGCGGATAAACGCGCCTACAGTAACTTCAGGGTATTTAGCCATCAATAAATATAAAATTGCTTAGCCGTTAGCTTCAAGATCTTCATATCAAACTATCAATTTGTGACCCGCACAGGATTCGAACCTGTAACCAATTGCTTAAAAGGCAACTGCTCTACCATTGAGCTAGCGGGCCAAACGAGAATAATCGTGACTGATATTATATCCAAAGTAACATTGATCATCAACCAAACCAAAGAGTAAAATTACAGGAGCAAACATTATGAACTGCATAGACCTCGTAATCATCTTAGTGCTTTTGGCATTCGCAATCGAAGGCCAGGGCCAGGGATTTTTGAACCAGGCGATAAATATTCTCGGATTCGCACTTTCCCTCGTTACCGCTCTCCTTTTTTATTCATCTGTAGGAAACTTGTTGACCAAAGGCTTCAATTTGGCACCAATTGTAGCTGCGCCAGTTGGCTTTTTAATAATTTGGGTTCTAGTCGAAATTCTTTTTTCTGCCGTATTAAACGGTTTTCTCTTAAAGTATCTGCAGAGATTTGAAGCTAACAAGCTAAATCTGTATTTAGGCTTTTTGCCCTCCATCATAAATGCCCTGCTTTTTATTTCATTTATATTACTTCTTTTTGTTTCGCTTCCCGCAAGACCGGACATAAAAAACGATATCTTTAAATCAAAAATTGGCTCAGTTCTTATTGGCAAAGCCATGACCCTGGAACGTCCTCTGGACAAAGTATTTGGGCCAATTACAAAACAAGGACTGACTTTTTTAACTGTCAATCCTGAAGAAAAAGGTTCGGTCGATTTACATTTTAAACAGGACCAGCTGACAGTAAATTACACGGACGAACAGGAAATGCTAAAACTGGTAAATAGTGAGAGAGCAAAAGTAGGTGTTGCACCGCTTGCGTGGAACAACTCCCTGGCGGATGTTGCGCGCGCCCATAGCAAGGATATGTTCACGCGCGGTTATTTTTCCCATTATTCACCGGAAGGTAAGGATGTTGGCGATCGCCTAAGCGAGGCAGGTATAGCTTATACTTATGCAGGGGAAAATCTTGCACTGGCTCCAAATTTACAAACGGCCCACCAGGGCCTCATGGCAAGTGAGGGTCACAGGCGAAACATTTTGGATCCGGCGTTTCATAAAATCGGAGTGGGCGCCATAAACGGTGGTGCTTATGGAGAAATGATAACCCAAGTCTTCACCGAATGAAAAACTTACCAGGTTTGCTTCTGGTTTCACTAGTTTTGGTATTCGCATTCTGGCTTCTAACAATAAAAATCGATAAGCCTTTTTGGGGCCATCACGATTGGATCGGCATTCAATATAGCAATGTTGCAAGAAACTATAACCGTTATGGGTTTTTAACTACAAAATTCGGCCAGGTACTAAATGTAGATTACCAAAAGCCCGAAAATTTTGGATACATTACGCATTACCCACCAGGATTGCCAATAATGATTAGCTTGTCCTTTCGCCTCTTAGGTGAATCGGAATCATCAGCGCGTTTAACTATTGTATTTTTTTCATTATTGCTCTTGTTTTTAATTTATAAAATAGGCAGAGAATTACATTCACCTCTGATGGGCTTGTATGCCTCACTAGCCCTTGTTATAACACCAATATTTGCTTATTTTGGAAAGCTCCCAGTACATGATGTTGTTGTGCCGTCTGTTTCCATGGCAGGTTTTTGGGCGTACCTACGGTATTTTAAAACTAAAGACAGTAAGTACTATTTACTTTTAATTGCCGCAATTATTTTTGGAGGCCTAATCAATTGGAGTGCTTATTATCTTGTTGTAGCTTTATTATTTTTACAAATTATATACAAAACACCCAATTTCTTTAAGAAAAAAATACTTCTTCTAATTCCTATTTCTTTAATTACGTTTGCCATTCAGCTTGTTCATGTCCGTTTGCTCCAAAGGGGATTAACGGGTGACGTTTTTAGCAACGTTTTGTCGAGAATAAACCCTTATTTAACCTCTGACTTATATGGGTTTACGCTTATAAAATATCTCAAACAAGAAATTCTTCTCGCAAAAGTTTACTATACGCCGCCTGTTTTTATAGCTGCAGTTGGTTTCCTTTTTTACTTAGCCTGTCGCTTCATATTCAGAAAGCAAAAATTTAATTTTGCCGAGGCATCAATATTATCGTTGTTAGTTTACGGGCTTTTGCAGCTTGTTGTGTTTTCCCAACTTTCTTTTATTCACGATTTTATGATCTACTATCTTTCGCCATTTATGGTTTTGGCGTTTTCTTATATTACGTTCAAAATTTTAGCAAGATTCCAAAAGTCACTAGTCTTTCCGGTTGTATTAATCGCTATTTTAAATTTTGCATTTTTAAGCCAGTTAAAATTTACAAAAGCTCTGATTGCAACAGATACCAATAAAAGAGGTTTTCTGGCAGGCAGGCTGATAAATAAGGAATCCCCATCCAGTGCAGTTAGCTTCATAACCTCAAATTCCTATAAAGAATTCCAGGAGGTATTTATAGGCTATTATGCAGACAGAAACATTGCTTATGGCGAAAGCCTACCTCGCAATTTTGACTCATTATATTTTTTGGTAATACGCCCAAAAGATCACGACCCGCTAGATCAAAAGGCAAAGCAAATATTAGACGACAAATACTTACGCTACGAAGATGAAAACTTTATCTGGTACAAACTAAAATTGAAAAAATCAATCTGAGACAAGACTATTGCCAATTAAGCCGCAGCATATTCTGCGCCCTCTAAATTATATGCCAAGACCCTAGATAAGTAAGGCCGGATTAGCGGCATTTTCAGAATCATATAACGACGAAGACCTTGATGTGCTACTTCAACCTCTCGCCTGCTAACGCTTCGTTTAAAATTTTCAATTCTCCTGATTTGAGACCCAACATTCTGAAGAGCCATCTTTGCATCTTGGGGAAGGCTTAAATTCGAAAGTGGGAAAGAATAATCCGGGTCATCTAAATTTACAAACCTGACACCAAGCTGTTTAATTAGCCTTTCTAAATTATCTTCGCGGTGTTCAGGATTAAATACAACCTGGCCGGCTTCAACTTCAGCCTTGCCTGCACCTATTAATCTTCTTTCAACCGCCTCTACAACCATACAAACCTCGTCTTAGAAACCTAAATTATAGCACTTATTAAGCCGAAACACAAACATTATAAGCCAACTGCCCTAATTCAATGAATCAGTTTGTTGACCTCAACCTATTATTTGCTCAAATTCACAAAAATGTCAAACGGGGGAGTCAGTCACTTTAAAATCAGCCAGGCGGTATTTGCGGTCCCCAAAAAAACCAGTCACTTCCGGCATCACAATAGGCATTCCCAAGAGCTGTCCCGGAAAAACCGTGTAATTGCCGTAGCGTTTGTTAATAAAATCTACTGATGAGGTCAAACACGCACGTTTTCTGTCTGCTTTAAAAATTGGAATAGTTTGCCAGTCGCTTCGGGTAAGCATTCCAAGAGTAACACCGCAAAAAATCACGTCTTTTAACTGCCACTCCGCACCAATTTGCTGGCAAACGCCAAAAAGTTCCCGGCCGCTGTCAATGTATCTTGCCAATGTTTTATGTCCATACCACGACCTGGCTTCACCGCTGTTTTGATCTTTGGCAGACCAAGATCTTGGCGAAGTCCGAAGACAAAATGCTACATATCGCCCGCAAAGTTTCATTGCCCTGGCTTTTTCGGCTGCCTCTTCACATAAATTGCGCAGTACTTTATAAATCTCAAGCTTGTTGTTCAGTAAGCGATGTGTTGTATACGTTCTGCCAACCGATTTGGCTTGCGGTATTTTTTCAATCGGCACGACCGCAGACTCATCTATACCTCGGGCTGTATTGTAAAGGTGAACCGACCAAAAGGGCCCGAAGTGTTTGTAGAGAAACTCTATCTTACAAGCCCGCAAATCGGAAAAGGAGTCAATCCCAAGTAAAGCCAAACGACGCCAAAGCCCGAATCCTAAGCCGCAAACATCAGTCAGTTTCGACCTGTCCAAAACCTCAAGCATGTTATCTTCTGTTATCCAGAAAAGCCCGTCAGGCTTAATCTGCTCCGAAGCCAATTTTGCAAGTAATCTGTTGTGGGAAATTCCGACGGAACAAGTCATATAGTCGCCAACTTCCTTTCTTAGTCTCTCTTTAATATCAAAAGCAATATTAAAAGCATTGCCCCAAAATTTTTCAGTTTCGGTAACATCTATAAAACACTCATCGAGCGAAAAAGCTTCACAAAGCGGGGAATAGCTTGCGCAAATTTCGATAAACCTGCGGCTTATATACTCATACTTTGCAAAATCCGCAGGGACCAGAATAATATCGGGGCAAAGTTTTTTGGCATCATATGTACGGCTTCCCGTGCCCACCCCATATTTTTTAGCTTCCACCGAAGCTGCGATAATGCAACTCCTACCACGGGCTTTAACTACACCTACGGGCTTAGTGCGCAAAGCGGGATTTGCCTGCTGTTCGGCGGTTGCAAAAAAACTGTTTAAATCGGCGTGGATGATAATTCGACTATTAACATTTGACATGTAACACCTAACAAGCGACAAGGCAAAAAGGCCAGACCTTAAGTCCAGATGTTACGTCCGCAAAAGGTCTGGCCTTAAGCTAAGGGTTTTTTGTTATCGATTGTCTATCTCGAGTTAGCGAGAAACAAGCTCTCTTATAATCGATTAGCCATAGACGTTTACTTATCCATCACCCTTTTTACCTTCCATGAATAATCGGAAGTATTGTATTCAATCTTGTAATTAGCACCTTCCCCTGCACAAACAAAATCAACCAGCCGAACGCCCCCAACCTTCTTTACTGTTGTCAAAATCACCCTCTCAAATTTTATATAGCGTCTTCGCCAATTCATGGCAATAGGAAATATACTGGAATCGAAAAAAGCCCAAACTTTTACCCTGTCATCAACATCAGTATCCATACCTCCTTTATACCCAAATAAAACCCGAATGTCAATATTGGTATAAACCAAATCAGTGCATAAAGAATAGAATGTTCAGAGATTAAGATCTTAGGAAAGCAAACTCTTCACGAGGAACGGAACCTTTTGGCAAACCCTTTGTGAGCATACGAACTTGCCTGCTGCCTTCTCTTGACCAAAATGTTACTTCGACGTCAGCATTTCGGCCATGTATATACATTGCCCCAGGCTGTTTGTGCCATCCGGGCCCACATTCTCTTTCTACAAACTCTTCGTCAGTCAATTTTCGCAGTTCAGCTGAATCTGGACCAGGAACTTCAGGATTAGCCATCTTGGCCGCAATTATAATATCACTTTTTTAAAAAATCAAACATTCATTTGTCAAAAACAAAGGTTCCTAGTATCCTAACTTATTACAGAAGCATGTTTCCAATTAGAGATACCAAAAATTCCAATAAATTTCCGTTCGTAAATCTGGTCATAATAACTGCAAATATCTACGTTTTTTATCTTGAGCTGACAAGCGCAAGTTTAGAGGGTTTTATAGCAAAGTACGCACTAATTCCGGCAAATATCAACTTTGCAGACATAAATACTTTATCACCGTTTGTCACATCGATGTTTTTGCATGCAGGATTTTTGCACATAATCTCAAACATGTGGTTTTTGTGGATTTTTGGGGACAACGTTGAAGCCAAAATCGGACACATTAAATATTTAATTTTTTACCTCTTCTGCGGCATTTTTGCAGCGTTAATTCAATACGTTTTTATAACAAGCTCAAACCTTCCCATGATCGGAGCATCAGGCGCAATAGCCGGAATTTTAGGCGCTTATTTAAAGTTTTTCCCGCGCAACAAAGTTGATACATTAATACCCGTTTTCTTTTTGCCCTTAATTATTGGCGTTCCGGCCGTATTCATGCTGATTTACTGGTTCTTAATTCAGGCATTTTCAAGCTTTTCGTCTATAGCTCAAACTGGTACGTTTGACGGTATAGCCTATTCAGCTCACGCAGGGGGTTTTCTTGTCGGCTTTTTAACAGCAGTATATTTTGTGTGGCAAAGAAGATAACTTTGACTTAGAATAAAGTTAAAGGCATGCCGCAATTGTCATATAGAGAGTATCTTGATTTCCTCAGCGGTCCTAATACTACCCAAAAAAAAGTTGTAAGGAGCCTGGTTCTGGCAACATTTATCGGTATGTTTACCATAACAGGCCTGCTAAGTGCCGCATTTTTTTACTACACAAAAACCATACAACCTCAAATAGCCGCTGCCGACTTTATTCAAACAACATCGGTTGGCTTTATATCTACCAAACAGTCACTGAATGACGTTCTTAGTACTTTTCAAGTTGCGGGAGAGAAAGTGTCAGTCATCGACAATTTACAAAACAACCAGAATGCGCAAGAAGGCTTCTTCGTAGACCTTGCGGACAAACAAAAACTTCTTGAGAAAATACGTCTTACAAAACAAAACGTCCAGTTTCAGAAAAGTATGCTGCAAAAAGAGGCCGTCCCGCCTGTATTTCAAAATCTGACGCGTGACTTAATTAACTACTACAGCCAGTCGGAAGAATTATTGGGACAAACAGAAAAAAACCATCAGTTTTTTAAAGATATGCTGCTTGCACTGGGTTCGGATTTCTATTTACCGATCCTATCGGACGATTCGGTTTGGAAGTCTAAAGATCCTCAAAAAGTATTGGCTTATTATGAAGATAAAAAAGCGAAAGCGCAGAATGCATTAACAAATATTGCCAGGCTTTCTCCTCAACCGGATTTTAAAGATTACTATAACGACGAGGTAGCCTACCTTGAGCTCTTTGTGAATCTTTCATCGGACATAACGTCAACCCTTAAGCTAAAACAGGAACAAAAGCCGGACGAGGCTGAACCCTTGGAGCAGGCTTACCAAAAACTCATAAATGCAAAAACTAAAAACAGTGAAATCGCGGCAAATCTACTTGCAGAAAAGGAAAAGCTTCTTGTTCTCAATGAAAACTTGGACAGATTTGCTTCCGTTAGATTTCAAGCTAATTCGCTTGAGTCGAGAATCAAAGACGAAAGTGTCAAGTTTGAAGGTGCTAAGGGTCCAATACAGCCACTTATGAAATATTTTAGATCAACATTTATGACAAGTTGAAATTTAGTCCTTTACAACTAACCTATCTAATTTGTTAGAATTGTATAAAGGAGGCTAAATTTATGGATCCTAACGACCAAAACAGCCAAAACCCTATGCCACCGGCAGATGGTGATGGCGGCCAAACGCAAACTCCTCCGGCTCCGGAACCAACACCAACTCCGGCTCCGGAAGAACCAGCTGAGGGTGGAATGGATGTTCCTCCGGCACCACCATCAGATGCAGATCAAGGTCTTCCTGTCCCACCGCCAGCAGGCGATCCGGGATTACCAACAGAAGTACCTGCACCTGAACAAACTCCTCAACAGTAAGGCTTTAGCCTTCTTAATGATGGGGCAGCTAAAGTTCCTTTCAGAAAGGATCGTTGGTTGACGTTAAAAAAATTTAAATCACTCATAAAAGCAACGCTTATTGTTGGAGTTATTAGTGTCTATGGCTTGACAGCTTTTATGTTGGGTAAATATTCGTCCGCAAAAAATGTTCCGCTGGTAAAGGGAGTCAGAACAGAAATAGATAGCGGTAATCAAATTGAAAAACCGCAACCCTATACCGATACCCAGAGCGGATCTGTTATTCCGTCAAGCGTGAATTTTTGCTCAAATACGACCTACTCTTTCCAGATTTCTTATCCTAAAGATTGGTTTACTACGTATAACAACAAATATCAGGAGTGCACTTTTTTTGCACCATTTTCGTTTGTTGTGCCGGGCTATTTGGAACATGATATTGTTCCTATTTCAGTAGTACCCGTTGCATCAGCAGACTGGCAAGCAACGGTTAAGCTTTATGAGAACCCAAACGATTATCAAAACGTTTTAACAACAAAAAATTTGGAAATAAATGGAAGATCTACTGAAATAATCGACACGACCTCAACTGGCAACGGATTTGTTCCCCTGGGGCTTGTAAAAAGAAGCTACCTAATTTTCGATGGCAGAATGCCGCTTGTTATCTATTACCAGCAGTTAAACCCAAATGAAGATGTTACCGGAGCGGAAAAAGTGTTAGAAGAAATGATTTCTAGCCTGAAATACTTTTAGATATAAGAAAAGGCCTCTCTTGCGAGAAGCCCTTTCGAGTTGCCTATCTTGCGATAAGCACACATTTTATACATCCTGAAAACAATGCTGTCAAGGGAGCAAAATAAAGCTAAATGCTATACTTGCTGATGCATGAAAATACAAGAGGGTAACCAAATTTATTCAATTGCAGAGGTTAATCAGTCTGCAAAGCTCCTTTTGGAGGAGATGATCTTTTGGGTTGAAGGCGAAATATCTGCCGTGCAAAAAGACCCGAAATGGTTCAATGCGTTTATCACTCTAAAAGACGAAAATAGCACCCTTCCCTGCTTTATAGAATCAACTAGATTTGCCAACCTGCCAGAAATGAAAGTTGGCGACAAAATATTAGCCTACGGAAATTTAACTCTATTTAAAAAAAACGAATATAAATTTAAGATTGCCGTAGTAAAACTCACTGGTGGCGGAGTGCTGCAGCAGGAATTTCAAAAACTTTATGAAAAACTCTCAAAAGAAGGCCTTTTTGATGAAAGCAAAAAGCAAAAGCTTCCCAAGTATCCAAAAAAAATTTGTGTAATAACATCGATGGGTTCGGCAGGCTGGCACGATTTTAAGACAATGAGCGTTGATAAGTTTCCCCTTATTGAGCTTTTCACAATGGATATAACAGTTGGCGGCCGAAAGGCTATTAGTCAAATTGTAAACCGGTTGCCTCGCGCAGACGAAAAAGGTTTTGACGTTATTGTTATTACCCGAGGAGGTGGCCAGGAAGAATCTTTAATTGAAGTCTTTAACGATGAATCTGTTGTTAGAACTATTGCAAAAATGAAAACTCCAACAGTTGTAGCAATCGGCCACGAGATAAATGTCACCCTTGCGGAGTTGGCAGCAGACGTCAGGGCATCGACCCCTACGGACGCTGCAAACATTATTGTCAGCTCTTATATAAATCTTGAAGAAAAATTAGAAAACGTCGAGTTTTATCTCAACACAAAACTAAGAAGGTTGTTTGCAGAAAGTCAACAATTATTAGACTCATTTTATTTTCGTCTCAGTCAAGCAAAGGTATCCTTTCGGGATTTGCCCCACAGATTAAATACAGCAGAAAGCTATTTGGAAAAACACAAGAAGCATTTACTTTTCGACGCCCAGGGGAAAACTTCACTCCTGAAGGAGCAAATGTTTAAAAATATCTATTATTTAATTCAAGCAAAAGACAACAATGAATCATCACTTAATAAATCGTTGCAAATCCTCTCTCCTCAAAATACCCTCGACAGAGGTTACTCCATTACCTACAACCAAAATGGCCAAATAATAAAAACAATTGCCGCCGTTGAGCAGCAAAGCTCAATTGGGGTAAAATTACGTGACGGTTTAATAAACGCAAAAGTAAAATCTACAAAAAAAGATGGCTAAAAAAGCAGAAACGATCAATTTTTCAAAAGCCATATTAAGACTTGAGGAAATAGTTTCCCAGCTTGAAGACCCGAATTTAGATCTGGAAAAAGGCTTAGGCCTGCTAGAAGAGGGTGTAAAACTCCATAAACTGTGCAGGAGTAAACTTAAAGAAGCAAATGAAAAAATTACTAAGATACTCGAGGAAGATAAGGACATCTAAGATAAAATGAAAAAGATTCAAATAGGGCAAGTACAGCATTATTACGACAAAATAAAAGTAGCTATCATAAAAATCACAAAAGGTGATCTCAAAGTAGGGGATGAAATAGAAATTTCAGACGAAAAAGGTAATGGTTTATCCCAGAAAGTCAGCTCCATGCAAATAGAACACGCCCAGATAGATATTGCAAAAGCAGGAGATGAGTTTGGCCTTAAAGTCGAGGGCGATGTTAAGGCGAAATCAAAAGTCTTCAAACTGTAATGCTCATTTTGGTTCACGGAGAAGATATCCAAAACTCATATCTTGAACTTCAAAACGTAATAGGTAAATACCAAGACTTTACAAAACAAAGGTTGTCTGCGGAGAGTAGCCAATTGGCCTATCAAGCGCTTTTCACGACAAACATGTTTGAGACTAAAAAAGTAACTATTGGTGAAGATCTTATTTCCAATAAGCTAATAAACCCGAATGACCTTAACAAATTATCTGCTGGTGACATAGTAATACTTTGGGAGAAAAAGGAGTTACCACCCTCAACTTTAAATCTTCTACCCAAAGAGACTGTTATAAAGCTTTTTAAGCCTAACCCTATTCTTTTTAAATTTCTCGATTCAATTGGCACAGGTAGCAATAATCAACAAACACTACTGGGAAAACTTGGGGACTCAAAAGTTTCGCTGACGTGGCAAATAGAAAACCGGTTGTTTTTGCTGATACTTATTAAATTAGGCTATTCTGCAAAAAAAATTTCAGACATTTCCAAAAAGCCTTTACAAAATTGGCAGATGGAAAAGTTACAATATCAGGCAAGGGCCTTAAATTTAGCAACTCTAAAACGCCTATTTTCATCAACATTAAAGATAGAAACGATCATAAAAAGCGGCCAAACCAATCAGGACGAAAAAAGCTTAATCTCCCTTATGCTTTTCAGGCACTTCTCAAACTAAATATTTGTTACAATAAATTAACTGCCCATCCTGCAAGTTAAGATGTGGCGGAAATTATGCAGGATATTGTCTGGTTTTCAGAAGTAGACAAAAACGACGTCGAGATGGTTGGTGGCAAGGGGGCCAACCTTGGCGAAATGTACCGCGCCAATATTCCTATCCCAAATGGTTTTATCGTTACATCCCAGGCTTACTTTAAAGCTATAACCACTTCCGGCGCGGCAGACAGAATCAAAGGAATACTCTACAACCTGGATGCCGACAACCCCCTGCAGCTCGAAGAGAAAGCAAAAGCCTGCCAAAAAGAAATATTGGAAATCGAGCTCGATAGTAAATTGCAAAAAACCCTTTTTGATTTCTATGAAAAATTAGGCAAAGGCAAAAACGTTTATGTAGCTGTGCGCTCGTCCGCAACGGCGGAAGACCTACCCGATGCATCATTTGCGGGGCAGCAATCGACATTTTTAAATATCAGCGGTAAAGAGGAGCTGAAAAAAGCTGTTCTGGAAGCATGGGCATCGCTTTTTGAAGCCAGAGCTATTTTCTACAGGCGTCAAAAAAACTATGACGATTTTAAAGTTAAAATCGCAATTCCCGTTCAGCAAATGGTTCAATCAGATTCTTCCGGAATTATGTTTACTTTAGATCCGGTAACATCCAATAAAAAAATAGTTGTAATTGAAGCAATATTTGGCCTCGGGGAGCTGATAGTTCAAGGCGAAGAAACTCCGGACCACTATGAAGTAGACAAAAAAAGCTTAAAAATCACGGCAAAAAAAATAAATGCTCAAAAAAACCAATTGGTCAAAGTAAAATCAAAAGACGTACTTTTAAAAATCTCGAGAAGCCACAGTAAAGATCAAAAGATTACTGACGAACAAATAATATCTCTAGCTCAAATTGGTCTCACGTTAGAAAAGCACTACTTTTTCCCGCAGGATATCGAATGGGCAATCGAAAAAGGCCAAATCTATATAGTTCAAACGAGACCCGTAACAACAATCAAAAAAGAGCAAAAACCTCAAAAAATTGAAGAAACCGAAAAACTCAAAGTATTAGCAGTCGGTTCACCGGCATCTCCGGCAATAGCATCGGGAAAAGTTGTAATAGTAAAAAACGTATCAGAATTAAATAAGGTGACCAAAGGGACTGTTTTAGTAACAGAAATGACTAATCCGGATTTTGTACCGGCAATGAAAAGAGCAGTTGCCATTGTCACAGAAAAAGGTGGCAGAACATCGCATGCAGCTATCGTCTCAAGAGAGCTTGGCATAGCAAGTGCTGTTGGGGTGGAGGGAGCGCTAAAAAAATTAAAAGACGGCATGGTCGTCACCGTTGACGGTTCAAAAGGGATCATTTATCTTGGCTCATCTATAAAACAAAAGGCCAAAATCACTACGGCCGAAAAGGAAAGTCAGCACGTAAGACAAAGGAGAACGGCAACGCACTTATACGTAAATCTTGCAGACCCTGATCAGGCACCAATAGTTGCTGCTAAAAACGTAGATGGTGTCGGATTGTTGCGGGCAGAATTTCTGCTTGCCAAAATCGGTCAGCACCCAAAAGAGTACATCCGGCAAAAAAAACAGCATGAATTTGTTCAAGAATTTTCAAAAAGCCTGTCAGTGTTTGCTAAAGCTTTCGGCAGAAGGCCTATTATCTACAGGGCGAGCGACTTTAAATCAAATGAATATCGAAATTTAAAGGGTGGAGACAAATACGAGCCCCAGGAACCCAATCCGCTCATGGGTTATCGTGGTGCTTACAGATATATCAAAGATCCAGATGTATTTAAAATGGAACTGGATAGCTTATTGGAAGTTCGGAAAATTCATCAAAATGTACATCTTTTGATTCCTTTTGTAAGAAACCCTCAGGAATTAAAAACAGTGCGCTCCATAGTCGAGGAAAAAGGCTTGTTTAACGACCCCACCTTTAAGTTTTACATGATGGCAGAATTGCCTACAAATGTTTTATCTTTGGAAAACTTCATAGATGTAGGGATAGACGGTATCTCTATTGGTACAAACGACTTAACAATGCTGGTTTTGGGAACAGATAGAGACAACGAAGAGGTCGCTAGCGAGTATTACGAAATGGACCCCTCGGTTTTGTGGTGCTTGGAGAAAATTGTAAAAACTGCAAACAAATTTAACATAACTAGCTCAATTTGCGGCGAAGCACCTTCCGTTTATCCCCAGCTTACAGAAATGTTAGTGTCCTGGGGTGTGACATCGATATCCGTTGACCCGGATGTCGTGGAATCAACTAGAGAAATCATCTCAGAAGCGGAAAAAAAATTAGTTTCAAGAAACTAAAATGGCCAAAATCAAAAAAATAATTGCAAGAGAAATTTTAGACAGCCGTGGTATGCCAACAATAGAAGCCATTGTTCAGCTTGAAGATGGAGCCGTGGGCGGTTTTGCAACCCCTTCTGGAATTTCTGTAGGCAAACATGAAGCCGTGGAACTTCGGGACGGCGACAGTAGCAGGTTCGGGGGGCATGGCGTACTAAAAGCTCTTGAAAACATCCTCACTTTTCTGGCACCGGCATTAATAGGCAAAGATGCTTCAAACCAGCTGGAAATGGACAAGATCATGATTCAAATTGACGGAACAGACAATAAATCAAAAATGGGAGCAAACAGCATCCTAGCTCTTTCAGGAGCCATAGCTCGTGCCCAGGCGGCTTCGCTCAAATTAACTCTTTACCAATACATCTCGATGCTTCTTTCGAGTCAAAAAAGCAACCAGTTTTCTATACCAACACCAATGTTTAATATTCTAAACGGCGGCAAGCACGGAGGCGGAAATATTGATTTTCAAGAATTTTTAATAGTACCGCCCCGTGCAAACTCTTATTCCCAAAATTTAAAAACAGGGGTAGAAATCTATTATTCGTTAAAAGAGGTCATTACAAACCATAGCGGTATCACGCTACTGGGTGAAGAAGGCGGATATGCACCGACACTATATTCGAACTCAGATGCTTTTAAAATTTTAGAGGAGGCGGTTACCAGAGCCGGCTACACATTAGGTCTCGATACTTTCCTAAGCGTCGATGTTGGGTCATCAACATTTATGAAGGGTGGCGTATATAAAATTAAGGATAGACCCGTTGGTTTAACAGCTTCAGAATTTATAGATTTTTTTGTTGCCCTAAACGAACAATACCATCTACTTTCCCTGGAAGACCCTCTTTCCGAAGACGATTGGGACGGATGGCACAAGATGACAGAAGCAATGGGAGAGAAAACAATAATAGTGGGCGATGATTTAATAACAACCAATATGGAAAGGCTTAAAAAGGCAATCGATAAAAAATCATGCAATGGAATAATCATAAAACCAAATCAGGTCGGCACAATTAGCGAAACGCTCGATGTAGTAAAAGCTGCCAAAGCTGCAAATTTCAAGACAATAGTTTCGCATAGATCTGGCGAAACCGACGATGATTTCATTGCAGATTTTGCTGTGGGCATAGGATCCGATTACGCTAAATTTGGCGCACCTGCAAGGGGAGAAAGGGTAGCAAAATACAATCGGCTTCTGGCTATAGAACATGAGCTTTCCTAATGTTAAGAGTAACCGAAAAACCTAAACCTGTTGTCTTGTGTATCTTGGATGGCTGGGGTGTTTCCCAAGACAGTCCGGGCAATGCAATCACAAGAGCAAACCCGAGCAACTTCAACAATTTTTGGTTTTCTTACCCGCACGCCTTACTTGTTGCATCCGGTCAGGCGGTCGGTCTTCCTGAAGGCCATGTTGGCAATAGCGAAGTAGGCCATATCAACCTTGGGGCAGGCAGGGTCGTGTTCCAGGATCTACTAAGGCTTAATAATGCTATTGCAGACGGTACCTTTTTCGAAAACCCAGCTTTAATAGGAGCAATTGACCACATCACAAAAAATAACTCAAACATACACTTAATGGGTCTTGTTGGCTTGGGCGCAGTTCACAGCGAAATGAGCCACCTCTATGCACTTTTAACTCTACTTCAAAAAAAACAGGTACCTGCATCCAGAATTAAACTTCATCTTTTTACGGACGGCAGGGATAGCCCGCCAACTTCCGCAAAAATCTACATGAGTGACCTGGAGAATAAGTTAAAAACCGGAAATTTGGGCGAAATTGCCTCAGTTAGTGGCAGGTATTTTTCAATGGATCGGGATAATCGTTGGGACAGAACTGCTAAAGCTTATTGGACAATTGTAGGAAAAGGTCAAAACAAAGCCGTAAATGCTCTTGCTGTCATAGACGCGTCCTATGCAAACGGTAAAACTGATGAATTTATTGAACCCACAATGATAGCTGACGAAAGGGGCATCCCCACAGGTGCGGTTTCACCTAATGATTCTTTGATATTTTTTAATTACCGCCCAGACAGGGCAAGACAATTAACAGAAGCATTCGTGCTGGACGATCTTTCCAATTTGAAAACATCATCGGGCGAGCAAGCTGCTGGGTTTCAAAGAGGCACCAAAATAGCCAATTTATTTTTCGTTTCGCTAACGCGCTATGCTAAAGATTTACCTGTTACAGCCGCAGCTTTTAATCCTGAAGAGGTAACAATGCCGATCGCTAGAATTTTTGCAGAAAGAAACGCTCGCCAACTGCATATTGCCGAAACAGAAAAATATGGCCACGTTACTTACTTTTTTAATGGCGGTTTTGAAAAACCGTTTAAAGGAGAAGATCGCATTCTCATTGATTCTCCAAAAGTAGCTTCTTACGACAAAGCTCCAGAAATGTCAGCTAACATTTTAACTCAAAGGTTGATTGAAAAGATTAATACTAAAATGTATGACTTTATTGTTGTTAATTATGCGAATGCCGACATGGTTGGTCATAGCGGCAATATTGCAGCAACCATAAAAGGGGTGCAAACAATAGATCACAATTTAGGCATATTGGCAAAAACAGTTTTAGGTTGCGGTGGAGGCCTGATTATAACTGCTGACCATGGCAATGCCGAAGAAATGATAAATTTAAGGACAGGCGAAACCGATACTGAGCACAACATAAGCCCCGTCCCTGCTATTTTTCTCTTTAGAGAATTAGAAGGAAATGCCCAGCAATTGCCCCAGGGCCTGCTTGCAGATATTGCACCAACGGTTTTAGGTGTATTGCAAATCCCTAAACCTTCTCAAATGACCGGCCGCAGCCTGCTCTAAAATAGAATCACAAACTCGCCTTTTAAATTCATTTTAAATTCGCTAATCTTTCCCCGATAAATTTCTTCGTGCAATTTTGTCAATTCACGGCAAACAACTATATTTATATCCCCAAAAACATTTTTTATCGAATCGAGCGTTTTTACTACCCTATACGGAGATTCGTACAAAATAAACGTAGTTTTTACTGTTTCAGCAATTTTCTTTATGTCTTTAATCTGGCTTTCCCTTTTTAAGTCCTTTTTTGAAAGGTAACCGATAAACATGAATTTGTCAGTAGCAAGCCCCGAGATACTGAGTGCGGCAATGGATGCGGAAGCACCGGGGATGGATTCAACACGAATGTTCCTACTTACCGCTTCACGCACTATTTTAAAGCCAGGGTCAGAAATAAGTGGTGTACCGGCATCACAAACAAGTGCAATATCTTTCCCGGCATTCAAAATCGTAATAATCTCACTAACCATTTTCTCTTCGTTAAAATCCGAAACTGCCAGCATTTTTTTGGAAATATTTAAATGGGTTAGCAACCGACCTGTAACCCTTGTGTCCTCACAAGCAACAATATCTACATTTCCCAAGATCTCAATTGCCCTTAAAGTGATATCTTTTAAATTGCCTATAGGAGTCGATACAATATACAAAGTACCCATTTTAAGGTTAATTGTTAATGGTTACTTGTTAATTGTCAAATTATGCACGAGTCAATTTTAGAGCAGATAGTCTTTTGGGTGATGGGGATAATTTCCCAAATGGGCTACAGCGGCATTTTTCTTCTAATGACGCTCGAATCAGCGCTTATCCCGATTCCGTCGGAAGTAATAATGCCTTTTTCCGGTTTCCTCGCCGCAACTGGCAGATTTAGTTTACCCCTTGTAGCACTGATTGGAACACTTGGCAACCTTTTCGGGTCATGGCTTGCTTACTGGTTGGGTTATACCAAAGGTGAAAAGTACATCAGAAAAATTGTTATTAAATACGGCAGATTTATCCTTCTTACAGAAGAAGAATTCGACTCAGCCCTAAAAATGTTTAACAAACATGGTCAATGGCTCGCTGCAGCATCAAGACTCCTTCCTGCCGTAAGGACAGTCATCTCACTCCCGGCCGGAATAGCCAAAGTCGACTTCTGGAAATTTTCGGCACTAACTTTTTTCGGGTCGCTTATATGGTCGTACCTTCTGGCATATATCGGTTTCGTCCTGGGCCAAAATTGGCAAATATTAAGGCCAATTTTTAGAAAATTTGATATAGCGATCGTGGTTATTTTTATAATTCTCATTGCAGCCTACATTTATTTAAAGCTAAAAAAAACAAAAACCCACAAATCACAAATTTCTTAATTGCCGGTACATCTGGACAAAAAAGGCACTAATACGTATTCTTAAATTATGGGTGCTCCTCAATTTCCGGATGAACTCATAAAGCACGAAAAAAAAACCCCTGCTTTTCCACGGGAATCTAAAAAAAAGGGTTTTAGCCGGTTTCTGCGCATTCTTGGCCCCGGTATTGTAACAGGAGCGGCAGACGACGACCCCTCCGGTATTGCAACCTATTCACAAGCAGGTACTCAATTTGGCTTCCATATGCCATGGACGATGCTTTTCACCTTCCCGCTAATGACAGCCGTCCAGGAAGCCTGCGCAAGAGTTGGGGCTGTCACCGGTAAGGGTTTAGCTGCTACTGTTCGTGACCATTACTCAAAAAAAATTCTTTATCCAGTTGTAGCTCTTGTTGTTACCGCTAACACATTTAATATCGGTTCGGATATCGGCGCAATGGCCGCAAGCACCCGCCTGCTACTACCAAATGTACCTTTTGCGCTTTTGGCAGTTACTTTTGCAATCATTATTTTGATTTTGGAAATCATGGTTTCCTACAGAACTTATATGCACATTTTAAAGTGGCTTGCGATGGCTTTATTCGCTTATTTTATTACTGCTTTTATGGTTCGGGTACCATGGGTCGAGATTTTAAAAGCAACGTTAATTCCACATGTAGAATTAAACAAGGACTTCCTCTACATAATTGTTGGAATTTTTGGAACGACTATTTCGCCTTACTTATTTTTTTGGCAGACCAGTAACGTTGTTGAGGACGAAATTGCAGAACATCGTTTGGCGGAAAACACGCAAAGTATTCCTCGTATTTCAAAACCATATCTTAAACGGCTGCGGATCGACACAGCAGTAGGAATGCTTTTCTCCAACGTTAGCGCCTGGTTTATCATTGTTGTTGGCGCGGTAGTCTTAAACCGCGCAGGTATAACCGACATTAAAACAGCCGCAGATGCAGCCAAAGCACTTGAACCTTTGGTGCAAAGCTTTCCGAATGCCGGTTTTTTGGCAAAGCTAATCTTTTCCATTGGCGTAATTGGAATCGGCCTTCAAAGCGTGCCAATACTTGCAGGCTCATCTTCATACGCTGTTTCCGAAACATTTAACTGGCGCGAAGGATTGTTTCGCAAATTTAAACAAGCTCGGGAATTCTACTTCGTTATAATTTTTGGAACACTGGTAGGACTGATATTTAACTTCGTCGGCTTTGACCCGATGAAAGCGCTCGTTCTCACTGCCGTTTTCAATGGAATAGCAGCTGTTCCGCTAATTTATCTGATAGCTCGCGTTTCGGCAAGGGAAGATATCATGGGAGAGCATAAGAGCGGCGTTTGGTCAAAGCTGGGGCTATGGACTGCATTTCTTGTGATGGGAATATTTGCGGTAGCACTTCTATTATCTTTTCTGTGAACACTAGATATTTTCTTAATTAACTCTGGTAACGCCTGATTACCGCAACACACTTGCCCTGAATAGTCACACTTTTTGCAAAAATTGGCTGCATTGTTGTATTTGCCGGTTGTAACCTAACCCTGTCCTTTTCCTTGAAAAATCGTTTTAGTGTGACGATGCCGTTTTCGATCATTGCAACTACAATATCTCCGTTATTTGCCTGGTTTGTTTCTTCTATAACCACAAAATCACCGTCCAAAATACCGTCGTCAACCATTGATTCCCCTTTGACCTGCAACACATATGATTTTTTGTTAGGAGAAACCATGTTTGCGGATACCGCAAAAGTAGCGTTAGGGTCAGTATAAGGTTCAATTGGTGCTCCTGCGGCTATAAACCCCGAAAGCGGTAACTCTATACCTCTTACGACTTTCCCTATTTTTTGATCAATAAGTTCTATGCTCCTGGAAATACCGCCCGATTTCTTTATCAGTCCTTTCTTTTCCAGCGTTTGTAGATGCTCATGAACTGTCGCGAGAGATTTTACTCCTAACTTTTTTGCAATTTCTACCAAAGTAGGTGCATGGCCGTATTTTTCAATGTAATCATTGAGAAAATCCAGTATCTGCTTTTGTCGTTTATATAAAACCAAACTCATGTTACACTATATATACCAAATAAAACCCGAAGTTGTCAAGAGCCATATCTATTAGATTTAAGATATAATGTACGATTGATATGAAATTTGATCTGAAATCATCATACAAACCAACCGGTGACCAGCCTCAAGCAATTGAGAAGCTGGTAAGTGGCATCGGCAAAAACTATCAACACCAAACTCTGCTAGGTGTCACCGGATCCGGTAAAACATTTACGATCGCAAACGTCATCCAAAAAGTCCAAAAACCTACTTTAATCATAAGCCACAACAAGACCCTTGCCGCCCAACTCTATCAGGAATTCCGCGAGTTTTTCCCCAACAATGCAGTTTGCTACTTTGTCTCATACTACGATTACTACCAGCCCGAGGCTTACATCCCTTCAACGGACACTTATATAGAGAAGGAGACCGAGGTAAATGAAGAAATAGATAGGCTTAGGCTTGCCGCAACTACGTCTCTTTCCACAAGAAACGACGTAATAGTCGTAGCTTCAGTTTCGGCAATCTACAATCTTGGGTCTCCCCAGGAATACAAAAACGCCAGAATCGATTTGAAAGTTGGCCAAACATGGTCAAGGATAGGTCTTTTGACAGACTTTGCCAGGCTTCAATACCAAAGAAACGACACCGATTTTAGCAGAGGCACATATCGGATCCGCGGAGAAAAGATTGAAATTATCCCTGCATACGAAAACAACGGACTGAGGCTAAGCTTTTCAAACGAAAAACTCGAAAAAATAGAGATGGTCCATCCGGTGACAGGTAAATTAATCAAAGATTTAACCCTTTACGCGCTTTATCCAGCAAAACATTATGTAACGGCCGACCCAACAAACGAAAAGGTGCTCTCCGCAATAAAAGAAGAGCTTAAAAGCCAGTTGAAATTTTTAGAGTCAAAAGGAAAGGCTTTAGAGGCCCACCGGCTCAAACAACGTACTAATTATGATCTGGAAATGATAAAGACACTGGGTTATTGCAAAGGTATCGAAAACTACTCACGTTATTTCGACGGCAGGAAACCAGGCGAAGCTCCGTTTTCATTAATTGAACATTTTCCAAAAGATTACCTTTTGGTAATAGACGAATCCCATATGACAATTCCCCAAATTCAAGGAATGTACAACGGCGATCATGCCCGAAAACAAATGCTTGTCGATTTCGGCTTTCGCCTTCCTTCGGCATTCGACAACCGCCCGCTAAAATTTGAGGAATTCGCAAGGCGCATAAATCAGGCAATTTACACATCGGCAACACCCGCGGAGTACGAAATATCCATATCAAACCAGGTGGTTGAACAGCTAATCCGCCCGACCGGCTTAATAGACCCGGAAATCTCCGTTCGCAAAACGGAAGGGCAAATAGAGGACTTGATCTCCCAAATCGAAAAAAGGGTCAAAAAGCACCAGCGGGTTCTGGTCACAACGCTTACCAAAAGAATGGCCGAAGAACTTTCCAAATATCTTGAAGAGAGAAACGTTCGTGTCACTTACCTTCACAGCGAAATCGAAACGTTAGACAGGACTGACATATTAGATGATCTAAGGCTGGGCAATTACGATGTTTTGGTAGGTATCAACCTTTTACGTGAAGGTTTGGATCTTCCCGAAGTAACCCTAGTAGCAATCCTCGATGCAGACAAAGAAGGGTTCCTACGTTCGCAAACATCTTTAATCCAGACAATGGGCAGGGCCGCCCGCCATATAGACGGATCGGTCATCCTCTATGCCGATGTTGTCACAAAATCAATGGACAAAGCAATAAAAGAAGTAACAAGGAGGAGACGTATTCAAACGGATTACAACCAAAAAAATCATATAAACCCACGGTCAATCGAAAAACCTATCAGAGAAAAGGTAGTCGAGCGTCAAAAAGAAGAGGAAAAAAAGCTTATCTACAGGGATACGGTAATAGCCAGCGTCATGGAAAGGGCAAAAGAGGGGTCAATTTTGCCGGAAGACAAAACAAAACTAATAAAGTTCTTAAACCGCGAAATGAAAAACGCAGCCCGTATTCTCGATTTCGAAAAAGCTGCCTATTTAAGGGATCAAATCATCGAACTTAAAACACAATAGTGCCCCAATTGGAAGCTTCCAAATTATTGCCAAAGGTGTTAAAATTTTACCTCATATAGTAATTTAGTTTCGGTATTTATTCGGGTATAAAAATTTACTAATGGATAAAATAATTGTAAAAGGCGCGAGGGAAAACAACCTCAAAAACTTAAGCGTTGAGATCCCTAAAAATAAACTAATCGTCTTCACCGGAATTTCCGGTTCGGGGAAATCATCTCTTGCCTTTGACACAATCTATGCCGAAGGCCAACGGAGGTATGTTGAATCGCTCGCATCATACGCACGTCAATTCTTGGGTGTAATGGACAAACCGGATGTTGATTCAATAGAAGGCCTTTCGCCGGCAATCTCCATAGATCAAAAGTCAACGTCACACAACCCACGTTCAACAGTTGGTACGGTGACGGAGATTTATGATTATCTAAGACTACTTTTTGCCCGCATCGGTCACCCGCATTGCCCAATCTGCGGGCGGGAAATTTCGCACCAATCTGCTTCTCAAATTGTCGACGAAATTCAAAAACTCCCAACTCAAACAAACACCAAGAATCTTAAAATACTTCTCCTTGCTCCAGTTGTAAAAGATCGAAAAGGTGAATTTACCCAGTTGTTTAGGGACCTTTTAAAAAAGGGCTACCGTGAAGCAAGGATAGACGGGCAAATACGCGAAATTGACGAAGATTTTACGCTTATTAAAACGAACAAACACACAATTGACGTTGTAATAGACAGACTTGTAATTCCGGCAGAAAAACAAAGGCTTAGCCAATCCACAGAACAGGCATTAAAACTTTCTGAAGGTTCACTAATTGCCTCAGAGATTCTGGATAAAAGCTTCGAAATTCCCAAGTATCCTAAGGAGCTAAAAGATCATCTTTTTTCCGAAAAATTTACGTGCCCGGTTGACAACATATCTCTTCCGGAAATAGAACCAAGGTCTTTTTCTTTTAACTCTCCTCATGGGGCATGCCCTAAATGTAATGGCCTTGGCGTGATTAAAAAAGTAGACCCCAAGCTTGTTATTAATCCCAATCTCACAATAGCAGAAGGCGCAATCCTGCCTTGGGCCAGAATTGTTGGTAGCGATTCCTGGTCTTGGAGGGTTCTTGAAACAGTTTGCAAAGAAAATGGCGTTTCCTTAAATATACCCTTTAGCAATCTTGACCAAAATTCACAAGACAAGATACTAAACGGAACAGACGACAAGTTATACAGAGTTAAAGGACCGAACAGGTTTGGCAAGATTGTTTCCTGGGATAGCAACTTTGAAGGTGTATTAAAAAATATAGAGCTTAAATATTCACAAACGGAATCGGATTTCGTCAGGCGGGAAATTGAACGATTTATGCGGCAGGAAGACTGCGAAACTTGCCTGGGAACCAGGTTAAAACCCGAAGCGCTATCTGTCACAATTGAAAAAAGGTCAATTGCAGATATCTCAATCCAAAGCATACAAGACCTCTTTTTATGGCTTCAAAAATTAGAAAATAATGACCCGCCCCTGCTTTCAGAAAGAGAAGCTTTAATCGCTAAGCCTATTTTAAAAGAACTGTTGACTCGGACAAAATTTCTTGTAGACGTTGGCCTGGACTATTTGACAATCGCCAGGTCCGCGGTTACCTTGGCGGGAGGCGAGGCGCAGCGCATACGGCTTGCTTCACAAATAGGCTCTGGCCTCTCGGGTGTGTTATATGTTTTGGACGAACCGTCAATTGGTCTTCACCAAAGAGACAATCGGCGACTCATATCAACACTGAAAAAACTTCGCGATCTGGAAAATACTGTTGTAGTAGTTGAGCACGACAGCGAAATGATGTTCGCCTCAGATGAGATTTTGGATTTCGGCCCTGGTGCAGGTGAACATGGAGGTAAGATTATTGCGCAAGGTTCGCCTGTATCAATAACTAAAAACCCAAACTCACTTACCGGAAAATATCTGTCCGGCAAAAAGAAAATCAAGCTTCCAAAAATGCGCAGCGTTTCCCTAAACGGCCAAACTCTTGAGCTTATTGGCGCCAGAGAACACAATCTTAAAGATATCGACATTACTCTTCCCTTGGGAAACCTAATTTGTATAACTGGTGTTTCGGGGTCGGGGAAATCAACACTAATTCACGACGTTTTATATAACGCAATCGCCTCAGAGCTTTACAGTTCAAAAGATAAACCTGGAGCTTACAAATCACTTCGAGGCTTGGAAAATGTTGATAAAGTAATTCTTATAGACCAGTCGCCTATCGGCAGAACGCCACGTTCAAACCCTGCAACGTACACCGGTGCTTTTACACACATCCGTGAATTATTCTCTCAAACAACAGACGCCAGAATTCGTGGTTATAACCCCGGACGATTTTCGTTTAACGTCAAAGGCGGACGCTGCGAAGCTTGTGAAGGAGAAGGTCAGGTAAAAATAGAGATGCAATTTTTGCCGGATGTTTACGTTGATTGCGAAGTTTGTGCAGGAAAAAGGTACAACGAAGAAGCATTAGAGGTTCACTATAAGGGCAAAAATATTTCAGAGGTACTGCAAATGACTGTAGAAACAGCCCTGGAGTTTTTTGAAAATATTCCGCAAATTAAACAAAAGCTGGAAACTATAAATGATGTAGGCCTTTCGTATATACACCTTGGACAGCCAGCACCGACGCTTTCCGGGGGTGAGGCACAACGTGTAAAACTTGCAACAGAGCTTTCAAAAAAGGCGACCGGCAAAACAATTTACATCTTGGACGAGCCCACAACCGGCCTTCATTTTGCAGATATTGAAAGGTTACTAACAATTTTAGATAGACTGGTATCAACAGGTAACACCGTAATTGTTATTGAGCACAACATGGACATAATAGCCAACGCGGACTGGATAATTGACCTTGGACCTGAAGGCGGCAACGCTGGCGGTCACGTGATAGCAACGGCAACACCCGAAGATTTAACAAAAATCAATAAGTCTTACACGGGTCAATTTTTGAAAAAGCACATGTCTTGACAGCCCAAGGGCCGACAACAGATACTTAACACACTGTGAAATCGCTTGCCCGATTTTTTCTTCTGGCATCTCTTTTTGTATTCCTTACCTTTTGCTTTCCAAGAGTCGCAAAAGCCGAGGGTGAATTTCAAACCGATTATCAGGTAAATTATTCCGTTTCCGCAAATGGTAAAACCGATGTTAACCAAAACATAACACTTACCAACAAAACCGCAAATTATTACGCTGACAAGTTTGAACTAAAAATAGGATCAACAAAAGTCACCAATGTAAAAGCTGCAGACGACACGGGTAATCTTGATACCAAAGTAAACTTCGACAATAACGTCACAACAATAACTGTCAAATTCAACCAGCGCGTAATAGGGGAGGGCAAAAAACTAAACTGGAGCCTGTCTTATTCTTCCGACGAACTCGCAACCAAATCTGGGCAAATTTGGGAAATTTCTATACCAAGGCTTGCTTCTTCGCAGGATATGGGAAGCTACAGTGCAACACTTAGCATACCCAGGATTTTTGGACCCGTCGCCTTCACTACCCCAAAGCCCGTGACAAGCCAGCAAAAATCGCAAACCCAGGAATTTACCTTTTCAAAAGACCAGCTTCTGCAATCTGGTATTTCAATGTCTTTCGGGGAAAAACAGGTATTCGCCTTTAAGCTTAATTATTTTCTCCAGAACAATAACGTGACTAGCCAAACGTCTACAATCACGCTTCCGCCTGATAACAATTATCAAAAAATTGTACTCGAAAAAATGGACCCGAAACCCGAGGATGTAACTGTGGACGACGAGGGAAATTTTGTCGCCAAGTATAAGTTGTCGCCTAAGCAAAAATTAAATATAACCGCCCAGGGTTATGTTGAAGTCTTCAGCAAGCCTTTCAGAAACATTTACACGAAACTGACACAAGACCAAAAAAACCAATATATCCAACCCCAAAGATATTGGGAAACGGACAACGGCTTCATAAAAGATAAGGCTAACGAGCTTAAAACCCCAGAACAGATATATAATTTTGTTTCAACATACCTCTCTTACAGTACCGAACGCCTAACGCAGCAGACAATAGAAAGAAAAGGGGCTGCAGCAGCAATTCAAACGCCCAAAGATTCAATATGCATGGAATTTACGGATTTGTTTATTGCAATAGCCAGGGCAGCCAAAATTCCCGCAAGAGAAGTGGAAGGCTATGCCTACACTCAAAACGAGCGCCTAAGGCCTCTCTCACTAACTTTAAACAGCGGGGACGTACTTCACGCATGGCCGGAATATTGGGACGACAACCTGGGGTGGGTTCAGGTAGACCCTACTTGGGGTTCAACATCAGGGGGATTAGATTACTTCAACAAACTGGACTTCAACCATATAACTTTTATTCAAAGAGGTATTTCCTCAACAGACCCGCTACCTGCAGGCGCGTTTAAAGACAAAACAAGGCTGAATCAAAAAAGTGTTGATGTTTCCTTTGCCGAAAACCTACCGACACCGACTGCAACAGCGCAATTGCAGCTATTAACACCCGAAGCAATTTACTCCCAGATACCCACAACAGTTACGGCAAACTTAGTCAATTCAGGCTCAACTTCGATTATCAACCAAAAACTTTCACTTTCTTCAAAACTACTTTCTATAACGTCCCCAAATCCTCTTCTGGTTGCCGTGCTTCCGCCTTTTGCAAACAGGAATTTTAAATTTGACATTGAAACCAAAAGCAACCTAAATCAGGAAAAAGACAATCTTATTCTAGGTTTTGCAGACGCTCAAATCTCAAAACCTATTTTAATAAAACCAATATACGAAATCGCCTTTACCCTACCGTTTTTAGCATCTTTTCCCGTTGTCATAGTATTACTCTATTTAGGTTTGCGATTCTACAATAGACATCACAAAAAACATAATCGGGCGCAAACTTGAGATATTTGCTACAATTCAACTTCTGTGAAATCATTCAAGGAAAAGCTTAGTAACCTCCCAAACGGCCCGGGAATTTACCAATTTATTTCAAAAGACAAAAAAGTCATCTACATTGGAAAATCGGTTTCCATTAAAAAAAGGGTAGCTTCCTATTTTACAAATAAAAATCTCGGCCCTAAAACTGACATGCTGGTCAAAAATATTGCAGATGTAAAAACAATCAAGGTCTTTTCCGAGTTTGAAGCTTTAATGCTCGAGTCTGAGCTAATAAGAACCTACAAGCCCTTTTATAATGTAATTGCAAAAGACGACAAGAGTCCAATATATATCAAAATAGAAGGGGAAATTCCTCTTGTTACATTAACAAGAAAAGTAACGCCCCAAAGGGGAGTTTTTATAAAAGGCCCTTTCCCGTCTGCAAAAGTTACGAAGGACATACTAAAACTTATTCGTAAAGTTTTCCCTTACTGTCAGCATAAAAACCCTAAAAAACCTTGTCTTTATGTGCACTTGGGGCTGTGCCCATATCCTTATGAAGGGAAAACATCGGCAATTGCCTATAAAAAAACCGTTGCCCACATAAAAAAACTTCTCTCAGGCAAAAGTCAAAGTTTGATAAAAGACCTGACGGCAGATATGCAAATTGCATCGAAAAAACAGGATTTTGAAGAGGCAGCACGAATCAAAAACCAGATTCAAAAGCTGGAATATCTAAACTCAATTTTCCACACCCCAAGAGAATTTTTGGAAAAACCAACGCTTGTAGACGACTTAACGCTGCAAAGACTAAAAGACTTAAAGGAGAAAATCACTCTTAAAAAACTTCCGAAAAGGATAGAGTGTTATGACATATCTAACTTGCAGGGAAAACATGCAACAGGTTCTATGGTTGTTTTTATAAACGGGGTTCCCGAAAAATCCGAATACAGGCGTTTTAAAATCAAGTTCTCACAAAAACCCAATGACTACCTGATGTTAAAGGAGGTAGTAGCAAGGCGCTTTAAAAACACATGGCCAGAGCCGGACCTTATGATTATAGACGGCGGCAGGGGACAGCTAAACGCAGTCCTTTCAGCACTATCTAAATCGAAAAATGATAATATCCAAGTTGTGTCTTTGGCAAAACGTCTCGAGCAAATATTCGTTCCGGGGAAAATACAACCGATTGCCCTCCCAAAGGAAAGTCCAGCAAGGCAGTTAACTCAAGCCATTCGGGACGAAGCGCACCGTTTTGCTATTACTTACCATAGGCATTTAAGATCTAAAACTTTCTTGACCTCCAACTTGAAAAGCGTAAGCTAAAATGCAAAAATCAATTGCAGTGGCACTGTCCCGATGCGTCATTACATAAAATCACTCTTAATTGCAATAGCCTCAGTCTACACAACCATTAATTTATTGCCGGTTGTGGGCCTGGGTAATGACCCTAAAAATCTGCTTCTCCTTGTCGGCGGTTTCTGGCTGATAACCCTTCTCATAAACCCGATCTTTTCAATTGTTTTTCTTCCCATAAATATTTTGACATTTGGCCTTGTTTCGGCTGTTTTGAACGTGGCATTCCTTTTTGCGCTAATGAATTTTCTCCCCGGTTTTCATATAAGGCCATACACTTTCCCGGGCGCAAATATTAATGGAGTAATACTTCCGGCTATACACCTAAACCAGGTACTGACAATCGTAACAATCGCAATCACCATTACCATTCTGCAAAAAATCCTCCATATAATCTTTGAATAGGCAGGTTTTATGCTCGACAGATCGTCATTTTTAGTTTAATATACCCAAACAATGTTTAGAAAATTTCTTAAACATTACTTCGAAATACCGGAGACAAAAAACACCATAACATGCCTTGGTGGAGGCGTAGGAACAGCCCAAATATTAAAGGGGCTCAGGGATTTAAATCTGGATATAACGGCAATAGTTTCCATGGCAGACGACGGAGGCTCTGCCGGCAGATTAAGGCGCGCCTTTGCGGTTCCACCGCCCGGAGACCTTATTAACTGTCTTGCGGCTTTGTCAGAAGAAGAATCGGTAATTCGCGATTTGTTTCTTTACAGATTTGAAGGCAAGCGTTACGGCAAAGATACTGACCTGGGTGGTCAAAAACTTGGAAACCTCATATTCGTGGCCTTAACACACATTTACAACGGCAATGCTAACAAAGCCCTGGAGGAGCTTTCAAAAATTATTTCCTCAACCGGAAGAGTGCTGCCGGCAACTGTCGGTGACGTAAATATATGGGCAAAAACCAAAGAAGGGAAAAGGATATTCGGGGAAAAGAATATAGATTTCGGCAAATATAATGGTTCGCGAACTTTAACCGAAGTCCACTTAAGTCCAGAATCACCCAAAGCCTATAAGCCGTCAGTCGAAGCAATCGCAGCCTCACAGGTTCTAATAGCAGGCCCAGGCGATCTGTTCAGTACTGTTTTACCGGTTCTTATTGTGCCTCAAATTAAAAAAGCAATCACCACATCCACTGCCAAAAAACTTTTTATTGTCAATATCGCCAATAAACCTTTTGAGACTTCGGGATTTTCCGTTTCGGACTATCTTAAAGCGCTCGAACATAACTTGGGTGCAAACATTTTTGACACTATACTTGTAAATACCAACACAAACCCAAAAATCCCAAGCAAATTAAGCTATTCTTATGTAAAATATGATAAGGCAAAAGTTGAAAAATACAATTTCAGGGTTATAGAAGGGGATTTTGTAAACGAAGAGTTTCCTCTTTACCATGACCCTCAAAAAGTTGCTGTTGCAATAAAGAACTTATAAAATTTATGAAAACTTTCCTTTTAATTTTGCAGCTTGCTGTGTCTATCACGCTCATAACATTGATTCTTCTGCAGTCAAAAGGGTCGGGCCTTGGTTCCGTTTTTGGCGGGGCGGGGGGCGTTTATCGTTCAAGAAGAGGTATAGAAAAACTTTTTATGTACTTTACCGTAATTTTTGCATTTTTGTTTTTTTTAGTATCTGTTCTGCAAATATTAATTTAAATCTAAATGTCATTTTTATCCGTTCGCACAAGACGCCTTAAATTTTGGTGGCATTTATCCCTGGCCTACGCAAACAGGTATCAGCGTAGAGTTTTAATTTCATTCATAATACTTATTCTTTTTATTTTGGCATTGGTAAAACTTCTTCCTGTAATCAATAACGGCAGCACACTTACAATAGGCTACGTTGGCAACTACACGTTGGAACAAATCCCGACAGAAGTCCTAACTCTTGCTACGCAATCGCTTATAACGGAAGGCCCCGACGGAAAACCCCAACCTTCACTTGCCTCACACTGGACTGTTTCGGAAGATCAAAAAACTTACACCGTTTTTCTAAAAGATAATCTCACCTGGCACGATGCAACACCTGTAGATGCCAAAGATATAAGCATAGCCATAACAAATGTAACCGCAAGTGCAATAAACAACAAAACAATCGAATTTCATCTCCCAAATCCCATATCTTCATTCCTTGAAGCGTTAGATAAACCGGTTTTTAAGACAAAGACCTTTTACGGTACGGGTGAATTTAGAATTGTAGGTATCGACCAGGTCGATTCAATGGTGAAAAGGATCAGGCTTCATCCCAAAAACCCCAACCTGCCAAAAGTCGAGATTAAATTTTACCCCTCAGAAAAACAGGCAATAACTGCCCTCAAAATGGGTGATATAAAAATTCTAAAAGTAGCAAACGCAAAAGCTTTTAAGTCGTGGCCCAACGTTGACGTAAAACAGGATACAGACGAAAGTTCACTGGTTACAGTGTTTTTCAAAACCGGTGACCAGCTCCTTTCATCTCGGGATTTAAGGCAGGCACTAACATACGCCATAAATAAGGATAATTTTGACGGTGAAAGTGCATTCAGCCCAATTTCTTCTGCAAGTTGGGCATACAATCCTTCAGTCAAAAGATACGATTTTAGTCCTGCAAAAGCCAAAGAGATGCTCTCAAGAACAAATGCCAAAGGGCAAACCATAACTCTTTCGGTTATGCCTGGCCTTGACGAGGTAGCCAAGCAAATACAGGATAACTGGCAAGCAATCGGTGTAAATGTGAAGCTAAAACAGGAAAAGGGTATTCCTGCAAATTTTCAGGCCCTTTTGGCAATAAATCATCTCCCTCCCGACCCGGATCAGTACCCGCTATGGCACTCAACCCAAAAAGCGACCAATATTACAGGCTATGTTAATGTAAAAATAGACAAAATCCTAGAAGACGCCCGCTCAACTCAAGACGAAGGCCTAAGGAAAGATTTGTACGCCGATTTTCAAAGATTTCTTGTCGAAGACGACCCTGCAGCTTTTCTCTATTATCCCTATACCTATCAGGTTGTCTACAAAAACTCAGAGAAAATCTACAACCAATTACCAAAGTAGATTATGGGTGGCTGAGGGGACTCGAACCCCCGACATCCGGCTCCACAAGCCAGCGCTCTAACCAACTGAGCTACAGCCACCAAACATACCAAATTATACCAAAAATCATTTTACTCATTCACTGTTTTTAGTAAAAGAAGTTTACAAGAAAAAGTAAGCGCCCGCGGAGGGATTCGAACCCCCAACCAATCGCTTAGAACGCGAGTGCTCTATCCGTTGAGCTACGCGGGCTAATGAGCGGGAGACGCAAATTATTTTGAACTAATTGTACTCCCGATCTTGGCTCATTTTAGCAAATTAATGGAAGCCTATCAAGCGCAGGAAGATACAAATAACCTGTTCTGACAATCCAATTACGCTCTTTTTGAATTTTCAGATTAAAAGGGTAATATCTCTGATGATTTTACATTCAGAGCTTTGGCTATATTTTCCACTATTTCAACCGAAGGGTTAACTTCGCCACGTTCGACCCGCGCGTAATAATTTGCGTGTATTTTTGCTTTTTTGGCCAACTGTACTTGTGATAGCCCTGCCTTCTGTCTGGCTTTTTTTAGATTTTCACCTAGTCTGTTTTTAGATACCATATTTTAAGTCTTATTATACAACCTTTAGAGATAGTTTTATATTATAATCATGTCTGTAAAGTAATTTATTAAAATTTTATTTAACCAGAGATTAATGGATTATTTGCAAAACGAGCAAAATTATATTGACCGTTACGATCTTTTAACGATAAAAGAGTGTCTCAAGATTGTTGAAATGTTCGAAGACATTTACCAGAAAGGCTTAACCAGTAAAGAGTTTAAAGGAATATCAAAGCAGGATAAATACAGTAACACGACAAAACTGATGTATTGGCAATTATGGTTAACTCAGGCTCAGGAATACAAAAGCAAGAAGGAAACGCTTAAAAAATGGATGGATGCAGACAGAATTAAACAGGAAAAGTATGACAGTGCAGTTGAACCCCAAAGTATCTACTGCCCATCATGCAAAGCAATAATGCAAGCAACCGAGACTAAGCATCTTGAAGATTATACCGACCAGCCAATGCGGGTCATATTTCTTTTTCGCTGTACCAAGTGCAAAAAACAAGAATGGGTTTACGAAAACGGCCAAATAAGACAATCGAAGCCCGACCTTTGCCCTAAATGCAACAGAGAAATTGAAGTAAAGCATACAAAAGCAAAGCAAGGAAAAATTATAACCTGGACGAGAAAATGTAAGTTCTGTGGCTATACCGAAACTGAAGTGGATGACTTTGAAATGAACCATAAAGAGTATCAGCAAAAAGAACAGGCAGATAAAGAGCTGTTGGAAAAGTACAGAACCGCCTTTTGCTTAACAGATGAGCAAGGAGAAAAGTACCTGTTTGAACTGGAGGCAATGGAATACGCTAAACTTGTTCATGATGAAACAAAGCAAAAATATGATAACAGCGCTTACCAGCAAGTCAGCAGGCTTAAAAAGTTAACTATTGTTGAGCTGGAAAAACGCTTAACGGATATATTGGGAAAGGCGAACTATGTGAAGCTTTCCTTTTCTGCTCCGGAAATAGGACAATTTATTTTCGTTCCGTTTACGTTGCAGGATGCCGAAGCCTCACGAAGAGAAAACATAAGTGTAAGTACACTTGAGAAGCTCCTTAAAAATGAGTTAGGAAATACTAACTGGCGACTTATGGATAACGTGAGTTATCGACTCGGTGTTCTTTCTGGAAGGCTAAAGGGATATGAACGCGAAGAGGATTTGCTAAAGCTTTACGAAGGGAAAAAAGAGCAACCAATAGCGCTAGACCCTGAAAAGCGAATGAAATACAGTACCAGCAGTTGGGTGAAGCTTGCGCAAATGCGAGGTGAGCAGGAAGGAATTGATGCCGTGAGAAAAAGAAGGCTGGAAAAAGAGCCGGATGGATTTTTCCTTGATGCGGATGGCTATTACAACTGTGGAATTTGCTACGAAGGCCATTATGGCAACGAAATCTGGTGGAACTTAGAGGGTATCCGCTGCGCGGATTGTTGGCGCAACATTAAGGAAGGAGTTATACCCCAACTAAAGAAACACCTGTTCGATAACGAAGATGAGTGGATTTCACATTCGCAATTAAATTCAAGGCATAATATCCATCCCTCTTCCGTTAAAAAAATACGAAGAGAAGGATTATTACATGGCAGAGATTTAAGGAGAACAAACGGCTCAGTTTATGAAACCATTTATCTGCTAAGTGAGAACCGAGAATTCCTCAAAAAATATCCAAGAGTAAAAAAGAACGAGAACAAAACAATTCTGACGCTGAACATAAGCGGTCATGTAGCACAAATAGGCGAAATACCTCCCGAAGATGATAAACAAGCTTCAAAGAGTAAATCAAAGTAGGACCAATCCTTAGAATTTATTGATCAAATTTTTATTGGAGCGATTGTCGTATTTTCGCTAGAACAGCATCTTTGTCTTTTAACTGGTGTTCCCAGACTCTTATAACTCTCCAACCACTCTTTCTCAAAAATCTCGTTACTTTAACGTCCCTCTGCCTATTATTTTCGATTTTACTTCTCCAAAAATCATCTTTCAGTAAGTGTTTCCACCTAGGATATTGCCAACCATGCCAAAAGTCGCTATCTAAAAACAAGCACAATTTCTTTTCACTAAAAACTATATCTGGGTTACCTTTGACCGAGCGGACGTGGGTTAGAAAGTTCTTGTCGTATATGCCTTTCAAGGTGTTTATAAAATCTTCCTCAAACTTAGTGTCTTTAGACCGAATCTTGGACATTTGAGCCGATCGAGACAATGGAGATTGTTTATCCGGCACCCTTTCTTTTTTGTAGTCACGTCCGGCGTAATTTTTTATTTTTCGTCTTCTTTTAGTCCCCATTCGTAAATACTGGAGGCAGTTAAACCATCAAGTTGTCCACCCGTTTCTTGATTGACTAACTGTTTCCACTGATCAACACGAGGCTCATCTATTCGTTGCGTTCTCCAGTAGTACGCTAAATCATTCACATTTAACTCTGCGATTTTACGCTGGATATTCTTAGCTTCTTCTAGCAAGTGGGCGAATATCCTTGGGACTATCACTTTTTTACCCATGACGGATAGCTCTACCTGGCCACCAGCCGTGAATATATCTCTTAAACTGGAGGACACGGAGTTATATTTTGTGATAAGGTAAGCCGCTGGTCTTTCGTACTTAGTGACGCTCTTTCCGAATATCTCAGGAAAAAGAATCATTGCCTCGGTAATGAAATTTTTTTGATCTTCTCGACTCAATAACCGAAAGGGTTTAATGATGGGGCTTACCGTTTTGTCTTCTACCTGAGCGTCAATCCACCACAACTCTTCGCCATCTTTCAATTGATTCCGATAGTAGTCCTTAATCTTATTTATGGGGTTATTTTCTTTTCGAAGCTCCTCGTAGGAAACTCCCATTTTGTCGAAAATTGAATTTCCCTCAACTAAATCCATGTCAATCTTGTATCGAGGTGAGTGAGTAACACCGATATCGTATAAGCAATCCTGATAATTCCTGTAGCGAATATCTATGCCTCCACCGAATTTGCCAAAAAACATGTAGATCTTCTCAACCTCATCGACTCTCGTGCTTTCCAAAATACTGTTCCCGGTGGAAACCCACTTATCACCAGTCGTCATTTTTACTTCAATCCCGAAGTATTTTTTCGCTATGATATCAGGAAAAGCGTGAGGACCTGTGTGAATCACGTGACCCTCAAACTCAGTTTTCTTTGAGGCAGTTAAACTACTGTTATAAACGATATTTTCAAATTCATCACCATTAAGTTTTTTAGCTTTTCCTCCTAAAGCGACAAGTTCGTCAAGAGTGTGAGTTTTAGTATTTTCCAAGAGCCGTAAGAAGCTCTCTTGAAGTATGTTGGGATCATCTATAACAATCATAAAGTTCTGGCTTCAGTTTGAGTGGCAAGTAGTCTATCAAGGGATGGGCTGGATTCAACCTTACTTTTTTCAACGTTTTTATTAAGAAACTTTTCAATTGCTCTAGCGACGTGCCAGGCTAATACCGGTGGAACGGCGTTACCAATTTGTTTATAAGCTGATGAAGTCGAAGGGTAAAAAACGAAATCGTCAGGAAAAGATTGAATCCTTGCCGCTTCTCTGGCCGATAATCTTCTTTTTTTATTCCAATGCCATTCGATATTACCATGATGCTCCGTTCTCATCGTTGGACCAGGCTTATCAGGGGAAACAAAAGTGTTCCCTTGCGTTCCTGGAAACATCTTAGCTTTAGACCAATAATGGTTAGCTACCGCCCCTTCAGGAACATTTTCTAAATCGCCAATAGCCTCTTTAAGTGTAACCCACTCATTTTTATCTAGAATTGGCTTTGGGTGTTCAAAGAGGGGAAGACTCTCTTTTCGTGTCCCAACGATAATGACTCTTTCTCTAATTTGAGGAACTCCATAGTCTGCGGCGGTTAATAATTTGTAGGTAACGTTGTATCCTAACTTTTCAAAGTCATTAATAATAGTTTTTAAAGCTCTCCCATCATCCATGGTCGTCAGCCCCTTTACATTTTCAGCGACAAACAAGATAGGTTTTGTGCGTCTCACAACCTCACACATACTCTGATAAAGTAGACCTCTTTTAGCGTTAAAGCCTTTTCTTTTGCCAGCGTGGCTAAAATCTTGGCAAGGAAAACCACCAATAACTATGTCGGCATGTTCTGGCAAGGGTTTATCAAAAAATGAGTTCGGGTTACCGTCAAGAATTTGGGTGATATCTCCGCAAACAATGTCATGGTCGAAGTAATTGCTAAAGGTTTGACAAGAGGGTTTATCAATGTCATTGGCCCAAATAATTTCAAAATTGCTTTTTGGATAAAGCTTGTTCATAAAAGTGAAGCCACCAACGAATCCCAAATCAAGGCCGCCGCAACCAGTAAACAAAGAAATGACAGAATACTTTTTCATAGTTATAATAATAACAAGTTAAGCTCTTCTAATTAACCCAACAAATTTTCCTCTAATTTCTATTTGGCCTGGATCGTAAAAAACTGAGGGCAGTATTGGATTTTTGGGCCTTAGTTCAATTTTATCGCCTTGGTTGTAAAACCGCTTGACAGTGGCAAGTGCTCTATCCTGAGAACCTGTCAAAGCCACAACGACGTCTCCATTATCAGCGAAGTTTTGGCGTTTTACCACGATTATATCTTCAGGAAATATCCCGTCTTCTATCATTGAAGTTCCTTTCACGATCAGGGCGAAGTGAGCCCCTTGGGGAGAAATCATAGAATTCTGAACCTTTATGGTTTCTGGATTTTCAATATTCTCAATACCACTACCGGCTGAAACATAGCCCAAAAGAGGAATCTCACTCACCTCCTCGTTTGAATCAAATGTTGATATACTTCTGGCGACAACTCCAACTTGTTTTAGGAAGCCTTTAGCTCTCAGTGCTTGCACGTGTTGGTGAATCGTGGGAACTGTTTTTTTGAGTTTGGTCGCTATTTCATCTAGAGTTGGCCCAAACCCATGTTCAACTTGGAATTTTTTTATAAAATCGTAAACCGCTTTTTGCTTTGGTGGAAGCATACACTTAACTATTGTTGATACCTTACAGTTTATGGTATATTAACCTTAATGTCAAATTCACTGAAAGCAACTGCAAAATTGAACAGAGAGGAGGTTGAAAAGTATGTCAAACGATGAACCTAAAAATAAAGAAATAGAATATATGGTTGACGACGAAGAGCAATACACTACTGAAAAGACATTAACTCCACGACAGATACTAGAAAAAGCTGGAATTGATCCTGAAAATCATTATTTAGTCCAAATGCAAGGTAATCACAGAGAGTCTTACAAAGATAAGATGGATGAGTCAATTCACATGCATGAAAAAATGAAATTTATTTCGGTGTTTACCGGCGAGACGCCGGTTTCTTAAAGTATGCCAACACAGGAATTTATCGATGAGCTTAATACACTAGGCTACCAAGCTGAGGTGTTAAACGATAATAAAATTGTGTTTGATTATGTTGTGTTAGATGGAAAATTTAAAGACCAATCGATAAAACTAGGTCTTGATGTTCCGCAAGACTGGAATTTAAACCCTCCAGGCGGTCTTCATGTGTCGCCTAGAATCCTACCAATTAATCCAAATGAGACAAGTCATCCCGCAAGAGTTGCAGAGAGTCCTAATTTTGGACCCGACTGGGAATACTGGAGCAGACCCTTCCCTCCCGGGGAATGGGCTAAAACTAAAAGAGCTGTTAGGGATTATATGAGATATGTCCGTCATCTTTTTTCAACTCAATGAATTATAGCGTAGCGATTCCTTCTGACATTCACAAACAGGCTTTAGAACACTTGCTGAGGAAAGACGGACAAGAAAATTTGTGTTTTGCTATATGGTATCCAAGCATCGGACGTAATAGGGAAACTGCACTTATTAGAGAACTTATCCTTCCTGAGAAGGGAGAACATGTGCTACATAAGAACGCAGGTTTTCTGCCTGGCTACTTCGAAAGGGCTCTTTCTATAGCATCTTCAAAGAATGCCTGTTTAGCGTTTATGCATAGCCATACTAGTCCCGGCTGGCAAGACATGAGCAGAGATGATTTTTTTGCAGAATTAAACCATGCTGCACCTACAAGGGGGGCCACTCGGTTTCCCTTAGTTGGGTTAACTCTTGGTACTGATGGGGCATGGAGTGCAAGATTTTGGGAAAAAATTAAACCTCGAACATATGAAAGATTTTGGTGTAAAACCGTAAGAATTATAGGTGACGCGCTGAATATTACTTTTAATGAACAGCTTTTACCTAAACCAGAGTTTAGAAGAGAGTTAGAGCGCACTATTTCTGCTTGGGGAGAGAATAAACAAGCTGATCTGGCAAGAATACAAGTCGGGATTATCGGTGTTGGCAGCGTTGGGTCTATGGTAGCCGAGTCAATCGCTAGAATGGGGATAGCAAACATCAAATTGATTGACTTTGATAGCGTTGAACTTGTTAACTTAGACAGATTATTACATGCGACCAGAGAAGATGTAGGTAAGTCTAAAGTGAATGTTGTGGCACGTGCGATTCGGAAAAACGCAACATCAACCGATTTTACAGCTGAGTCACTAGAATATAGCGTTGTTGAAGAAGATGGTTTTAGGGAAGCTCTTGATTGCGATGTAATATTCAGTTGTGTTGACCGACCTTGGGCTAGAAGTGTGTTAAATTTTATTGCCTATGCTCACTTAATCCCAATTATAGATGGAGGGATAACTGTAAGTGTTAGCCCTAAAGGAATTCTAAAGGGGGCGGATTGGAAAGCTCATATCGTTGGACCGACAAGAAAATGTTTAGAATGTCTCAAGCAATATGATCCTGGGTTGGTATCGGTGGAACGGGAAGGTTATTTAGATGACCCAACTTATATTAGTTCTTTGCCTGATGAACATCCCATCAAACGAAATGAAAATGTGTTTGCTTTTAGTTTATCAACTGCTTCTATGCAGATTTTACAGTTTTTATCAATGGTTATTGCTCCACAAGATATTTCTAATATCGGAGAGCAAAATTATCATTTTGTTACTGGTTGCATGGATGTCAAAGAGAGCGAAGGGTGCAACGAAGACTGTCCTTATCCAAGCCTTGTTTCTCAAGGAGACAGAACTGCATTTACAGTCACAGGTAGACATATAAAAGCTGAAGAGGCTCGAAAGGTAAGGTTGAATGCAAGTATTTTGAAAAAATTAATCTTTAAAATTTCAAACATATTTCCTTGATTCGCCAATCAAATAGCCCTGAAATCAGTTTTTCTTTTTGAATAAGTCAAGGAGTGAGAGAAAATTCCACCTCGAAGTTTGGCGGATAACCGTCATTGGAGGAGAATAAATTCTAGGTTTTTGCTTTATCCGTTGCTTTATTCTTGACGGTTTTGTGTAGCGCTGGAAGGTACTGATTCCAGTTACATTTCTTATTTTCCTGTTTATTTTTGTAAACCCGATTAGGGTTTTTATTGATGGTCACCTGTATCTAAAAAGTCTCATCTTCAAAAAAGATACGCCAAACAAAATTCAAAAGCAACTAAAGGGGTCTTACCCCTCTTTTGACAAGGGTCTAGATAAACGAGCTTGCGCTCGCCCTTGCAAAATTCACCCCGCTAAATAGATTCACTTATTGGAAGCATGCGCATGCTTCCAGAAATACATTTTTTAAGACAGGAAGGAGGTGACAGTGCCGACGTTGGCCAGGATAATGTTTACTATGTCTTTGTCTTTTTGCTGGGAAGTTGATTGCTCGGCAATGGTTATCCTTAGTCCGAACTTTCTACCTCCGGACAGGATTTTAGTAAAAGCAGTGGTGGCAAAGTTTTGAAACTCGTCAATGTAGAGGTAAAAAGGGGTTCTGGTTGATATATCTTGCCTTACCCTTCGTTGGGCGGCCTGCTGGATCTTGGAGATAATTGCCATACCTAAGATTTGGGAAGTATCCTCACCTAGTTTTCCTTCGGCAAGGTTACAGATTAAGATCTTTTTCTGGGCAAGAATCTCATCAAAGTTAATGGTCGAGTGCTTTTGCTCTAAGATCCGTCTAGCTGTTGGCGAGAATAGAAATCTTCCAACCTTGGCCGTTACTCCAGATACCATCTTCACGATCTGGAAATTACCAGCCTTGCCGAACTCGTTCTTCCAGAAGTTTTGCAGGTTTTCATCGCTAAGCGATGCAAGTACTGTCTTTCTGTAATCCGGATTATTTAACAGGTCGTAAATTGTAAAGATCGTCCTGCCTTTGACTGTAAAGGCCGTATATATCGTGTTTCTTAAGATATATTCAATCCTATGGGCATCAATGTTATCCTCTTTTGTAAAAACTCTTCTGAAGATTGTTATCACCGATTCACAAACTAATTCTTTCTCAAGCTCTAACTCGTCTTCGTCAAGTCCTTCCGGTAGCTCAAGTAAGTTGATCCCAACAGGAAACTTAAGGTCAAATGGGTTGATGTAGACAAAATCGTTTATTCTTTTTGCGGGAACAGTCGTCAAAAGGTCTTCTGCCAAGTCTCCGTGCGGGTCAATAACCGCCACCCCACGGCCTTTTTGGATATCTCCTTTGGCCATATTAAAAAGTACCGTACTTTTTCCGGAACCTGTGGCTCCAGCAATGAAGACGTGTTTGTCGCGGGTTTCATCAGTGAGACCAATATCTGTTTCTTTTCCCCCGTAATTATTAACCCCAAACACTACGTCAAGTTCTTCACCCCTTTTTAGAGATAGGGGTGCGGGCAAGTCTTTGCTGTAAACCTTGACGATATCTTCTGTTTTTGTTGTATCTGAATATGGAAAATGGTAAATATCAGAAATTTCCGAAGCTGAAAGCAGTGGATTATCAGTACCTAGTCCTTTTGAAACAACTCTGTCCTGAAAATCTAAAAGCCTTTTCTTAGTGCTTCTGCCTTTAAACATGCTTCCTTTTGCAACTAATGACTGATAAGGGCTTGCAAAGGGCCCGAAGGCGGCGAGAAACCCTGAAATTCTTTTTGATATATCTTCTTTGTCTCTGGAGACAACCAGAAGCCTAATTGAGGTCTCGAAAAGGTTTTGGTCAATCTTTTCTTTAACGACCGTTCTTAGCTCCTGTTCGTACGGGTTATATATTTCAGATGGTTCGACTTTTATCGCTGCGGGTTGTAAAAAAGGTACACTTTTACCGCTTGTATCAACTGCCCCAACCGCCATACTGTAAGTAACCATAATGGCAAAGCCAAAGACTTTGCCCACTGCCTTAATAAGCAAAAAAGGCAAACTAATTAACACTGGTACACCATTTTGTAAATATTGATTTAGCGGCTCCTGTTTATACATTTTACTGCGAAGAGCGTGCATCTCCTGGGTTTGGGAAGTGTGAATTTGAGATAACACGGGAGTTGTAACAACCTGGTAGGAAACGAGCTCACCTGGGCTAAGTTTGGTCATAACACCAGTTATGTAGGAGATTGGGTCGTGTTTGGAAAGTGTCTTTTGATCTTGCAATGAAAGCGCAAAGTGATTTGAGAGTTTTAGCTCAACCACATTCAGTAGACTCTCAGGACTTACTAGTTTTTCAAGATAGTCGTTAACTTCCCTAATCTTTATCCCAGGTAAGTATGAAAGCAGACTCCTTTTAATGATGTCGGCTTCAAAACTGGGAGCAACCAGAACGTATCTTATGCCTTCAGATTTTGTTGAAACAATTTCCAGAGAATAATGCTTTTTGTATTTTGTGAGCCTTTGAAGAAAGTTTTTCTGGCGAGCTAGAGTATGCACTAGGGTATAGAGCTGCTCTGTTGCGTAAGAAGATTTACTGGTATCTGATGGAAAGGAAAGTTCTAGAAAGACATTATCTTCATTCGGTAGATATTTTTCCGGAACAACTTGACCCACTAACTGAGGGAATAAGTGTCCAAAATTCTTAAATACCTTAAGTAATAGAACAACCGCTATAAAGATAAAAACAGGCCAGAGAAAAACAGTTAAAACCAGGGTAATAGTTTCAAGAGGAGTTACTCTATTGGTAACTAACTTATGTGCTAAATCAGCTTCCCACTGTTCAAATGCGGTCATATTCCACCCAATACCTTTGGGCAGAACATAAAAGAGCAGATTTGTATATCGGAATATATCAAACAATATCGTAAAAGTAAATATGTAAATTTTACTTATTTTAGCCTCATTTCCTCTTGACAATTAACCAGATCGAGATATATACTATCTCTATAGAGATATGTTAACTAAGATATGGAAACTACAGAAATAACAAGACTGCCATTATTCGAAACAGAGGTTGGGTCTAAACAGGAAGCACCTTTAATAAGTTCAAAGCAAGTAGTTACGCAAGCTGTAAATGAATTAGAAAAAGTAAAAGTACAGACGCCGGAAACACTCAAACCTACTGATATTTCTGAAACAACTATTAAGCATTTAGATGATTTGTTCCCGGAGCAAAGGAGTGAAGAAAAGGCATTAAAACGTGCGAAAGAAATTCTAGGAGAATTGGCCAGTCAATATACACAGGAACAGTTAAAAAATGTTGTAACTGAAATCCAGTTTCTGGCTGAAAGCTGGCTTGACGATTTTGAAAGAGAGATTTTCAAAGGTAAGACACTAAGAGAACTATTACATGATAAAGGAGGCGTATGAAGCCAAAAAATACTATCTATGCGGATGGGAAAAGAGCAATTATTTACTTAAGAGTTTCAACCGAGGAGCAGGTTGATAATTTCTCCTTAGATACTCAAAAGGAAATTTGTACAAAGGAAGCACAAAAAAGAGGTTTTGAGGTTATCGAAATGTTCAGGGAGGAAGGTCGTTCAGCCAAAAGCATAACCGGAAGACCAGTTCTTATTAGCCTTCTCGAATACTGCCGGAAGAATAAAAACAAAATTCAGGCCGTATTTGTTTATCGGCTCGACAGGATATCAAGAATAACAGCAGATTATTTGGCGATACGGAAAAAATTAGCCGAATACGATGTTACGATAATCTCGGCAACCGAACCTACAGGTGATTCTCCTACTGAAAAATTGGTTGAAACCATGCTGGCCGGTTTCGCACAGCTTGACAACGACGTCAGAAGCGAGAGGGCAAAAAATGGCCTGAGAGCCCGTTTTCTATCCGGTCTAATTAGCGGGAAACCGCCTATTGGGTACAAGTTCCAAGGGGGATTTGCAGTTAAGGATCCTGAAACCTGGGACAACGTGAAGAAAGCGTGGGACTTAATGGCAACGGGCTCCAAAAGTTCCCGTGAAATGGCAAATATTATGAATGATTGGGGATTAAGGGAAGTACATGGCAAGAAAGTCCACCAGCTTAGAGCTCAAACAGTCTGTAGAATTTTCAGGCTTAAATTTTATGCAGGAATTCTAGCCTCCCAAACTTATCCTGAAGAGGTGAAAGGTCAGCATATACCAATGATCACTGAGGAGCAATTCTACAAAGTACAAGCCATTTTAGACGGCAGAAACCCAAATAAAATAGCTCTGTCCAGAAGAACCTTCGAAAACAAAGAGTTCCCCTTGCGCAGAATTGTGAAATGCGCAAGATGCCAGATGGGTTTAACCGGAGCCTGGAGCCACGGAACAGGTGGTGCCTATGCCTACTATTGGTGCTCCAGCAAATGCAACCATATCTCTATTCCAGTTAAAAAACTTGAGGATGTTTTGATTGATCTTCTAAAAGAACTAACACCAAAAGAAAAGTGCCTTAACTTTTTCATCGACTCCATACACCAAGCTTATCGTGCTCGTTCATCTCGATTACACAAGATTCAAGCCGAAGCCGACAACGAGATAGAAAGACTTAGAGAACTAAGAAAAACACTGGTCGAGAAAAATCTGTCCGGCGTCTACTCTGATGAGGTTTTTAAAGAGCAGAGCGCCATAATAGAGGACAAAATGATAAGAGCCCAAATTGTGAAAGACGATGCAACTTTGGATAAATACAATATAGAGGCAATAACCTCTTTTATTAAAACACTGCTGTCTGACCTTGGGGAAACGTATAGAAGATCCAGTATTTCACAGCTAAAAGTGCTATTTAGTTCAATGTTCACGTCCGGACTGGCCTGGAGCTATAACGACACACTAAACTACTCGATTAGACCGTTATATCAGTCTATTCGTACATTTAAACGCACTGCTGTCCCATCTGGAGCGGGTGAAGGGAATCGAACCCTCGTGTCCAGTTTGGAAAACTGGTGTTCTGCCATTGAACTACACCCGCAAAGTTTATACATTTTACCAAATTACACACTCTTGAATCACCTTTACAAGTCTATCTCAAGCTCGGCAACTACAGGCAAATGATCAGACACAGTAACCCCGGGTACGTTAATCAACTTTAATTTGAATTCCTCTGATGAAAATATGTAATCAATTAGAAATCCTAATGGAGCAATTTTGTGGACTTTCAAATTTGTTGTTACCTTGGCATTTGCCACTAGCATTAAGTTGTTGGCGATCGTCCCAATTAAGCTTACAGTCTTACTTTGAATAACTGCATTCAAGTCTCCACCCAAAATGAATGGATTTTTTAGCTTCTTAAGATATTCATAAACCATCGTTGCCTGCCTGAACGTTTCATTTGTATCTTGGGGAGGGGCAGTCCATGCCCCATGCCAACACAATATATCTATCTTGTTTCCCATAAATTCAGTAGTCGCACAAAGAAGATGACGGTCAATTTTCTCTCTGATTTCTCCGGATATGCCGTCTAGTTCCAAGTTTGTAACGGGTCTGAACTTTTTTAAAACAAGTACATTTTTATCTATAATTTTCCATTTGCTAAAAATTGCATTGCCAAAGATTGAGCTATTTTGACCTTTTAGCTTTAGATCGCCATTGTAAACTCCAAACATACCCAATTCGGAAACAAGCATTTCAAAAATATTTGCATTTTTATCATCGTACAGATTGAAGTTCCCGGTTGTAACTTCCTGCATGGTAACAAAATCGGGTTTTTCGCTTTTTATAAATTTGACCAACTCTTTAAAGTATCGGCCTTTGTAAATATTTATTTGAACTACCTTTATCTTCAAAGTGGACATTGCTAAAATAAAATTATGACCCGCGGTTTTATCTTACCGATTATTATATTACTATTTGTTGTCGGTGTTACTTACTTTGTATATGCCAAATATTCTAAATCACCAAACGAAAAAACTATCCAAACCGCAGGCACCATATACAAATACCCAAATAACTCTTCCTGGGAAATAAAACCCCACCACAATGTTTGCCTTAATCCAAAAGACACCTGTGTTCAGCCGGCAGACATCGTGTTAACCACAAACGACCCATGGTCTCAAATATATAATTACTATAAAACGTATCTAGTGGATTACGGCTGGTCAACTAATAGTACGGTCTATACGTCCATTCCAACCGGAATTGTTTTTGAAAAAGAGGGTTGCCAGCTGTTTCTGCACCCGCAACAAGACTCCAATTTTCTAAGTGACAAAAATCCGAAACCTCCCTACAAGTTTGTGTTTGCTGTAACGTGCCAATAAGGCAAGTAACAGCAGCCCATTTCCAAAAAACCATTGATTTTTCGAAAATAGAGGTATAAAGTTAATCCATCTTGTGAAAAAGGAGGTGATTTAAATGGCAGAAAAATCTGCAAACCAAATAGACGCAACTCTTGAAGATTTTTTCAAAAAGATGCCCCCCTTACCACCCAACGCAGTTGACGCAATTTTCAAAATCACACCGTGGTTGGCTTTAATATTCGGTATCCTGGGTGTTATAGGCGCCCTTTCCGCATTCGGAATCTTAACGGCGCTGTCTCCATTTGCCTTAATGGCTGGAGCACATAACTGGGGCCTTGGCATTTTCGCAGCAGCTGGGTGGCTCATTTCAAGCGTTCTCATGCTTCTTGCTTATCCTGGCCTTAAAGCAGGAAAGTTAAACGGCTGGAATATGCTCTTTTGGAGTGAAGTGGTAAATGTTGTTGCATCGGTAATTGGTATTTCAGTATCAAGCATCATCGGTGCCGCGATTGGTTTTTACCTTATTTACCAAATCAAGCCCAAGTACAAATAAGCAGGACTTTTTATGACTTAACAGGTGAAAAAGCCTAACTTTAAGCGCGGAAAAATTAGAAATACGTTCATAGCTTACTTTTCCCAAACATTTGATTTATCATTTTAATAGTATCAATTTTTAAAAAGGAGGTGATTTTATATGTTAAGTGCGTTAGCAAATAAAGTGAGCGACTCGTTATCGTCAGTCATAGAAAGCGCGGGGGATGTTGTAGCAACCGCCAGAGACACTGCCAAAAACACGGTAATTGAAACCGTCAAAGGAGCGGGCGAGGTTGCAACCGGTAGTATGACCGTAATTTCAGATGTTGTATCCGGTGGAGCTGCTGCTGCATCCAAGTCGGCACAATCAACTACGGACGGTGTAGCAGGAATAGTAGAAGGCGCAATAGATGCCGCAAAAGAAGTTGGAGCAGACACAGGTGGAGCAATCCAGGAAGCCGCAGAAGGAGCAATAAAAGGTGTTTCCGAAGTAGGCGGGGATTTGGGCGAAGCTGGAGTTGGAGCCGTTCGTGGCGTAATTGCCGCCGCATCCGACATTGGTACGGACGCAACGGATGCCACCACAAAGGCCGTCGTAGGCGTTATAAAAGCTGCAGACGAAATTGGTTCCGAAGCGGGTGGGGCAGTCCGAAAAGCCCTGCTTTCAACAGCAGCATTACCAAAAGATGTTATCGAAGCTGCAATAAAGGGTTCCGAAAAACAAGATTAAGTCCTAACCTTGCATCTTTTAGAAAAGCAATGAAGATATTGCAAGGTTGTTTAGTGGCTAACGCACGGCTTGACAAAGCAAATTAAATAGGGCTATCTTTTCCAAGCTGCAGCCACAGGCGCAGTTTTTTAAATGGGACAAGAAAGAACAAGAGACAACAGGGAAGCCATAAGGCATGAAGAGCGTGCGTATGGAATGCCTTTTAGACCGGGAACGGGTACCGACAACGAATACCATGTTCATCTTGTGCCAAGTTCTAGCGAAATAGCACACGAACTCACACAAACCCCATCAATCCTAAATCCAGCACCTCCTAGCAATGTTACCCTTGGGGAGCATCATGCACACAGAACATCCAAACGATTCGGAAACGGTGCAACAAATGGCGCTATGCCAATACTAGATGATTCAGAAATAAAGCTTGACCCAACAAGTAAATTTCTAAAATGAACAAAATAGAAGGATAAGCTACAAGCGTATATTTCCACAGAACACATCAAGGTCTAAGTTTCCGCAGCCTTGGGCATATGATTCCTCAGGACGCAATAGCGATTCATACTGTTCCGAATACATCCGATCTTATCGATCCCCAAAATAACAATCCCGCAAGAAGAGACGTTGACCTGATAATCCAAGCAAGCCAATCCACAGTCAGAGGACATCTTCCGGAAGAATAACTCGCTTATTTATCCAAATACCTATAAAAAGTTATACTATTTCGTATGGAGGATCCTGAAATGGAATCAACTAAAAGTACTGAAGTTAAGTGGAACGATAAGGTAAAACTCATCATTTCAGACGTAGACGAAACGGTTGCAGACTTATACGTCCCGGCAGATCCTGCAATGGCCGAGGAGCTGACAAAACTGCTTTCAGAAGGTAAAGCTATATTTTTTGTAACTGGACAAAGCATAAAAAGCATTCAGTGGCGAATTGTTGACCAGATTCCAAAGGAACTCAGAGGAAAAATCTTAATAGGGCATTGCAGCGGGGCAGAAGTCTGGGGTTATGACGAACGGGGAAATCTGCAAGACAAGCCGTTTTATAGCGTTTACGAAACTGCAATGACACAAGACCAAAAAGATAAATGGCGAGAAGTTATCCGCAAGCTAGTACACGAATTTCAGCTTGAAACGTACGACACAATGTCAGTTGCCGAATTCAAGAAAAAGGTAGGGGATAATCCAAAGGCGGTAATGCTCGAAGACAGAGGTCCTCAGATAACCTTCGAAGTCGTCAATGGCTACGATTTAACACCCGAGCAGGCATCCAAACTCGAAACGGAAGTACCACAAACAAATGACTCGTATGATCTAAGAATCCCAATAGTAGAAAGGGCACAGCAATTAATTGACGAAGCAAATCTACCTGTAAGCCCAAAAATAGCCGGAGTGTTTGCGGTGGATTTAACAGTAAAAGGAGTAAATAAAACAACTTCCGTCAAACACGTTTTGGACGATCCGGCAATTTTATTATCAATCGGCCTTTCCAAAAAAGATCTGGAGGACCCTAACCATATCGAGGTATGGGGAGATAAATTTTCAACCATCAGAGGCGGAACCGATAGGCATATAAGTGAAGCTCTTCCCAAAGCAGTTCGATCAATAGATTTTAGGGATGAGAATCCGGCTGAGTTCGAAAGCGGCTACAATATCGTTCTGTGGCCGGGGCAAGATCACTTGCATCACGGGCTACTAGAATACCTTCAATCCAGAAAATAACCAAAATAAAAGTCGGCTATATTAGACGAACTTCGAATTTTAAATTTTAATTTAAATATCTTAAATTGAAAGCAATGTGCGCAGCAGTATTTGAACCAAAACCAAATTTTCTTTGTAGGTACCACAACATAAAACCACCTGTTGTTTGAACTGTTGGTAAAGTATTTGTATCAACACCATGTTCGGTAACATTATGCGATAAACCAAAGATCAAAGACGCTGGAACACCAATTAACAACTCACGTCGTGAAAGTAAAATTCCTCCAGATCCAGTAATGACCTTTTTCGCTGCAGTTTCAATATCATCACAAGTGTCATTAGTAGCATCCAATAAAAAACTTGGCAATGCTCTATAAACACCTTCTTCAACCACAGGATATAAGGTCGAATATGAAATTCTATCCACAAGAGGGAACTTATAATTTTTTACGCACACTTCGGGGTTGGGGCTTTTCGAACATTTATCTTCTGCCATTTGATGCATAGAGGCATTCTCACTGTTAAATTGAGTATGCCTTTCAACAACATGATTAATATTATTATTTTGAGATTCTAGAGTTAGGCCTGAACCTACACCAATAGCCACTCCCAACAGCCCCTTAATAAAATCGCGACGAGAAACTTCTTTCATGAGGGGAACATTATATGTATTCAGAAAGAAAAATGCAACCTATAGTTTGTCGGGTCTATGGGACGATGTTCTAACCTTTACAGTAGTCGATATTGAATTAATCAAGTTTTTACTCGAAAAAATTAGGAATTATTACTATCTAAGACTACTCCTGCTTATTTTTGCCAACTGCTTTAGGCTTTCGTTAATCCTCGATAAATGTAAAAACCAATAAAGAAATCGTCTAGGAAAATGCGCGTGTCCTTTTTTATACACATTTCCAACTGCGTCGTAGGCGGTAAAATAATTTATTTCACTGAAATCAGTTTCTTTCTGATCAAGAGTGAAGTCAGCACTTCGACCCTCTTGCAAGGTCTGAGGCCCATTACGCATACTATCTGCCAAAATAGCGCCACCTACTCGTTTTAAGAATACAAAACCTACTTTAGAAATAGTAACAGGACGTCTTCCCTTGTTTGCAACATTTACATTTATATAGAGCTTATTCCTGTCATGGATTGGAGAACCTATCACATTCCAATCTTTTGTAACTTTAATAACAACTTTCGCTCGATCTCTAAGATAAGAAAAAAGTGCAATTACTAAACCTGCGGTTCCTGATAAAGTTCCCCAAGTAGCCAATAAGTCCGTCAATGTAAATGATATGTGAAACGATTCCACTTATTTTGATTTGTGAATATGCTGTTGTAACAGTCTAATTAAGTCGGGGAGAAAGGACTTGAACCTTCGACCTCTGCTTCCCAAAAGCAGCGCTCTAGCCAACTGAGCTACTCCCCGAAAGAAGTGACCCGCACAGGATTCGAACCTGTAACCAATTGCTTAAGAGGCAACTGCTCTACCATTGAGCTAGCGGGCCTTAGGCGCGCCTGGAGGGATTCGAACCCCCAACCACTCGTTCCGAAGACGAGTGCTCTATCCGTTGAGCTACAGGCGCATTTATGACGTAGCTTTAGCTTCATAATTTTATCACAATTAAAAATTTGAAATGGTAAATTTACTAGTCTTCTTCTTCCAGTTCCTCGTCAACATCAAGAGGCCTTACACCATTTTCGTCACTTGTTAGGCCAACTTTCTCCAACTCTTCGTCTATGTCAGGTGATTCTGAAGATGTGGCGTCACCGGAAAACGGGTCTTCTTCACCGGGAACAGCAGGTGACTTAACTTTGTCGTCATCGTTTTCTTCATCATCTATAGGCGGGTAATGGTCGTCGTCTGAATCTCTCATTGAGAAGTTATTTTACCTAGGGATTTTAATTGAAACAAGAGGTCAATTTAAGCTAAAATGCAAAAGTCGCCGGGGTGGTGAAATCGGTATACACGTCAGACTTAAAATCTGATGACCGCAAGGTCGTGAGGGTTCGAGTCCCTCCCTCGGCACAAAGATAGTTGATAAACCTTCTGGTAATCGCCTAATATTAAAGGGTCTAGACAAGATTAAACACATTTGAGTGTTAGAATATCTTGTTTAGACAATGAAAAACATATACTTAAAACATGCACATATTTCTCAAAGGAAATTTAAGCAAGTT
>JAKALT010000013.1 GCA_021813125.1 bacterium | reverse complement strand
TTCCGATCTATTAAATAACTTGAAAACATAAAAGCAATGGATCCAAAAAGAGCAGACACTTTTGGAATTTTGAAGCCTTTAAGGCAAATGTACATGAAAATTCCGGCTAAAAGAGGTTGAATTGCGACCAGGATGATCCATGCGTTTCTAGCGTCGGTTAAGAAATAAAAAATATTAAAAGGGTAAAAAACGCTTGACTGAAAGTTGGCAAGTAATGGTTGACCGGAAAAAGTAAACGGATTCCAAAGCGGAAAATGGCCTGACAAAAATTGCTGTGCAGCAAATTCTTTCCATAAGTATATTTGCCTTATGGAATCTGCTGCAAGCATTTCTTTGTGGGTGGTCCAGGGATCATAACCAACCCAGCCACCTGAATACCAGGGAAAGTAGAAAGAAACCAGAAGGTCGCCCGGGATTGGATATAAACCTTTGGTAAAAATTTTAAAGAAAATCAAAAGAGTTACACCAATTATGGCTATAAACGGCGAAGCGGATTTTAAAAGGCTTGTGATTGAAGATTTATTTTTGTTTTTCACCGTGGGTTAGTTGGGCAAATTTATAAAGCAAAAATACAAGACCAATTATAAATGTAGGTGCTAAAGTTGCAATCGTCATAAACTCTACCGTGCCACGGTGGCTCCAATCCCCATAATAGATGAACGGTACGTATCTAAGACTAGCTCCTATGGCTAAAGCGATAAAGAAAATAGACAGCCAAGTGTTGGCGATTAAAGCTACAAAAGGCAAAGTCCAAAAAAGATACCAAGGCTGAAACTGAATTTGAGTCGCCCCTGAGGAAACAAAAGGTGCACTGATTTTAAAAGAAGAGAAAAGATATGTGAAGATTGCCATGGTTACAAGGTTTGCTACTAAAAGCATCTGGAAACTGAAACTTTTTATTTTTGCATAAAAAATATACCAAGGTAAATTAAGGATCGGGATATATTTTATTAACGCGCCTACGACTATTGAAGTGAGTGTCTTAAGGGCGTTTCTTTTGCATGCAAAATAAATTGGGAGAAGAAAAAATGTTGCAAGAACTACGTCGTTATGGCCATTGATAATTCCTTCCATAAGAATAAGTGGGTTAAGTGCATAAAGAGCAGTTGCTGCAAGTCTGATATTTTCTTTTTTAGGTTTTAAAGTTTGATATATCAAATAAATATTGGCGAGATGAAAAGCGGAAATAAATGCTTTAAACGCTAAAAGCGTGAGCGTAAATTTTCCGACCCCTAACACGTAAGGCACGAGCGACAGCAAAAGCCAAGCCGGCCCATATGGAGAATATCTATGAGTCCAACGCATAAAGCGTATCCAATCATCATTTGGAAAATCTAAAGCTTTGTGGGTGTATGGACTAAGATGATAGTGAAATATGATTCTCGCATCAAACATGTAATTAAAAATATCTGATGACAGGTATGGATAAGCAAAAATCAGAATGACAATGTTTATAACTGATGAGAAAAACAAATATTTTTTTGAAATTTTTCTTTTGAGAAACAGGATCAAGTTCGCTAAAAAGAACCCGTGTGTCGCGACAATCATCACGATATAAATCAGGTTTGCTTGTGGCCTATTGTAATAACCTAAATATTGCATTGAGTTAACGAATCCTAAAAGATTAGGGTTCTTACTTAAGGTGAGATTAAGATCTACATACGCAAAAGAAAAAATTGCAACACACACATAAATTGTTGCGTTTACAAGAAGGAGAAATTTTTCAAGTTTGGACATACGGGCTTATTTTATAGGAAGGAAGATTGCTTCTCCATATTTTTTTAAATAATTGGAAATTTTATTTTGAAGATTTATTGTAGAATCCACGCATGTCATTCCAACGAATTTTTATGACATCCCTTAGCATTCTTAGGGAGTCCTTTATGGGGCTAACTCTGGTAGTGTTAACGTGATGCCAGATTATCGGCACTTCTTTAATCTTGTAACCTCTCTTTTTAGCAATAAATAAGAGCTCAACATCAAAGGCTGTAACCAGGGCGCCTTCTACTTTTTTGGCCTTACCGTAGACTTTGAGCTCACCGAAAAGCTCCTTGGCAACTGACGCTTTAAAACATTTAAAGCCCGCTTGTGTGTCCCAAATGCCCCGAACCGCAATAACCTGGACGAGAATATTGAAAACGAGACCCATCAGATGCCTGTGAAAAGGTTCTTTCTCTCTTTTTGCCCCAGGAAGCTGCCTTGAGCCTATTACAATATCGAATTCCGGAAAGTATTGCAGAAGGCTTTCTACTTCGTGAATTGGCGTTGCCTGGTCAAAATCGGTAAAAAGGATAAGTTCACCTTTTGCATGCTCTACACCGGCTTTGACGGTTGCTGCTTTGCCTTCGTGAGGGTTTTTAACCACATGGACATTCTTGTGTTTTTTGGCAAAACTCTCCGCAAGGGTGGCAGTTGCATCGCTTGAACCGTCGTCTACGATTAAAATTTCGTATGGGTATGTCTGTTTTTTGAGGTATTCAGGTACTTCGTCAACGGTGCCTCTTTTGAAATTAGGCTCCTCATTATATGCAGGGATAACCACAGACAGGTGTGGGTTTTCGTCCATTAACTAATTATCGAGTTTTTTTAGAGGTTTTGTCAAAGAGATAAAGAAGAACAGACATTCTAATATAAAGCCCGTTTTGGACCTGCTGGAAATAAACAGCACGGGGGTCTTTGTCTACATCTGTTGTGATCTCGTTTATTCTCGGCAGGGGGTGCATAATAATTGAGGTTTTTTTAAGCTGTTTTAGGCTGTTTTTGTCGATTATATAAAGACCCTTAAATTTTACATAATCCGTTTCATTTTTGAAGCGCTCTTTTTGGATCCTGGTTTGGTAAATTACGTCTGCTGTTTTTAGAGCAACGTTTAAATCCAGGGTTTCTTTGAATTTGATTCCTTTCGATTTAAGGTGAGATCTAAGAGTCTTGGGAATTGCCAGGGCTTCCGGTGAAACATAAACAAGCTTTATTTTGGGATATAGAGCTAGAAAGACACTTAATGAATGAATTGTCCTTCCGTTTAGCAGATCTCCAACCATTGCGATTGTAATATCTCTTTTTGAGAATTTCGAAAAAATTGTATAGAGGTCCAGAAGTGCCTGGGTAGGATGTTCTCCGTTACCGTCCCCTGCGTTTACGATTGGTACCCTCGAATAGCGCTGAGCAATTTCCGACGCACCGGCCGAAAAGTGCCTCAGGACAATGACATCGCTAAAGGCGTTGACAACTCTGATTGTGTCCTCAAGGGTCTCTCCTTTTGCAGCTGATGAAAATTCGGCAGCACTTTCGGTGGAGATGACACCCCCTCCTAGCCTGAGCATCGACGATTCAAAAGATAGCCTTGTTCTTGTAGACGGCTCATAAAAGAGTGTCGCCATAATTTTTCCGGACAAGGCATTGGGGTCGTAATTTTTAGATCTAACTTGATCTGCGGTTTCGAGAATATGCTCTATTGTGGCTTTGTCAAATTGTTTTGCCGAGACAATATTTTTTAACATTTCTAAAATCGCCTATATTATCCACCTTTGACGGCCGGTTTTCCAGCAGGAGAAGGAGCCCCAGCCCAGTGGGTCAGGCGAAAAAGCTTAAAGCCGTATTTTGGAAGGTCCCATTCACCGACTACTTCTCCCCTTCCGAAGGCCGCAATTTCCCAAAGTGGGTTTCCAAGCGGCGAGCATTTTTGCGATTCACATAAAATAATAAGCTGGTCGGTAACCATAGTTTCCAGTTGGGTTGGCCGGCTACCCTTGATATCCAAAAAATAACGGTAAGCGTGATCGCTATTGTGGTCCGATATTAATGCAAAGTTATATGGTTTGCTGTCTGCTTTTTGAATAATTTCTTGAGCTATGTTTTGAGTTTGATCAATTAGCTTATTCGGAGGGTTTTTAAAGAATGCATGATTTGTAAACCAAATTAAAGCAGCTAGTGTGAGAGCAAGGGGAATTATTCTTAAAAACCTGTTTTTCCAAAACTCACTAAAGATTAGACCCAGTAGGAAAAATGGCGCCGGAAAAATAAATCCAAAGTAATAATCATTTAAATTCCCGGTATACAAGCGCAAAATAAGAAGACCCCCGAAAAACCATATAAATCCTATTGTGTACTTGAGTCTTTCCCTTATGTCTCTTCTATTTATGTAAAATCCGTAAAGCGACAATAAAAGCAAACCCCACAAGATTATTTTTGTATATACTGTGCCCGCTAGGTGGGAAATTTCTTCTAAAAAGATATTGCCTGTATTTGTGATAAGCCAAAGAAAGTTAAAATTTTTATAACCCACATTTGTTCCTCTTGTAACGAATTCAAGAATAGTCCTAAAATTCGGAAAGTTGTGAGATGCTTCGAACAACAAAAATGGCGAAAAGGTAATAAGTGCTCCAACTATGTAAAACCCTATGCTTTTAGGCCAGCTCTTCCAGTTTGACGAAAGAAGCACGATTGCCAAAAATACCAGCAGAAGAAGGAGCGCTAAATAGTGTAGTTGTATTGCGATTCCAAATGCGAGGCCTGCTGCAAGAAAAAATATCGGCTTAGTCTTTTTTATACCCAAATATGTCATGTAGATAAGCAGAAGCGAGAAAAACGGTAGAGGATTAGGATTCCACGAAGATCTTGAGTACCTAACAATTAAAGGGGCAGTACTGTAAAGAAGGCCTACTAAAAGAGCCGGCCAAAAACCAACAGTTTCTTTCAAAAACTTGTAAAGCAACAGAACTGTCAGCAGGCCAAAGATTGCAACCATATATGAAGGGCCAACCGGGTCAAAACCCCACAAAAGTAAGAACGGGGCTGCCATCCAATAGTAAATCGGGCCCAAGTAAAACCCGCCGACTGAAGCGGTAGGTCCTAAAAATGGAATATGATGCTTGACAAAAATATCTCTTATTACGATCATATCCCTGCCTTCATCCCCTAGAAAAACGATATAATCTCTAATTTTGTAAAATCTGAAAAAAACCGCAACCAATATAAGTAAGATAAAAAGAAAAAGTATTACGCGGTCGTAAGTCAGTTTGGGCATATTATTTTGTTTAGTTTGCGCCTTTTTCCGAAAGACCTTGATTTGGGTGTTCCTTCCAAATCCATATGAGGTTGACTGTGTAGTTTACAAAAAGCCCGATTATGACTCCGACTGCTAAGCCGACCTGTTCGCTTGTATGAAGAACTTGGACAAAAGTTAATATGCTTGCCAATTGGATAATAGGACTTCCAACTGAAGATAGATTAAATTTCAAAAACCTTTTTAGTTTGCTTCCTTCCCTATTGCGGTGTCTAAACGTCCAGCTGTCGTGAAAGAAGAAATTAATAATTATCGAGGCTTCAATGGAAATTAGTGAAGAAACAAATAACCTGTCAAGATATATAAATAATATTTTTGTGGAAGGGTGACTTACAGGGATGAAAGATAAAATTGCATTAGGTAAAACTTTCATTGAATAGATATTTCCGCGATACAAAAGACCCAAAAGAATTGCATTAACAAAATAAGTTAAGGTTCCGACGGAAAGAAATTTTATAAATGTTTTTGACCGTTCTATTCTTACTTTGATACCAAACTTCAGAACATCAAAAGTGTAAGAGACAATTTTTGCTTTTGAATAGCCTTTCTTCCTGTCCCTAAAAGTAATGGGGACTTCTTTTACTTTTGCCCCAGCCAAAAGCGCGGCGTATAAAAAGGCAGGCTGGATTATGTAAGTTTTCGATCGCCAGGGAACTTTTGCAAAATTGACATTTTCAAAAAGCTTTTTGGTAAAAACCCGATAAGAGTTGGTATATTCCGAAATCGAAAAAGTCCCCCAAGCAAGCTTGCAATAAAAAGCTGAGCCTCTGGTGAAGAGGCGTCTGTGCCAGCCCAATAAATTTTTTCCTTCTTTCATAAGCCTTGATCCAACTACCAAGTCATAACCTGCTTCAATAAACTGAACCATCTCGGGCAACGTGGAGGGGTCGTGGGACATGTCGCCGTCCATTTGAGCTAAAATATCTGCCTTTAGCTTGTCTACTGCGTATCTGTGGCCTTTAACTATTCCAATTCCAAGCCCTCTTTCCTTGACATCTAGGTAATGCACTTTTTGATTAGTTTTGGATATTTCTTTTACAATTTCTGCAGTTTTGTCCGGGGAGTGGCTATCTGAAATTAAAACATGGACATCGAGTTTGGGCATGCTTTTTGCCGATTTTAGAACGTTTTTGATAACGTCAGCGATATTATCTTCTTCGTTGTAGGTTGGGATATTAACAACCAGTCTCATTTGGAATTTTTCTTCAGGAGGGAAATATCGTTTTCTACCATCATTTTGACAAGGTCGGAAAATGATACATTAGGCTCCCACCCTAGAACTTTTTTGGCTTTTTGTGAGTCGCCAATTAAGAAATCTACTTCGGCGGGGCGCATGAAATCTTTTGAAGTCTTAACATATTTTTTCCAGTCGGAAATGCCTACCGCCTTGAAAGCCTCTATTACAAAATCCTCTACTGAATGATTTTCACCTGTTGCAATAACATAATCGTCTGGTTTGTCTTGTTGAAGCATTTTCCACATTGCCTGTACATAGTCGCCTGCAAAACCCCAATCACGCCTTGCATTAAGGTTGCCCAAGACAAGCTCGCTTGCTTGACCTAGGTGTATTCTGGCTACTCCGTGGGAAATTTTACGGGTAACAAATTCCAAACCACGCCTGGGAGACTCGTGGTTAAACAGAATTCCCGAGACAGCAAAAAGATTGTACGATTCACGGTAATTGATTGTAATCCAGTGGCCGTAAACTTTGGCAACACCGTAAGGACTTCTCGGATGAAACCTGGTTTTTTCTGTTTGGGGTGATTCCTCTGCCTGTCCAAACATTTCAGATGAAGATGCTTGGTAAAATTTAGCCTTTGGTGCCAGTTGGCGCATCGCTTCAAGCATTCTTGTTACACCAAGAGCTGTAAATTCACCCGTCAACACGGGTTGAGACCAGGAAGTTGCAACGAAGCTTTGGGCAGCAAGATTATAAATTTCGTCCGGTTTAGAAATCTCTACCGCTGTGGTTAGTGATTGCTGGTCAAGCAGATCCCCCGGGATTAACTCAATTTGGTCCTCGATGTGTTTGATTCTTTCGTAGTTTGGCGTTGACGTTCTTCTTGTCAGGCCGTACACCTGGTAATCTTTAGACAGCAAAAATTCGGCAAGGTAAGAACCGTCCTGGCCTGTTATTCCCGTTATAAGTGCTCTTTTTTTAGCCATTTAGTTTAGCTTTTTTCTCTCGTAGTCAATTGTATCAAAAAGTGTTTTAGAAATGGATATTTTTGGATACCAACCTGTTTGTTTTTTAAACTTTGAAAAATCGCAATATACTTTGGCTATGTCTTTGTCTCTTAATAATTTTTTATCCTGCCTAATTCTAATTTCAACTTTTGCGTACGAAATTAATTCTTTTAATATATCAGCTATTTTGTATGCTTTTCCAGAACCAATGTTATAAACCTCCCCAGGCTCGCCTTTTGTAAGGGCCAAAAGATAAGCTTTGACGATATCGCGAACATCTGTAAAATCACGCCAGGAATTTAAATTACCAACAAGCATTTCCCCACCGCCAATTTTTTCAAGCCTGGCTATCTGGGAAGCAAAAGCCGGCACCACAAAAGCCGGAGACTGGCCGGGTCCAATATGGTTAAAAGGGCGAACTCTGACAATTTGCAGTTTTTCACTAAGGAAGTATTTTAATCCTAAAAAATCCTGTGCGACCTTGGAAACCGCATAAGGTGAAAGCGGCGCCAAAGGTGTATCTTCACCAACAGGTATATTTTCGGTTGAGACAGCTCCATACTCTTCTGCTGATCCGATAATTAAAACCCTTGCATCTGGCGATGTTTTTTTTAGGGTTTCAAGCAAATTTAACTGCCCGATGATGTTGTTTTCCAGAGTTTCTTTTGGGTTTATAAAACTTGCAGGTGGAGAAGAAAAAGCTGCAAGATGAAAAACATAATCAAATTTTTGCCCTTTTAATAGTTTTTCAAGGTCTTCTTTTTTTAATATGTCACATTTTTCAATTTTGACCTTTTTTGGAAATTTAGAAATTTTCGGAGAATGTTGGGGGTGGACAAGCCCAAAAACTTCGATGCCGCCTGCTTGTAAATGTTCGTTTAGGTGGCCGCCTACAAAGCCGCCGGCTCCAGTAACAAGGGCTTTTTTCATCTACCTACACCCGTGTATGAAAATCCAAGGGCTCTGACTTTTTTTGCATCAAAAATATTTCTACCGTCAACGATAACCGGTTTTTTTAAGAGTTTTTTAGCTTTTTCTAAATCAATTTCTGCAAATTCGGGCCATTCAGTAACAATTACCATCAAATCTTTATTGCTGATAGCTTCATAAAGATCATCAGAATATTTAATATCCGGCAGTATTTTTTTGGCTGCCTCGTTTGCTTTTGGGTCGTAGGCCGTAACTTTTGCGCCAAGATCTTGAAAGGAGTTGATTATTTTAATTGACGGTGCGTCTCTCATGTCGTCTGTATTGGGCTTGAAAGCTAAACCCAATACGGCAATTTCGACGCCAGCTAAATTTTTCCCCTGTTTCTCGGTTAAATTTAAGGATTGCCTGACTTTGTTGACTAAACTTGCAACCTGCCCATTGTTGATAGCATCGACCGCTCTCAAAAGTTCGAAATCGTAATCAAAATTTCTCGTCTGAGCAATAAATGCCAAAACATCCTTTGGCAGGCATGAACCACCGTATCCTACACCGGGATAAAGATAAGAATGCCCAATCCTTTTATCCGCACCAACCCCTTGAACCACTTTTGTTACATCCGCTCCGGTACGTTCACAGATTGTAGCCAACGCATTGGCGAAAGATATTTTTGCAGCCAGAAAAGAGTTGGAAGCATATTTTATGAGCTGAGCACTTCTCATGTCGCAGATTATCCTTTCGCCGGGCAGCGGTGCGTGTAACTCAAGTAGCATTTTTTCGGCTTTTTTGCTGTTTGTTCCTATGATAATTCTGTCCGGATGAAGGGAATCCGAAATGGCCGTGCCTTCTCTTAAAAATTCCGGCGATGAAGCGAATTCATATTTGGTTTTTGCGTATTTTTTAACAAGTGCCTCGAGATCGTCTTCAAATCCAATAGGGATAGTGCTTTTTATGGTAATTAGTGTGTAGCCTTTTAAATTTTTTGCCGCTTCTTCAACGGCTGAAAAGAGATAAGTGAGATTTGCCTCTCCGTTTTCTTTCGGAGGAGTTCCGACACAAATAAATACTATTTGGGATTTGGGCACCGACTGGCCGTAGGAATTTGTAAAAAAGAGGCGTTTTTCGTTGATATTTCTTGATATATATTCCCCGAGGGACGGTTCATAGAACGGAACAATGCCTTTTTTGAGGTTTGCGATTTTAACTTCATCAATATCCACACAGAAAACCTTATTTCCAAGTTCGGCAAAAACGGATGCAGTTACCAAACCAACATAGCCTGCACCGATAACTGTTATAGTCATGTTCAATATTTTAGCTAACTTGAAAGCATCAAATCAATTTTTGCTTTGGGCAAACATTTTTTGGATTCCTTCTTTCCAGTCCGTTGGCTCGAATCCAAGGCTTTTGATTTTGTCGCAAATCATTGCAGAATTAACCGGCCTGGGTGTTCTTCCATGCCCATTTAATAAATCGGCCAGTGAGCCTTTTTTTAGTTGGGAAGGGTTCTTACCATATGTTTTCAGAAGTTCGAAGGCGAAATCATATGGAGTCGTCTGTGAAGGACTGCCTAGGTGAAATATTCCGGATGAATTAGAGCCTAATAAGGTTTCTACTGCCGGGGCTAGATCGTCTGCGAAAGTGGGGCTAATAATTTGGTCCGTAAACATTGGGTAAAGACTGCTCTCTTCGAATTTTTTAAGAATTTGCCTGGCAAAATCGTCCTTTTTGGGAAAACTTGACCGATAAGGATAAGCGATTCTTAGGGTCAAAAAATCGAGTCCTAGCCTTTCGACAATTTCTTCACCTGTTATTTTTGTAATTCCATACCAGGAAATTTTTTCAAGATTTCCACCCCGACTTTCGGTTTCACCGTACGGACCTTTTTCACCGTCGAAGACAAAGCTGGTTGATATAAAAATCAACTTCTTTTTGTTTTTTTGGCAGGCTTGAACAACATTTGTAAGTCCTGATACATTTATCTGCCAGCAAGAACCATTTTTATCGTTGCGCTGAGCCTCTGCCCCATCGACATCCGTATAGGCGGAAAAAAGAATAGCAACATCAAAATTATTTTTGGCAAAGAATTTATCAACCGACGAGGAGTTTGTTATATCTATGCTATTTTGACCTGTAAGATCTGCCTTTGTTAAATTTTGAGGTTTTTTAAAAAGCTCGCAGAAACGTGAGCCAACCATGGAGGAAGCACCGATGACTGCAATTTTTTTTGAGGTCTCAGAGCCCAAAATCCTCCCTTACGCTCTGCCATGAAAAATCTTGTGCATGGTCTATCCGCCCTTCATCCTGGGGATTGTAAAGCTGAGTGGGGAAGTTTAGAAGATATCCCTGGTCTTTGGAAATAACCGTGAAACCATGGTAGGTCTCGGGAGGAATAATAAGCATATACATTTCATCTTCCGAACCAGGACCCATCACAAATAAATTTAACTTGCCAATTGTTTTTGAATTGGGTCTCGGGTCAAAAACTGCCGTTACGATTCTTCCAGAAGCACAGATAAACCGATCGCTTTGATTTTTATGAACATGCCACTGTTTTTCGTCACGCGCAATTCCGGGTGGCGTTATAGACATATATTGCATTTGGAAATTTAAGTTTCCTTCGTTATAGACATCCTGCCAGTCGCGTCTTAGAGTTTCAAAGAGAGCACCGGTTTCGTCCTTATGGATTATGAGTTTTCTAATAACGATCCCTTCAATAAGCTCCTGCTGGTGGGCCAAGTCAAAGTAGCTGTTATTCATTTTTCCCCTCTTTCAGTATACTGCCTTTTGTAATAGTCCAGGTAATCCTTATTCCTTAGGCTTTTCCACCAATTTTGATTTTCTTTGTACCATTTTACAGTTAGATCAATTGCCTCCTCGAATTGAAAACTGGGTTTCCAACCTAATTCTTTTTTTATTTTTGTAGCATCTATTGCATAGCGCCTGTCGTGACCAGGTCTGTCGGTTACATGTTCAATTTTTTCCTCACCGAATCCTAGGGCCTCAAGAATCAGTCTTATGACTTTTATATTTGGAGTGTCGTTATCGACGCCAATGCAATATGTTTCGCCCACTTTGCCTTTTTGCAAAACCAAATCTATTGCACTGCAATGATCTTGGACATAAAGCCAGTCCCGGACATAAAGACCGTCTCCGTAAACAGGCACTTTTTCGCCTTCCAACAAATTAGTAATCGCAAGCGATATTAATTTTTCCGGGTACTGGTAAGGGCCAAAATTATTCGAACAGTTGGTGATGGTTATTGGCAGTTCGTATGTTTCAAAATATGCACGGACCAAATGATCCGAAGCTGCTTTTGATGCGGCGTACGGACTGTTGGGACTATATTTTGTTTCCTCGTTAAATTTTTCTTTAGATTCCAGTTTTAGCGCACCGAAAACCTCGTCCGTTGAAACATGATGAAACCTTTTTACTTTAGCGTTTTTGGCGCTGTCTAAAAGCACTTGAGTACCAACTACATTCGTGATAACGAAGGGTGCGGGGTCCTGAATGGACCTGTCAACATGAGATTCGGCTGCGAAATTAACAACTATATCTACACCCTCCATTGCCTTTTTGACATCATCTGAGTTAGCAATATCCCCTTTTACAAATTTGTAATTCGGATTGTCCTTTAAGTCGGAAAGATTTTCGAGGTTCCCGGCATAAGTTAGTTTGTCGAAGTTAACCACCTCGTCTTCGGGGTGAGTTTTAAGCCAATAATGGACAAAGTTAGAGCCTATAAATCCGGCGCCGCCTGTTACTAATACTTTGCTCATGTGATTTAAAAAGTGGTGAGGTCTTTTTCTTTTTTGCCTAAGAGTTTTCGTGCCCAAAAAACATTTGTCCTGTAAAGACTGTCGAAAGTGCCCGCGTCGGACCAAAAACCTGCAAGCTCTGCCCATCTAAGTTTGCCTTCGTTAATGTAAATGTTGTTGACATCTGTAATTTCCAATTGGCCCCTTGCTGACGGTTTAATTTTTTTGATGTGGGAAAAAACATTGCTGTCGTAAATGTAAACACCTGTCACCGCCTTGTTGCTTTTTGGACTTTTAGGTTTTTCCTCGATTCCGATTACTTTTTCGGGATCTTTTGGGTCTAGTTCGGCAATTCCAAATCTTTCCGGATCTTCAACGTCTTTTAAGAAAATTACTGCTCCATCTTTAAAAGATTTCACCTCTTTTGATAGATCCGCATCAGTACAATTGTCACCAAGAATAACTGTAATTGGCTGATCATCTGCAAAATCTGCGGCAAGTTTCAGGGCATCAGCAATTCCCCCATCGCCTGAGTTCTGGTAGGCGTATTCCAGGTGCCTGATCCCGAATTCTTTACCATTTTGCAGAACCCTTATAAAATCGCCGGCGTGGGGACCTCCAACCACAATGAGAATATCTTCGATGCCTGCTTTAACCAGTGTCTGGATCGGGTAATAGATCATTGGCTGGTCAAAAACGGGGAGTAAATGCTTGTTGGTGGCGTGAGTTAGTGGGTAAAGCCGAGTTCCTAAACCGCCTGCTAAAATAACACCTTTCACATAGGTAATTATATTATAAGGAAGTCGAAGCTAACAAGCACAGAGTAGTTAAATTGAAAAACTTGGTTAAGTTTTCAAAACGGCTTGCCTTTCGAATCCGAGTTGCATATAGATGTCGCCACTTTGTTTATCGTCAATAAGTCTAACTTTTATAACCTCTTCACTTTTAGGATGATGCACTACTACAACCTGGCCTTCTTTAAAAATAACAGGGTCGTGGATTCCAAGTTCCTTCCCTTGGATATTATCTGGGTTGTCTCTTAAAACAGCCTTTGGGCCACATATGCTTTCCGGGTCTTTTGACAACAAAACTAAACCTCTTCTCAGCTGAGGATGGAAAAAAACGGAAACAGTAGAACCTTCGTAAATGTGATTTAAGACCGTCCTTTGGCCCCGCTTGAGTCGTATTGGCTCACGGGTTTGCATACCTTCCATTGGATTTTCAAAGTTGCTTTCGATCATTTTGCCACTAAAAACTGCGCCCTAACGCAGTTATAGGTTTATTATAATAGTATGCAGTTTAGGCTGTCAACATCACCTAATTTCAACTATTTTAAAGGTAATTTTGCCGTCGGGCACATCGATTTCTACGGCTTCACCGACTTTTTTGCCAATTAAAGCTGCACCTATTGGGGATTTCTCGGAAAGTTTACCTAAGGTCGGGTCTGCCTCAAAATGGCCGACCAAGCTAAATTCATTTTGCCCCTGCCCGTTTTCAACAATAACTGTATTTCCAATCCCAACCGTCTCTGCGCCTTTTGACTCAACTACATCCCCGAATCGAAGTAGGAGCTTGATTTCATTAATGCGTGAATCAACATACCCCAGTTCGTCTTTGGCAGCGTGATAGCCGGCATTTTCCGAAAGGTCGCCCTGTTCACGGGCTGCAGTAAGCCTGGTTACAACTCCCGGCCTTTTTGCCTTTAACTCTTCGAGTTCTTTTTGAAGTTTTTCAAAACCCTCTTTGGTGAGCTTTACATCAATCGGCTTTTTCACTTGTATATTATATATGAAGCCAGTCAAACTCCAAAGTGATAGCGCCAGTAGATTTGATATACTTCTAGCAAGCTATGGAAGAAGAAATAAAAATCCCTCTAGAAAACAAAAAATATATTTACGGAATTTTGCGTGGTTCTTTGGATAAACCGCTTGTAATTTTTGTTCATGGATTTCCAGGTTTTAAAAACGAACATCAGTTTTTTAATGCTGCAAGGTTTTTTGAAAAGAATGGATTTTCTGCCTTTAGGTTTGACCTTTATTCTTGGAAGGCGGATGCAAGAAAACTTGAAGAATGTACTTTGTCTCTTCACGGGCAAGATTTGGATGTCGTTGTTGAATACTTTAGAAGTAAAGGCGTAAAGAAAATATTTGTCGTCGGGCATAGTTTTGGTGGAGTATCTGTGCTCTTATCTAAAAAGAAAGATTTTAATGCAGCTGTGCTCTGGGATTCATCGGGAGACAAAGATGTGAAGTTGAAAGCAAAGTATATAAAAGAAATTGATAAATTTTACTATGAAGGTGAATCAGCGTACGGATTTACAATCAGCCGGGAAATGTACGAGGAAAACAATAATAAACTTAAACCTTCAGAACTAATAAAGGAATTTCACATGCCTATCAAGATAATTGTCGCGGGCAAGGGAGTGTTAATAGATGAAGGCAAACAATTTTTTAATAACGCCACTGACCCAAAATCTTTTGCAACTATTCAAGGGGCTACCCACTGTTTTGATGAAGACGGAGCAGAAGAAAATCTTTTTCAAGAAACATATAATTGGTTCAAGAGGTTTGTATAAAGCTTCCTGCTCAACCATCCAGCTAAAATTCACCTCGGTTTGATATACTCCAATTATGGATATACAGATACTAGAACCAAACGCTGTATCATGGGAGGCTTACAAAAAACTTAGGCTTAAAGCATTAAAAGAAGAACCTCAGGCATTCGCTACTCAGTTCAAAACTGAAATTAACACTCCTGATGAAGAATGGGAAAAGCGATTAAAGCAATATCGAGATGGAAAAAGTGACTGGATGTTTTTCGCAAGTAATGGTCTAGAACTAGTCGGTATGTTGGGTGCATATCAAACTGATAAGGACAAGCGGCAAAGTTCGGCTAATATTATTGCAATGTTTGTTTCTACAGAAGCAAGAGGTAAGGGTGTTTCAAAACTGTTGATGATCAGGCTTTTAGACAGATTAACAAAAAGCTTTGTGACGAAAGTTAAACTTCAAGTAAATAAAGACCAAGTAGCTGCATTGAAACTTTACCAAAGTTTTGGGTTTAAAATCACAGGGAAAGAAAATATAATACTTGGAGATGGTAAGAGCCATACTGAATACGATCTCGAAAAAGAATTAGAATTATGACAAGGGAAGAGATTGCCAAAAAGATTCACTGGACCAAAATTATTTGGGCAGTAAGCATTGTTAATCCGCTAATGACGCTCCCTCAATTCTTGCAAATTTGGCAAACCCACCAAACAGCAGGGCTTTCATTGATTTTTCTGTTGATACTATTATTTGTTCAAGTCGGTTTCTCGTCACACGGATTTTTTACCAAAGACCGTTTTATTATGATAAGTAACGGTTTAGCAGCTGCTTTGACGTTTTTAACTATTCTATCTACTTTATATTTTCGCAATATTGCTGGGTAAAATAAGAACAAAAAAAAGTTCAATATTAGGGCTTAACGATTGTCGAGGCTGGGGATATTAAACAGATCGGAAAAAATCGATTGTCTTTTTTAAACCTTCTTTTAAATCTACTTTTGCCTGCCAGCCGACAGATTTTTTTAACTTTTCGCTTGATGCGTAATTTGCCTGGACATCACCCGGCCTTTTGCCCAAATTATCGATCGGTACTTTATAGCCCAAAATATTGAAAATTTCGTTGAGCACCTCTTTTACAACTACACCCTTTTCGGTACCGATATTAAAAATGTTGTGTCCAGTTTGGCTTAAAACATCAATATGGGCACGGGCTAGATCTTCTATGTAGATAAAATCGCGGGTTTGCTCGCCGTTCCAGTAAAGCGGTATCGGTTTTTTGGCAAGTGCCGCTTTTATGAAATTTGGAATTGCGTGGGTTTCGGGTTCGTGCATTTCGCCCGGGCCGTAAGGATTAAAATAGCGAAGAATTGTTACATTGAAGTCGAAATTGGCGTTGTAGGCTTGCAGAAAAGATTCAATTGCCGCTTTTGAGGCGCCGTAAGGATTGTCGGGATGGACCGGCGCATCTTCTTTTATAGGGAGTGTTTTGGGGGCACCGTAAACACAGGCGCTTGAGGAAAAAATAATATTTTTAACATTTGCTTTTCGCATTGATTCCAAAAGATCGATGGTGCCAATAACGTTGTTGTCGGCATATTTAACCGGATCTTTTACCGATTCGGGAACGATAATTAATCCTGCCATGTGAATTACCGAATCGACACCTTTAAAAGTGCTTTCTGGAATATTTCGGATATCGGCAACCACCAATTGTGCCCGCTTGTCTACGTTTTCTTTTTTGCCTTGGGAAAGATTATCGACTACGACAACCTCGTGGCCTGAGTTTAAAAGCATTCTTGTGACATGAGAGCCGATAAATCCGGCTCCACCGGTGACTAAAATCTTCATAGTTGATAGTTCATGGTTAATAGACTTATAGCTCAGTCGAATTTACTTTTTTCGTAAACAGGTACAACTATTTTACCTTTTTTACCGTTAACGGGAATATTTAAGGCAAAGCCAAGAGCATTCGCCACCGAGACACCGACTCTTGTTCCCGTAAAGGAACCCGGCCCTGGATTTACCTCGATTGATGTAAGATCTGAAAACTTTAAATTATTTTTACTTAAAATTTTAACAATCATTGGAAGGAGAACTTGCGAGCCTTTTTCTTGGCTTGAGGAAATTTGATCCTTGGTTTTGGTTCCGACTTTTAGTTCGACTGTTACCTTTTCCCTGTCGGTTGTGTCTATTTTAAGAACCACTTATGGTAACCGCCCCTCTTCTTAAGATTCTGACCGGTAAAGTTGTAGAATCTACGACCGTAGAGTCCACTTTTTGGGCACAATCGCCGTGAACTACAAAATCTACCATCGAAATAAGCCTTTTATCTAAATCTTCATAAGAAGCTGGAGATTTTTGACCATGGAAATTTGCAGACGTGCCGATAATTGGTGCCCCAACTTTTTCAATTATGGCGAGTGTTATTTCGTGATTAGGAATTCTAACCCCGATTTTGCCCAAACCGGATTCTTTTTCGACAATTATTGTTAAACCGCCGGGCCAAAACCTTTGGGCAAGATTTTTGGCGACGTCATTAAGTTTGACGATGTGATGAGACTGGTCGATATTAGACATAAGAAGCGGAAATTCCTGGTTTGACCCTTTGATGTTTCTGATCCTGGCAATTGCCCCTTTGTTGTCGTATCTGCAGCCGATACCATAGACAGTATCTGTAGGGAAAATAACAACCCCACCCTTTTTTATGACCTCGACGGCTTTTTCAATTTCCTGTGACTGTGATTCTTCTTGTCCTGTCATCTACTTTTTCCAGCTTTATTTCTATTCGTTTTTTGGGAAGTTCTTTCTTGATTTTCTCCGCCCATTCCAAAACAACTATGGCATCCGGGGCAAAAATTTCCTCTAAGCCCAGGGCTTCAAAATCCTTGTCGCTTTCGCCTCTATAAAGATCCAAATGGTAAAACATTAGAGCTTTTCTGTGAAGACTGAAGGGGTAGCTTCGCATAAAAACAAAGGTCGGTGAGGTAATTTTGCGCTTTATCCCCAAGCCTTTTGCCAAACCTTGGACAAAAACCGTTTTGCCGGAACCGAGGTTTCCAAAAAGTGCAATTACTTCCCCGCCCGAAAGTTTTTTAGCTAATTTTTCACCGACTTTTTGCGTCTCTTTGGGGGATTTAGTTTTTACTTGCATAGATTATGGAAAATATTAACACTTAAGGCGGAAAAACCCAAGTTAAAGTTCGAAAGGGTCTTTGGTTTCGTGGATTTTGCCTTTATTGATTTTGCGATACCAGAGGTGGAAGCCGAGGGCAAAAAGCACGAGCGCGGTACCGGAAACAATAAGAATTCCGGCTACTTTTTTGCTTGGAGCATTTTGAAACGTTTCATGCGGCTCGGAACTTGTATCCAGGAGTCCGGCATCCGAAGCAATAAGCGGCCTGTCTTTTTCTGCCAGAACTTGCGGGCTGGCACTTGGTGACGAGCTTTTTGGGCTTGCGCTAGGCTTTGGGGTAACTTTTGGCGTAGGGGTGGGTGTGGGAGTTGGGGTCGCAGTTGTTGATGATGTCGGTGTTGGAGTAGGAGTCGGTGTTGGCTCGGTGCCAGGAGTGGAACAACTCTCGTCATTTGTTGGGGTTGGGCTAGTAAACATACTCCATGTATCACTGCCGTCAGGTTGTCTGCCAGTAGACTGCCCTTCGACATGGCTTGGTATTTGATCAGAGAAGTAGTTTATCTCATTTACAGAATTGGTAGCGCCTGCAGAATCTAAGAGCCTGATCTTGTCTCCATCTTTATTTAGTTTGTTAGAAAAATCAAACTTACGAAAACTTTTAGGGCAGATATTGCCGTTTAAATCGATTTTGTTTGAATCAGTTGAATCTCTGATTACCCAACCTTCGATGTTAATTTTTTCGTTTGATGTATTATATAGTTCCACCCAATCAGGATTTGATGTTGAATCACCCATAGCATAGAACTCGTTGATTACTATGTTACTTGATGCGTTAACACTTTTGGGGAAGAATAATAGAAAAAGAAATAACAGTAGAACCTTTTTCACCTCATATTAAAAATATGGTTTTTTGAGAGTAGTGTCAATGATTACCTGGGAATCATGTGTAAATAGAGAGTATCTATGCTGTCGTCGCTTTTTACTCTAGAATAATATAGAGTTCCGGGATATGCCCCGCCGCAAGAAAATGCACCGGCATACAATTTGCCACTTTTGACAGCTTTGACAGTGTAGTCTGATGACTCCATGTCAATTCCTGTATGACCCGATGATCCATAAAAAGAAGCATAACTGTGCGATGTTCCAAATCCCTGATTTATTAATATAGGATCGCTTAGCGGCCATGGTAAATCACCATGGGGGTTGATTGTTCCATAGACAGAATACTGGTCAGGGGAATAGCTATAACTAAAGCTATGGGAACTTAAAAAATTGTTTGGGTCTTGAATAGAGCCATTTTTGTGTACTTCGAAATGGAGATGCGCACCACTTGAGCATCCTGGACTTGCTGACCTTACAGCAATAGATCCGATTGAGTCGCCGGCGTTTACGTTTCTCAAAAATGTTTCAGTCCCGCCTCCAAAGGCCACCGCAAGCTCTGCTTGAGCTTGCGCTAGAAGACGTTGATACTTAGCTTCGTCGTTTTGGGTTACCTGCAAAAACGCCTGTTTTTCAATTTTTTGTTGATCTAGGTTGCTCTTTAGGCCCAATAACTGCTGTTTTGTTGCTTCAATTTCGGCTTGTTTTTCTTCCCTTTCGTCCTTTTGATTTGCGTAATTAGATTTTGTCTGCTGGAGGCTTGCTAGAATTCGCTTATCGTTTTCTTGTACCTGTTTTAGGTATTGAAGCCTTAAAATTATATCCGAAAAACCATTTGACGAAAGGACTAACTCCAAGTTCGAAACAAAGCTCTCCTGGTAAGTGGCAACAATTCTTTCTTTTACTAGAGTTTCCAGTTTATCGATAGAATCATTAACATAGCCTATTCTGAAACCCAAAACGTTTATTTCGTCTTCGAGTTTGGAAAGCGTTACTTCGGCATTTGCTATTTTAAGCTGAGTTATTTGAATTTGGTTATTGAATTGGGCAATTTGATTTGAAAGGGTCTTTTTTTGGTTGCCAAGTTCTCCGACTTTATTAGACAAGATTGTCAAACAATCACCAACTTTATCTTGGGGAATATTTTCTTTTTCGCAGTCACTAAGTTCTGTTGAGAAAACTTTTTGGGGACTAAGCGCGAAAAAAATCAAAGGCAGGATGATTAAGAATAAAAATCTCCTCATTCAATCCTTAGATACCTGTATAGAGCAATAGCCGCGCCAACCACACCAATTGAGACTGCCGCAAGCACTTCGGCTACCCATAAATAGACAAAAAATAGCGGTGCTATTGGAAATATTTGAATCGGGCCTAAAAATTGCTGGATGTTTGGCGAGTAAAACAAAAGAAGCGAATAGACAAAAAAGGTCGCGACAGTTGCACCGACAATACCATAAATTGCTCCTTCTATAAAAAACGGCCTTGCAATATACCACTTGGTAGCACCTACAAGATTCATAATTACAATCTCGTCACGCCTTATGGCAATACGCATGCCAATGACCATTATTATTATAAGGAAGGATACTGCCAAAAGAGTTGAAACAAAAACAACTCCGCCAACTCTTATAGTTTTTGTCCATTTAACAAGCTGGTCGACAAGATTTTGAGGAGTGATAACACGTTCAACCTGGGGATCCTGTTGGACAATATTTGTTATTGCCTGGATATCTTGTGCCTTTTTTACAGAAATATCTATTGATGCCGGCAAAAAATCGGCAGTAACCGATTCCAAAAGCAGAGGATCATTTTTATTTCTCTCCCTGTATATCGCCAGGGCTTCTTCCTTTGAGACAAATTTTATGTTTGTTGTAAGGCCGGTTGCCTGTACTTTGGAAGTTAAATCCGCAATCTGCGACTGGCTGGCATTGTCTTTGAAAAAGGCAATCACCTGTGGCCTTTGTTCAATATAATTTAGGACTATCTGGCCTCCGATTATAAGTAGAATAAAGATTGAAGAAACGAAAAACGTTAATGACATTGCGAGTGCCGCCGCAAGTGCCTGGTAGGGGCTTCTTCTTATCAGCTTTATGGCTTCTTTAGGCTGCTTCATATTTACCCTCCTTAATGTCTGTTTCTATTTTACCTTTTTTGAGCGTTATTACACGTTTTTTGAAGTGGTTTACAATTTGGGTGTTATGGGTTGCCATAACGATAGTGGTTTTATCGCTTTCATTTAATTTTTCAATAAGACTTACAACCTCGAGAGAGTTTTTAGGATCGAGATCTCCTGTGGGCTCGTCTGCAAGAAGAATTTGAGGTTTTGAGATGATTGCCCTGGCTATTGAAGTCCTTTGAACCTCTCCGCCCGATAACTGCAGAGGAAAACTATTTGCCTTTTCCAGCAAGCCTACTTTATCCAAAGCTTCCGAGACTTGTTTTTCTATATCGGAGTCTTTGAGGCCCAATACCTCAAGAGGCATGGCAACGTTTTCAAAAACGGTTTTAGTTAAAAGGAGTTTAAAATCTTGAAAGACGGTTCCAATTCTTCTTCTTAAAAGATGTACTTTGTTTTTGGGAATTTTTAGGATATCTTCTTCGTTAAAAAGTATTTTTCCGGAAGTTGGAAGCGTTTCCCTGGTAATTAACTTCAAAAGAGTTGATTTACCCGCCCCGGACGGCCCAACAATAAACACAAACTCGCCGTCGGCGATTTTAAGGTCAAGATCGTCTAGCGCAATTGCGCCGTTGGGATATTTTTTGCTTACAGATACAAATTCTATCATGGGGCAGTGTGAATGTTACTGCTCAACTTCTACTTTTCCAACGTCCATGAGCCAGCCGACTTGAGAAGAACCGAATGTTTCCCCAAAAACTTTTACTTTTTTACCGTTATATTGGTCGAGATCCAGAACTGATGAGGTAAGATAAGCCGTTTGACTTTCCCCACCGGGCCTTATTAATTTATGGGTACCTTGAGCGTATTTGTCGAACTGGTCATTTTTCTCGATAACTCCTTCTGCCTGATCTTTGAAAGTCTGATTAAATGATTTTTGTACGTCCGGCGGCAGATCCTTTTGATTTTGAAGTGCGGATGAAGCCAGTTTTTGGCTGCTTTTTGCTCTTGATGAAAAAACTAAGCCTGAAAAAATACCTACGGCTACTACCGCAACAACAAGAACTAAAGGTAGGAGCTTAGAAAGCATTCCATTTTTGGTTTTGGGCGATGCCTGAAGCGGAACTGTTTGGCGGGGTTGGGATGTTTGACTTGTAGAATTTTGTGGGTCCATTGAGATTACCGTATTATATCAGCAAGGTTTTGGCTTCGGCAAGGTTTTATCACATTAAAGGGATATTTCACTTTTGATGAAGCTATCAAGATCCCCGTCTAAAACTGCTGTTGCGTCTGATGTTTCGTAATTTGTGCGTAGGTCTTTTACCATTTTATAAGGGTGCAGAACATAAGAGCGTATTTGATTGCCCCAACCGGGCGTGATGTGGCTGCCTTTTATTTCGGCTTCTTTTTCTTTTTGCTCGGATTGCTTAAGGGCCCAAAGTTTTGCTTTTAGGAGTTTGAGAGCATTTTCTCTATTTTGGGCTTGATAGCGCTGCGTTTGGCAGGTAACTACGATTCCCGTTGGTTTATGTTTTAGCCTTACCGCCGTTGAAACTTTGTTAACGTTTTGGCCGCCGTGACCGCCGGATCGGTATGCTTCAAATTCGATATCGTCGGGTTTTACATCTATTTCCGGCATATCATCTGCTTCGGGGACCACTTCAACAAGAGCAAAAGAGGTTTGCCTTAAATTGGCAGCGTTAAAAGGGGACTGGCGAACTAAACGGTGAACGCCCGCTTCACGGCGCAGGAGACCGTAGGCATAATCTTCATGAATATCAATTGTGACCGTTTTGAAACCCGCTTCTTCTCCCGGAATTTCATTGATGAGCTCAAAATCCCATCCCTTGGAGGAGAAAAATTTCTGGTACATACGGGATAGCATTTCCACCCAGTCCATAGCTTCCGTGCCTCCCTGGCCAGCATGAATTGAAAGGATGGCGTCGTTAGCATCATATGGTGCCGACAAAAACATTTTTATTTCCAAATTTTCGACTTCTTTTTCGGCTTTTTTTAGTTCGGCTTCGAGTTCGGTCTGCATAGACGGATCTGCTTGCGCCAGAGATGCCATTTGTGCCATTTCTTCGAGATCTTTTGAGAGATTTTCGAAAGTTTCAAGGTCACTTGTTATGGTTGCAATCCGCTTCATCGTTTTTTGGGCAGATTGCTGGTCTTGCCAAAAATCGGCTTTAGAACTCCGGTTTTGAAGATCTTCCAACTCGTTTTGCTTTTGACCGCGGTTGAAATTTGTTTTTATTTGCAAAAAGCGGCTTTTTAAATCGTTTATTTTCTGGTTTACGTCCATAGGTGAATTATATCTTAGAGATGCTAATTTTTATGCTCGGGGGCGCCAACCAGGCCGCATTTTTTCCATTTTAGGCCTGATCCGCAAGGGCAAGGGTCGTTCCTGCCGATTTTTTCAACGCGCAGAGGCTGGTTTTTTTTGAGAGCTTGCTCCATGGGGTTTTCGGCAATACCGGAAAGAGACTTTCCCGACTCGAGGGCTTCCAGCCTTGCAATTTCTGCTTCCAATTCTTCGTCGGTCATTTCGTTGGGATCTTTGGAAAACTGCACGTCGTTTGAAGATTTTTGGTCCGGTTGTTCTCTTTCCAGTCTTGCTATCTCTTTATTGAGCTCATCGTCTGATAAGTCCAGTGGATTTTTACCGGCAGGTGATGTCGATGCCTCCGGCTGGTCTGACGCTAAACTTGCCTGCGGATGAACCTCGACTCCCCTTTCTTCAACCTGTTCTATGGTTGGCTGCTCACGAACTTGGACTTTGAAAAGCCTGTGAACTACTTCGTAATCAATACTTGCAACAAGCTTTTCAAAGAGACTAAAGGCCTCCTGTTTATATTCGACCAGTGGGTCGCGTTGGCCTGCGGCGCGAAGGCCAATTCCTTCTCTTAAATCGTCAAGAGTGTCAAGATGCTGGATCCATAAAGTGTCTATAACAGAAAGATTGACGAATTTTTCGATATCTCTTGCGACTGCGTTTCCCAACGACTTTTCACGATCGCTATAAGTTTTTTCGACAACGTCCCTCAAAAAAGCTGTCAGCTTTTCCGGGTTTGAAATTTTCTGTGCATCGGAAAGCAGATGATTTTGAGACGTGTCGTCAAAAGGAATAATGGTTGAGAGTTCCTTTACAATTTCTTCGTGCTGGGGCTTGGAGGAGCCTTCCGGGGAACGCATTAGGACTAAATTTTCAATTTCAGCGTCAATTTTGTCCTTAATTTGGTCTTTTACTTTTTGTTGAGACTGCTGATTTTGAGCCATTTCCAAAAATTCACGCCTTTTGCCGTAGATGATTTCCCTTTGACGATTAGCGACATCGTCATACTCAACCAGCTGTTTCCGGATGTCGAAATTGTGGCTTTCTACTTTGACCTGAGCATTTTCTATAGCTTTTGAAACCATTGCGTGCTCGATTGGGGTGTCTTCCGGAAGCTTGAAGGCAGTCATAATTTTTGCGATTTGATCGCCACCAAAAAGGCGCATAATGTCGTCTTCCAGGGATACGTAAAAACGGCTGGATCCCGGGTCTCCCTGCCTTCCGGAACGGCCCCTAAGCTGATTGTCGATTCTTCTGGCCTCGTGCCTTTCCGTTCCCACAACATGAAGGCCGCCGAGCTTTATAACTTCCTCATGATTTTTCTTCCATTTTTCATATTCGCGACCTTTTGTGATAGGACGACCTAGTTTGTCGGTGGGGGGAGTACCGCCAAGAATAATGTCTACACCCCGGCCGGCAATGTTGGTTGCCAAAGTAACAGATCCAATAATCCCTGCTGCCGCTATAATTTCTGCTTCACTTTGGTGGTTTTTGGCATTGAGCATTTGGTGCGGAATTCCTTTTCGCTTGAGAAGCCCCGCCAAAAATTCGTTCTTTTCAATCGATGTTGTTCCGATTAAAACCGGTTGACCTTTTTCGTGTTTTTCGGCAACGTCGTTGGCAACAGCAGTAAATTTTGCTTTTGCAGTTTTGTAAACGACATCTGCCGAATCCTTTCTTACTGTCGGCTTATTTGTGGGAATTGCTACAACATCCAGCTTGTAGATTTTGAAAAACTCCTCTGCTTCGGTTGCAGCGGTACCTGTCATGCCTCCGATTTTTTCATAAAGCCGAAAGTAATTTTGGAAAGAAATAGTAGCCAGCGTCTGGGATTCTTTCTGAATGTTGACGCCTTCTTTGGCTTCTATTGCCTGGTGAAGACCCTCGGACCAGCGACGTCCCGGCATTAAGCGGCCGGTAAATTCATCAACAATTATTATTTCCCCGCCTTTGACAACGTAGTCTTTGTCTTTTTGAAAAAGTGTTTTTGCCCGAAGGGCTTGCTGGATGTGGTGAATCGATGCAAAATCTTTTTCATAAAGATTTTCAACACCCAGGCGTTTTTCAACTTTTGTGATTCCATGTTCTGTTAAGTTTGCCGCTTTTAACTTTTCGTCTATTACATAGTCCGTGTCTGCGGAAAGTTCGGTTACAAGTTTTGCAAAAGTAACGTATTTTTCTGTTGCCTGCCCAGAGGGGGCAGAAATTATCAGTGGGGTTCTGGCCTCGTCGATTAAAATGGAGTCCGCTTCGTCGACAATTGTAAAATAGTGACCTCTTTGGGATGCATCCTTAAGATCCCAGACCATGTTATCGCGAAGATAGTCGAAGCCGAATTCGTTATTGGTGCCATAGGTGATATCGGCATTATAAGCTTCCTTTTTTTCTACCGGCCTAAGGTGTCTTAGGCGCCAGTCGTCCTGGGTTTTGTCTTCAAATTTTGGATCATAGAGGAAGGCTTTTTCCTGCATGATGCAACCTGCCGAAACTCCGAGAGCGGAATAGATCGGGCCCATCCATCCCAACCCGACGCGGGCCAAATAATCGTTGACGGTTGCCAGATGAACGCCGCGGCCCGAGATTGAATTGAGATAGAGGGCAAGCGAAGCGGTTAAAGTTTTTCCTTCACCGGTTTTTTGCTCGGCGATTTTGCCCTGATGTAGCACGATTCCGGCCAGGATCTGGACATCGTAATGCCTCTGATTTAACGTCCTTCTGGCGGCTTCACGGACTGCGGCAAATGCTTCGGGCAAAAGATCGTCTAGAGATTCACCGCGTTCGTGACGAAGTTTAAATTCTGCAGTCTTGGCTTTTAATTTTTCGTCAGTTAATTTTTCGAATTTTTTCTCTAAGGAATTAACGTCCTCAACTTTTGGCTGAAGCTTTTTTACCTGCTTTTCGTTTGAGTCTAAAAATTTACCTAAGATTCCTAGCATCTCATTGTCTTTCTCTTATTGTTTCGATTGCACCTCGCATTATCTCCCGATATTGGTTAGGGGTTGTCCTGTAAAACAGCTTTCCGCCCTCTTTTAGCTCTTGTGCAACTTGCGCAACAAGCAACAAACCTTCCAGATTAATTGTGCTAACTCCCCTTTCTTCTCTTAACTCTCCTAGTGCAACCAAGTTTCTCCTTACTTTATCCAACCAATCGCCTTGAAGATCCATCATTTCATTTAGGGCTCGAAGTGCAGCTGACCTCGGTGCCGGCCAGGCGTCAGACAAACTTTTAATTCTTTCCGCAGTTATTTGCGGACTTTGACCATTCTCATGATCTTGGTTTGGTTGATCGTCTGCTTCTTTCAATTATCTGTCTCCATAAGGTTTTTGTTGATCTGCCTGATTCATGAACTATTTTATGTTTTTTGGGTGAAAGCCGCCTTGCGCGGTTTCTCTTACTGAGTTTTGTTTCTTCTTCTTCGGGCAGGATAAACATCGTAGCCAATTATATAATAATACCTAAGGCTATTAAAGTTGTCCGATACAAAAAACAAGCCTCCTTCGGCAGAGAAGAGGCTTGTACACCTTAAAATTACGATATGAAAATAAGGGTGTCAACCCCGATTAAATCGAGGGTCAAGCAAAATTTTGAGGCTGTTTCAGGCACTGAAGTATACACAATTCAAATTAGTCTTGGCCTTTGAGGAAAAAGTATTAAAGTATTACGATCTAAAGATTATTGGCCGTTTACTGATATAGGCTCGACTACCTTTTTATAAAAACCCTTACCGTCTTGTACAAATCCCATTCGTCTGGCAGTAACGTCATATCGCATATGGAGTCTTCCAGTACAATCTTCATTGTACCTATGTCTGTTCATGCTGCTTGGAAGTAAGTATACGGCTGGAACTCTGTTCTTTTCAGCCCAATTTAACAATAATGCAATTAATGCTTTTTCCCACCGAAGTTTGTTTAGCACTTTTTTTGCATCACGATGCATCGCTTTGTTTTCAAAAGACCAATCAGCTGCTCCCTGTATTTGGACTATGAGAGGTAAGATACTGTTATAATCTGTCTCTACGCCACTCGAAACTAATGATTCCTTGTAAGATGATGCAATTTCATCTGTAGCAAAACTGGTGACTGCAACCCAAAGAGGTCTTTGCTTTTTTCCCCTAAGATATCCAAGAGCAAATGAATACTGGCCGTCTAAATAATAAATACAGTTGCCATCATCATCAAGTCGTTGCATACCACGGTGTAATTTACCTTTGAAAACAAATGTTTCATCCAAAACTGCATTACTTTTAGCGAATGGGGCTAAAAAACCATTTAAATCAGCCTCTGACATTTCTCTCCCATACCTCAGAACCGATTCTTCCATATGGAGTGGTGAAAGCTGGGCAAGCTTTTCAAGTGGATGAGTCTCGGCAGGTGTTAATCCATTCGAGCCTACAGTATTTTCTCTCATTTTAGGCACATATTTTACGTAAAATCACATGTATTTGTCAAACTATAGGATTAGAACATGGCTACGAGGCGTGGAGGCACATTCGCACTTGAATTGCACCACCTGTGAAAATCTAAGTCTTTTGTAAAACCTCCATCATTTTCTCATAGGGCGTCAAGAATCCTAAACATTTTCT
>JAKALT010000026.1 GCA_021813125.1 bacterium | reverse complement strand
TTTCTCTTAAACCACCGTAAAGAATTTCTCGCTCCTCAAGACTTAAGTGCTTGAAAGTTCGCATAATACACCTCCTTTAAGGCAAAGATTTTACCTTAAGTGGTGCATTTCGTTTGCGAACCTATTGTTGTGTTTGTTGTTTCGTCACTTTATTTATTGATTTCACTTTTAAGTTTTATTGATTTAGGTTATTTGAGTCGTCAAGGCAATCAGTTGTTGCTGGGTATTTCAGTAATAACTTGTTTAAGTTCATTTTTTTTGATAATTGCAATTTTGGTTTTGAAACTTTTAAGAAAAGTTAAAAAGTGATTGTATAGCGGACTTCTTTTTTGCTAAGCTGGAGTTGTGATGAAAGCACTCCTTAAGTTAGTTTGGTCTATTTCAATAGACTTATTTTTGAGTTTGATTTTATCAATTATTCTTCTAAAACTTTGGTTGATTAGTAGTAGATGTAACAATCCTTTTTGCGGTGTTGTTTGGTTTTACACGTTTCCGGTTTCATTGATTTTAGTAAGCGTTATCCTTTTACTTTTAAAAAAAAGAATTTCTGGGAAAATATTAATTTACGGGGGTCTAGTTAGTTTTGTGCCTTTTTGGACTTTGTGGTTGTATCAGGGAATTGATAATGTTTACGGAGTTCTAGCCTCAACCGTACTGTCCTTGATAATTTCCTCTTTGGTTGGAGCTTTTCTAGTTTATTTATCCATAAAAAATAAGATATAGTTAATTTATATGATAAAGGTTGCGATATCATCAGTTCCAGTTGTTGATCTACTCACTTTTTGTTAATCTGGATTTATGAAAAAAGGCAAAGCTTTTTTAATTGGATTTTTTGTTCCCGTTATTATTTCACTAATCGGGTTGGGCTGGTTAGCCTTTGCCAAGCCATTTGCGCAACTATTATGTCCTAGTCCTTCGTTTGGATGTGTAACGGCAGACATAATAGCTCTTTTGCCGACTATGCTTTATTTTCCATTATTAATTTTGGTTGGTTTTCTTTACAAAGGCCTTGGTATTCCAAGTATATTTTTAAGCCACGTAATTGCCCTTTTTGTTTTTGGGTTTGTAGGTGGTATTGTTGGTTTGGTTTTTGCGAAACTAATCAATAAAAAATCTTCTCTTAAAAAGTAGTTCATTTTTTGTTATGCTGAATATATGATCAAAGTTGCGGTAAATGGATTCGGTCGGATTGGCAGGCAGGCGTTTAAAGTCTGGTTTGAAAAGCACCGGGACGAAATTACTATTGTAGCCATAAACGACCTTACGGATGCAACGGTTCTTGCGCATCTTTTGAAGTACGATAGTGTTTATGGGGTTTGGAATCGGGAAATTAAGGCCAAAAAGCTGATTGAGGATATAAAGACTGCAAAGGATGGTGAGGCGGTTGGCAACATAACGGTAGATGGTGTGGCTCTTGCAACTTATGCGACAAAAGACCCCGAAAAACTTCCTTGGAAAAGTTTGGGGATAGATGTGGTGATTGAGTCAACCGGCAGGTTTACGAAGAAAGAAGACGCTTCCAAACACATAACTGCCGGCGCCAAAAGAGTTGTAATATCGGCACCAGGCAAAGAAACGCCGACGTTTCTTTTGGGGGTTAATGAGGAAAAATATGCGGGCGAAACAGTTTTAAATAATGCGTCTTGCACCACCAATTCTATTGCGCCTGTTGCCAAAATAATGAATGAAAAGTTTGGGGTTAAAAAGGCAATGATGACGACAATCCATGCGGTTACAGCCGAACAAAATTTGGTAGATGGACCGCCTCCGGGAGGGAAAGCAAATGATTTGAGAAGGGCGCGTGCTGCTTACATTAATATAATACCGACGACAACCGGGGCGGCAATTGCAACGACGGAAGCTGTGCCGGAGTTGAAGGGAAAGTTTGACGGTACTTCGCTTAGGGTTCCGGTGCCGGTCGGTTCGATTTCCGACTTTACGTTCCTTTTGGCAAAACCAACAACCGTTGATGAGGTCAATGCGGTGCTGACAGAAGCATCTAAAAAGATGGCAGGGATTTTGGCGGTTTCTAATGAAGCATTAGTGTCGACTGATATTAAAGGGCGAAGCGAATCGTCGATAGTTGATCTATCACTCACTCAAGTTGTTGATGGGGACATGGTCAAAGTTTTTGCCTGGTACGACAACGAATACGGATATTCAAACAGACTCATAGAGCAGGTCATTCAAGTGGGGAATCACCCATGAATATCCGTATTCGTTGCTAAACCTTCGCCTATTACAAAGATCTTTGTCTTGTAATGGCTACGATTTAATAAACGAATTTGGGTACAGTAATCGTTTGATAGAGCAGGTAATCCAAGTCGGCGACCACACTCCTAGTTTGCTTTTTTAAAATTAAAGTTGTAAACATGCACTATGACTTCAGAGCGTAGTGGAGATGTTCCAAAAGGTCGCTATAGAGTTGTGGGGCCAAGTTTTGATGATTTATTGCGGCGATCACAAGTACAAGACAGGCTTTTTCCGGAGGTTGCAGATTGGAGGAGAACTGAACATCGGAGGATAGGGTTAGAGGCGGCTACAAATGATGAGGTGATCGATATGGTACATGCTTCTTTCGAAGCAGAAATAAAATTATTTCCGGAATATTGGAACAGGATTTATGATATTGCCCGAGATTCCAGCAGAGATCATTTTGAGGGGCTTTATAGGACTCACTATCTTTGCTTGTTTGGAATTATGAAACCTTTGGAGTTTAAAAGTGTTGACCATGTGACCCATGTTGATTGGGATAGATCTTTCAATCATACGACTTAATTTTTCCCTCGTTGATTTTGTTGAGGTTTCCTTTAATAATGTTTAATCAGTGAGAAGTATTAAAGGATTTTTCTTTCCGCAGGAAGGCGTTTTTTTTGAGCTTTTGGAAAAAGAAAGTAAAAATGTTTCCAAAGCTGCGGTTGCGCTTTCCAATTTAACTTCAAATTATGACCATAAAACAGGGGATTACAGAAAAAAAATTAAAGATTTGGAGCATGCAGGGGATAAAATCGTTTGGGAAATCCATCAGAGACTAAATTCTTCTTTTATAACTCCGATAGACCACGAGGATATTGCAGACCTTGCTAACACTTATGATGATGTTTTGGATGGAATTTATACATTTGTAAACCGCTTGCAGATTTACGATATTAAAAAGATTGATGCGACACTAAAGGAATTTGCTCAGCTGGTTCTTGCAACAACTAAGGAAATCGAAAAAGCTTTTTCTTCGATGAAAAAGCTTTCCCAAAAAGAAATAGATGTAAGAAGCCAAAAGGTTAGGCAAATGGAAAGGGAAGCGGATGACCTTCTGGACAGGTCAACAGCGGCCCTTTTTAAAAAGAAGAATTTTGTGGAGATTTTAAAATTTAAGGAGCTTTATGAAATTTTGGAAGGGACAACCGACAAGTGTATGGACGTTGCGGATATTATGCGCAACATTGTTTTAAAACATTCTTAGTGGACACAACTTTTATTGCAGTTCTTTCGATAATAATTCTGGCTTTCGCTTTTGATTTTATCAATGGTTTCCATGACAGTGCCAATGCGATTGCAACCGTTGTTTCAACGAGGGTGCTTTCGCCGCAAAGTGCGGTTATTATGGCGGCATTTTTTAATTTTGCGGCGTTTTTGGTATTTGGGGTGGCGGTTGCGGCAACAATAGCAAAAGGGGTTGTGGACCCGGATGCGGTTAACAGAAGTGTAATTTTTTCGGCTCTTGTCGGTGCAATTGTTTGGGATCTTATAACATGGAGGGCTGCCTTGCCGACATCGTCTTCCCATGCCCTAATAGGCGGGCTTTTGGGGGCGGCATATGTTAAAGGAGGAGTTAAAATGCTGATTTTCGGAGGGATTAACAAAATACTTTTGTTTATGTTCATCTCACCAATATTGGGGCTTGTGCTTGCTTATGTTTTTATGATGGTTGTTACCCGGTTATTTTACAAAGTTGACGCAAAGAAAATGAATTTTGTGTTTAGGAAACTGCAGCTTTTGTCGGCTGCTTTTTACAGCCTATCCCATGGCACAAACGATGCCCAGAAGACAATGGGGGTGGTGGCGGTTTTGTTGTATTCTGCGGGTTATCTGGGAAACAAATTGTATGTACCTTTGTGGGTGGTTTTAATGGCACATACTGCTATAGCACTCGGAACACTTTTTGGGGGTTGGCGGATTGTAAAAACGATGGGTAAAAAGATGGCAAACCTTAGGCCGGTCCACGGATTTAGCGCGGAAACTGCAAGCGGATTGGTGCTTTTTGGTTCGGCACATTTTGGGATTCCAGTTTCGACAACTCATGCAATTTCGGGGTCGATTTTGGGAGTTGGAATGGCACAACGGGCAACGGGAGTGCGATGGATTTTAGCGCGCAAGATTTTGGGCGCTTGGATATTAACAATACCGGCGTCGGCGGCTGTTGCAGGTGTAACATATCTGGTTTTGAAATTGATATTTCCATAAGTATTGTTTCCGATTTAGTTTTCTGATATACCACACCTAGCGCTTCGCGCACTGCCCATATCAGCAGTTCCACTTGGCACAGCCCTTCGGGCTTCATGCCAATGTGGCTCCTCTGATATTTTTGGGCAGCGAAAATAGGAGCCCAAAAATGAATCTATCTACTATCTATGGAACGAGGCCCGAGTGGGCCCATAAAGGAAATTTCGGAAACGTTTTGGTAGTTTGTGGCTCCAAACTTTACAGTGGGGCGGCAACTTTGGCGGCAACTGCTGCACTGCGAGCTGGGGCTGACATGGTGACTGTTGCGGCACCAATTAGGGCTGCAGAAGTGGCAGCACAAGCTATGCCGGATCTTATGACTTACCCCTTAAAGGGTGATTATGTTGCCAGGCGGCATTTGGCGGATATTTTTGACCTTGTTCATGTAAGACATATAAACAGTGTGGTAATTGGTTGTGGCTTGGGCAGGCATAATTCGACCGTCAATACGGTCAAAAAACTGATAACTAAGCTGACGATCCCTATGGTTTTGGATGCGGATGCGCTTTATGCAATTTCTACCAATCCTGATGTTTTACATGGGAAACATGTGATTTTGACTCCTCATGCAGGGGAACTGGCAATACTTTTGGGTAGCAGAAAGGTATCGGTGAACTTTGAAGAAAGACTAGTTGCTGCAAAAGAGGCTGCCCAAAAATACCATGCTATTGTGCTTTTGAAGGGCCATGTAGACATTATTACGGACGGGGTAAACACTATTACCAACAACACGGGTACACCATTCATGACAAAAGGCGGGTTTGGCGACACGCTTTCGGGGATTGTTGCTGCGCTTTTGGCACGGGGGGTTGGATTATTTGAAGCGGCCCATGTCGCGGCGTACATTAACGGTAAAGCCGGGGAATTTGCGGCGGCAAACAAGGGTGAGGGACTAGTGGCAAGTGATATTTTTGAATTTATTCCGAGGGTAATACACGCAAGCTAAGATTTGAATTCTTCCATATGGCGTTCCCCTAAGGGAATTTTGGGATTATGACCCAGTGTGACAACAAAGCCAATCGTAATTGGTGTTGTATCGTTGGATTTGCTGATTCCAGTAATAGGTGTCATTTGTTCTACAATTCTGTTAGAGGCTCTTGCTTTTTCACCAACTGCTTTTAGGCCAGATTCTAAAGCATCCAGTACTGCGGAATTGGGGTTTGCCTTAATAAAGAACGTTCCGTCTATCGGCTCGCTAATGGAGAAGTGTTCTACCCTATCTGGATGCTCCGGTTTGACCATGTAATAAATTCTATCATTTGATGGTCGTTGACACAAGAATGGCTATCCGATATACTTCCTGCAGTGATTTTTACCCAGCACCTATTTGCGGTGCAGGCAAACGTGGGGTACAAAGATTTAATGTTGAAAATTTTTTCAGGTTCAATCAACTGCAGGCGCATTTTGGCGTCTTAAATCTTACCCCAGATAAAAATTAACAAGTAGTTATCAGGACGCGTAAATCCGACGGGTTTACCCTGAGGAGTGCAACGACCAGGGGCCCGTAGTTCACCTGGTAGAACACCCCACTTGCACTGGGGAGGTAAGCGGTTCGAGTCCGCTCGGGTCCACACTTTTAGCACATTAACAAGTGAATATTTTGTAAGTAATTTACATTAAAGTTTGGTTCTAGCGTTTTTTGAACCGAACGGAATGTAAGGGCAATTTTATGCGTTCAATGGATGCCTTGGTACAACACACCGAAGAAGGACGTAGTGGGCTGCGATAAGTACCGGTGAGCTGCCG
>JAKALT010000001.1 GCA_021813125.1 bacterium | reverse complement strand
CAGGTCGCCTTGGCACCTTTCAGTCATGCCAATAAGCAGAGCTTGCGATCCTCGCTTCGCTGCGGGTCTTGGCGCTCCTCTGATATAATTTTCGCTACGCTAAATTATGAATAAACTTTTTGCCTGCTTAGTTTCTGCCCTACTTTTTTTGACAATCACAATCCCAGTTTTTGCCGCTAAAAATTTCGACTTTCCAAAACCTACTAATGGTGAAGTTATGGAGGCCTTGCAGGCAACAGTGCCGGTGAGGTTTTTGCCTGGGAACCCTTTATACTTTTTTATTTTGATAAAGGAGTCGGTTAGTAGATTTTTTCAACCTTCAGCTGTAGAGCGTTCTAAATTTGATTTTGCCGTTTCGGGGAAAAGGTTAAAGGAATCATACTTACTTTTAAAGAGGGGTGATGGGAAAAGAGCGAGTTTTAATTTAAGCAGGTATGCCAAACGTAATGAAAACGTAATTTCGCAGATTGAAAAATCCAGAGCTCAAAACCAGGCGGTTGAGCCAACAGTTTCGGCTATGGCAGATGCACTAAGATTTCAGGAAAGGCTTCTTTTTACGATTTACGCGATGCGCCCGGAGAGTGATCCGGCTTTTGAAGAGAACTTTTCGCAGGCAGTAGATTCGTTTAAGGATTTAGTGCTGGAGATTGATAAAATCAAACTAGGAGTAAAAAACCGGTTTGAGATTACAAAAACTATTGAAGCAAGTAGTGGCGCTGACATGATTGCAGAGCCAACCCCAGAACCAACACCACCTGAAGCAACTACTACTTACAAACCTCGAAGAATTATATATTAGCTTTCTAAATCAAGAACGGGATAAGCAGTAACGCAACGATATTGATGATTTTGATCATCGGATTTATTGCCGGGCCTGCGGTATCTTTGTATGGATCCCCTACTGTATCCCCTGTAACTGCTGCTTTGTGGGCATCGGAACCTTTTCCGCCAAATTCGCCGGTTTCGATGTATTTTTTGGCATTATCCCAGGCTGCACCTCCCGTTGTCATAGAAATTGCCACGAAGACTCCGGAAACTACGGTTCCTATTAAAAGCCCACCTAAGGCTTTGGGGCCGAGAGCAATTCCGACAACAATCGGGGCGACAACAGGAATAACAGCGGGAACAATCATAAGTTTAAGGGCCTTTTTGGTTACAATATCGACCGCCTTGTCATACTGAGGCTTACTTTTACCCTGCAAAATTCCAGGTATTTCTTTAAACTGTCTTCTGACCTCTTCCACAACCGCGCCGCCTGCAGCTTGAACAGCTTCCAGCGCAAAAGATGCAAACAGAAAGGGCAAAGATGCCCCGACAAAAAGACCTATTAATACCTTGGGGTCGGCCAGTGAAAATTCAACCGACGCACCTTTTGCAACCAACTCCTGCGAGTAAGCAGAAAAAAGCACTAGTGCTGCCAGGGCAGCTGACGCGATTGCGTAGCCTTTTGTGACTGCTTTTGTGGTATTCCCAACCGCATCCAGCGGATCTGTTACATCGCGGATTTCTTTGGGCAAATTAGCCATTTCGGCAATTCCTCCAGCGTTATCTGTTATCGGACCATATGCATCTATTGCTACAACAATTCCGGTTAAAGAAAGGAGCGAAACCGCAGCAACTGCAATTCCGTAAAGACCAGCCAGCGAAAATGCTACTAAGATGCCGCCGCAAATGACGATAATTGGCCAAAAAGTTGATCTCATTCCGGTTGCAAGACCGGCAATAATATTTGTGGCATGGCCCGTGGTTGAAGCTTTAGCTATTCCTTTGACCGGGCCGAATTTGGTTGCAGTGTAATATTCGGTAATAAGAACTATAAAAATAGTAACCAAAATACCTACTAATGATGAAAAATAAAGGTTGATCGGGTTATAAAGGCCGTTTGCGTTCATCATTATGACTGTTGCCGGGTAAAAACCAAGAGCAGAAAGAGCTGCAGCGACAATCAAGCCGACGTAAAGGGCACCCATAATACTTTTGTTTTTGGGTAATTTAACAAAGAAGGTGGCAATTATTGAGGCAACAATGGCTACCCCTCCAAGGGCGATAGGGTACAAAATAGCGCTTAAGGAGTTTGGAAAGATTAAAGATCCCAAAAGCATTGCTGCAACAACGGTGACAGCATAGGTTTCAAACAAATCGGCAGCCATTCCGGCACAATCGCCGACGTTGTCACCAACATTATCTGCAATAACAGCCGGGTTTCTCGGATCATCTTCGGGAATACCGGCTTCGGTTTTACCAACTAAATCCGCGCCTACATCCGCGCCTTTGGTGTAAATACCGCCGCCGAGTCTTGCAAAAATTGAGATTAAAGATCCACCAAAACCAAGTCCTACCAAGCCCTGTACATCCCCTGTTGCGCCGTAATAACCGGCTACAGAAAGAAGTGCTAGACCAACAACAAGCATGCCTGTTACGGACCCACCCGAGAAGGCAACAGCGAGAGCCTTTGCTAGCCCGGATCTTGCCGCTTCCGTGGTTCTGACGTTTGCCCGAACTGAGATGTTCATACCAATAAAACCCGATGCGCCCGAGGCAATGGCACCGATTGCAAAACCGATTGCTGTTTGGATGGAAATTAGATATGTTATAGCCGCAAAAATTACAACTGCAACAGCTGCAATTACAGAGTACTGCCGTGTCAGATATGCAGACGCACCTTCTGCAATGGCATCTGCAATTTTGCGCATCTTTGGCGTGCCAGAATCCAGTGAAATAATTCGAAAAGAAGTTATGACGCCGTACAAAATCGCCGCAACCGAAGCGGCAAGCGCGAATGGTAGAGCCAGTTCTGGGTTAAGATTTGATATGTTCACAGTGACAGTTGGAAATCATACAAACTTTTCTGGCAATTTGCAACAGTCCGGGAAGTTAAACAGCCGGTTGGGAAATTGGGAATTGTTCGGGGGTCTTCTTTTCTTTTGAAGCTTTTTCGGAAGACTTCTCTTTTGGCAGTGCTTTTGTTAATGCAACTTTTAAGACCTCGTCCATGTGCTCCGCTAAAATAAATTGCATGTCTCGTCGCACGTTTTTTGGAATGTCATCAACGTCTTTTTTATTTGCTTTTGGAAAAATTACCGTTGAGATACCTGCTCTGTGAGCAGCTAAAACTTTTTCTTTTAGGCCACCAATCTCCAAAACGCGGCCGCGCAGAGTGACTTCACCTGTCATGCCAACTTCTTTTCGGGTTGGGATTTTGGTGATTGCCGAAACAAGCGCCGTAGTTATGGCAATACCGGCCGAAGGACCATCTTTGGGAACCGCGCCTTCCGGTACATGGATATGGATGTCGGTTTTTTGCGCAAAGTTTTCCGGCAATCCGAGCATTTTGGCACGTGATTTAACATAAGACAGCGCAGCTTGTGCCGATTCCTTCATAACTTCACCCAACTGGCCGGTGAGAATTAACTGACCCTTGCCCGGCATTAGGGTGACTTCTATAAAGAGAATTTCACCACCGGCACCTGTAACGGCAAGGCCCGTGGACATTCCAACTTCGTCTTTTGTTTCAGCGATTGCTTTGGTAAATTTCTGAGGTCCCAAATATGACTGCAGCATTTTGGGGCTAATTTTTATTTTCCTTTCTTTGCCCTTGGCTGCAACTTTTTTGGCAACTTTTCGAAGTACTGCCGCTATTTCGCGCTCCAATTCACGGACACCAGCTTCTCTGGTATATTTGGATACAATATCTCGTACGGCCGCGTCTGAAATTTCTACATTGTTTTTGGTAAGACCGTGGGCTTCAATTTGTTTTGGAACTAAAAACTTCTTGGCGATCTGGAATTTCTCCTCGTCTGTGTAGCCGGCAAAATTTATAATTTCCATGCGGTCACGAAGCGCCGGGGGAATAGTGTCAAGGACATTTGCAGTTGTTATGAACATGACGTCGGAGAGGTCGTAAGGAACTTCGAGATAGTGGTCTGAGAACTGGTTATTTTGTTCGGGATCTAGGGCTTCAAGCAGTGCTGATGAAGGATCGCCACGGAAGTCCGTACCGATTTTGTCAATTTCGTCGAGCATAAAAACAGGGTTTTTGGTTCCGGCGTTTTTAACACCCTGGATAATTCTTCCCGGAAGTGCACCAACGTAAGTTCTTCTGTGGCCGCGAATTTCGGCTTCGTCATGAATTCCACCTAGAGAAACTCGGATAAATTTGCGACCTAGTGAGCGGGCGATGGATTTGCCAATTGAGGTTTTGCCAACCCCGGGCGGACCGTAAAAACAGAGAATCGGGCCGCGAATTTTTCCAACTAATTTATGGACTGCAAGATATTCGAGAATTCTCTCCTTAACTTTTGGCAAACCGTAATGGTCTTCGTCTAAAACTTTGGCTGCAAAATCTACGTCGGCCTTTTTCTGGTCTTTGATTTTCCAAGGAAGGTCAACCAGCCATTCAAGGTAGGTTCTGATGTACGAAGATTCAGGGTTGTATGAGGACATCTTGGCAAGACGGGAAAGTTCCCTGTCGGCTTTTTCTCTAACTTCATCGGGCATGCCTGCTTCACGAATTTTCTTCCTGAATTCGGCGATTTCTCTCGTGTCTTCATCTTCACCCAATTCTTTTTCGATTGATTTCATTTTCTCGCGCAAAATAGCTTCCTTGGTAACTTTACCGACGCGTTCCTGGGTTTCGGTGTCGATTTTAGATGAAATTTCCAAAATCCTGATTTCGCGTGTTAACAGTTCCGAAAGCCTTTGGAGCCTGGCTTTTGTGTCTACCATTTCCAGAATCTGTTGCTTGTCACCCGTTTTAAGGTCAATTGAAGCCGCAACAATGTTTACCAACTGGTTAGGATCATCCGTCGAAAAGATGTGAATTGACGATTCCAGAGTAAGAACCCCGCCAAGCTCTCCATACCTTTTAATTTTGGCCAGTGTGTTTCTGAATAAGGCTTCTGTTTCTTCGGTTTTTTGGGAAAGTTCGGGGATTTCTTCAACTTTTACGGCAACGTATGGGTCGATTTGGCTAAACTCCTTAAGATAGACTCGTGTTAAACCCTCAACTGCCAGGTTGTATTCGTTATCAACTTTCCAAAGCCTTCTGATTAAACCAACCGTTCCCACAGAATATATGTCGTTCGGGGCCGGATTTTCGATTCTGGGGTTTTTCTGGGCAACAAAAACAGCCAGCCTGTCATTTGCCCAAGCGCTGTCCAAGCCTAATTTCACCTTCGGTCTTCCAACGGTAATCGGAACCATAGAAGAAGGGAAAACTACGGTGTCTCTTAGAGGTACTATCGGTATTTCGTTTCTTAGTCTAGGTTTTTGTTGGTCCAAAAATATCGCCATCCTTTCTCTTGCGAACTAACATTATACCGCATCGCTTATTAGCAGACAGAATACCATGAGTGCTAATTTATGTCAAGAAGCCTTTTTGCGATTTATTAGTAAATTTAGTCCAAAAAAGAAAGTTAGAATTGCTATGACTTGAGCAATTTTTATCGTTCCAATAGTCCAAGTATCGATTCTTAAAAATTCGACAAAGAAACGGCTTGCCGAATATAAAATGAGGTAAAGAGCAAATACTTTCCCCGATGTTTGAGTCCTTTTGGCAAAGTAGATAAGGGCTATAAAGATAGCAAGATCTATTGCAGCTTCGTAAAAAAATGTCGGGTGAAAGTAAGAATTGGCAAGATACTGCGTGGGGCGTTTTGACGGGTCAATATATACGCCCCATGGCATCCGGGTTGGGGGGCCGAAACCTTCCTGGTTTATGTAATTCCCAATCCTTCCAATTGCCTGCGCCAAGATCAGTGACGGTACTGTTAAGTCTAGCGCAACCAGCAGGGGAATTTTTTTAATTTTTGTGAAGATATACAAACCGAAAAGCCCCCCAAATAGTGCTCCCCAAATCCCAATTCCACCGTTTGTAATGTAAAAAATCGAAATTAAATTTTGGCTGTAGTATTTCCAGTAATCTAAAACATGATAAATCCGAGCACCAACCAGGGCGAGTGCGATGACCAGTAAAATTTGCAGTTCGTCAAATATCTCCTGTGGAATTTTGTATTTTGGAGCTCTCCTTTTTGCAAGCGCCCATCCGAGAAATGTGGCAAATGCAATGGTTATTCCATAGTAGTGAATAGTTACTGGTCCAATATTAAATGTTGGGTTTATCATTTATTTTTTTTACGATTAAAGCTAAAAGGGAAATAAAAAGTGCTGAGGCTATTATATTGGTTGCAAGATAAAAGGCAAAGGAAATAAAGAATTCTTGAGGAAACATTCTTATTAAATTGTCCGTCGGTTCAAACAACCAGTCGCTGTTCCTGAAAAAGATTAGATGGAAATCTAAAAACAACTGTTGAAAACTTAGTAATAAAAGGACGCAGATTGCTGCCGTTAAAACCACTGCTGTTAACGACCCTCTTAAGCAAGCGTTAATTAATTTTTTCTTTGCTTTACTGAAGTAAAGTAAAGTTGAGAGTACTAAAATTAGTATTAAGAAGCCAAAACTTAGAAATTTTGTGATTATGAGTAAACTTCTTACGTCTTTTAAGTGCCTTACTGCCTTATCTGAATAAAAATTTTGATCGAGTATATTTTCGCCTCTATAGTAACCTAATAAATTTTGCGTTTCGGATTTAAGAATTTGATCATCCGAGAAATCGCTATAGATATTTTTGTTTTGGTAAATTTTAATATAAAAATTGTAATTTGTTGCCAAATAAGTCACGTTTGACAAAACAATTGTCAGAGGAATAAGTACTATAATTAGAATTGAGATATATTTTAGCTTACTTTCAGACATAGCAAATGAAAATCATTTCACTCCTTATAGTTTTAGTTGCCATCTCGATAATTGTTGCATATGAGCTTTTAAATTGGCAAAGATATGGAACTTTCTGGGGAAGGCGCGGTTATGAAAATGTCGAGCTTGTAAACCTTATCACTTTTGCCAGTTTTTACGATGGCAAAAACGTTTGTACCAAAGGATATGTGACTGAGGGAAACAACTCCTCTTTTATAAAAACAGATGTTTCGGGAAGCAGATACGAGGGGTCTGCATGGCTTGTAAATAACATCGGCCATAGTTTTATTTTTAACACTTCAAATACGGTTACAAAATCTGTTTTAGGAAGAGTTTGTGGTAATTTTCAAAGCAAGAGGGACGGTGAGTTTGGCAATCCGCCGTTTTGGAAACACCAGCTTACAATAGGCGAGTTTAGCAGCCTTGGAGAACCGTTTGCTGTTGAATATTAATCTAGTTTTTCCAATTCTGCCTTTAGCTCGTTGTTTCTTACCGCCATTGCCGGGTCATCATATACGTATTTGACGATCCCTTCCTTATCCAATACGAGATAAGTATGGCCAGGGAATTGACCTTTATGCATTGACGAAGGGAGTGCAAGAACGCCGTATTCTTCTGATACTTGTTTTGAGGCATCAAAAAGGACCTCCGATGATAAGAGTTCAGGCATCTTTTTAACTGCCCTGTCCCATTCTCCTTTTGTGTCAACAACAACTGTTAAGACAGCTGTGTCTTCCTTTTTAAATATGTCGTCTTTGCCGAAGGCGGCAATTTGATTCCAGCAAGCCGGATAACACATCACTCCTTCTGTGAAAAACAGAACTACTTTTTTACCTTTATATTCCGAAAGGGTTACTTTTTTATTGTCATAGCTGTATAAAGTGAAGTCCGGCGCATTTTTCCCAACTAAGGCATTAAGCTTTTCTTCCGATTCTTTAAGCTGACCCATGTGATGATCCTGTGAGTTTGCGTTTTGCTGACCCTGATTTTTGGATAAGAGTATAGACGCGCCTACGACAACTAATACAAAGCTTAAAATCGCCAAAATAACAACAAGTTTTTGTTTTTTCATTTACTGTCATCACCCTCTTTCCGGGAATTGGATTTTTGTTTTATTAGCTCAGAAAAAGCTTTGATGCAAATTCCAAGGAAAAACAGAAAGAATATTATTGCCCAGACCCATTCAGGGAAAATCTTGGTGTACTTTCCGACAAAATCGATTACCTCTGTTAAGTAAATATTTAAACTTACCTGGTAAGATGCGTGGGTGATAAGGTTATTTGTAAGGGCCAAATAAGAGATAAAAAAACCTAAGACCAGAAACATAATTCCGGAAAAAAGATTGGAAAGGGTCAAACGTATCTTTTTGCCAAAAAGACTGTATGAAACGGTTTTTCTGAAAACAAAAAACCTTTGGGTGAATTTTTTCTGGTCCAAAAAGGCACTTATGATAAAAAGCGGGATTACCATTCCAAGTACGTAAGCTAAAGTGTAGATACCGCCCAATAGGAATGATCCCGGCATTGCTGCCAAAGTTAATACCCCTGCCAAAACCGGGGCACAGCAAGTTGTGGCAATTCCGGAAAATATACCTAAAGTGAAAATTGAAAGAAAACCTGTTTTTTTTAACTGCGGATGAACAATTGCAGGCAAGGAAAATTGAAAACCAGAAACTAAAGTTAAACCAAGAAGGATCAGAAATATAGCCCCAAATGTAAAAATGTAATTATGGTAAGCGCTAAAGATTTGGGTTAAGGCAGAAGCTCCCAGCCCTATTGGTAAAAATACAACCAGTAAGCCTAAAAAATAAATAAAGGTCATTAAAAACACCGTAGATTTGAGCTTGAAAATTGAGGCAAAATACGTGGGTAAAAGCACGGTAACGCAGCATGGAGCAAAAAGAGCGGCGACTCCTGCGAAAAATGATGCAATAAACGATGCACTTGCCAAAAGTTCCATGTTAATCTATATAGCTTTTCGGTTCCTTTTTGAAGGATTCGACACAGTGACCCGAACAGAAATAGTATGTTTTTTCTTCAAAAGTTTGCTGAAACTTGGCAGTTTTTTTGTCAACTTTCATAAGACAAACCGGATCTGCGGCTTTTTCGGATTTTTTAAAAAGACTAATCAACTTAAAGCGCCTCCTTTCTCAAAAGTAAAGCGTTAAATACAACAATGACCGATGAGGCGCTCATGAGAATAGCTGCCCATTCCGGTCGAAGCATAACTTTTAGGGCGGGATAAAGGAGTCCTGCCGCTAGCGGGATTGCAAAAACGTTGTACCCTGTGGCCCAAATTAGATTTTGGACCATTTTTGAGTTTGTTTTGCGGCTTAGAGTAATCGCTTTGACGACATCTTGGGGATTGTTTTTCATAAGAACAATATCTGCCGATTCTACAGCGACGTCAGTTCCGGCTCCTATCGCAATTCCTACATGGGCTTGGGTAAGTGACGGAGCATCGTTTACACCATCTCCAACCATTGCAACAATGTGCCTCTGATTTTGAAGTTCGCGAACTTTTGTAACCTTTTCGTCCGGAAGAACTTGAGCAAATATTGTGTCTACGCCAATTGATTCTCCAACAACTTGCGCAACTTCTTTTGAATCGCCGGTGAGCATTGCAGATTTTATACCTATTTGATGAAGTTTATTGATAGCTTCTTTGGATTCCGGCCTTACTGTATCTGCTATATAGATTGTTCCTAAAAATTCTTTTTCTTCTGCGACATAAATAGCCGTCCAACCTTTTTGTGGGTCAGGCAACTTTGCAATTTCAACTTTAAAATTTTGAAGCAGAAGTGCGTTTCCGACTATTATTTGTTTGCCTGCGATTTTGCCAACCGCTCCTTTACCGGGAAAAGATTTAAAGTCGGAAGCTTGGGGGATTTTGATGTTTTTCTTTTTAGCCTCAACCACTATTCCTCGGGCAATTGAGTGTTGTGACTTTTGCTCAATGGCTGCTGCCAGAGCTAATATTTCAGTTTCGGAAAGTTTCGTTTGGGGAGATTTTTGAATTTGCTCTACACCAAATTTGCCTTGAGTAAGGGTACCAGTTTTGTCGAAAACTACGTAATCTACCTTACGGGCAATTTCTAAACCCTTCATTTCCTTTATAAGAATGCCGTTTTGGGCGCCAAGTGTTGAAGTTATGGTTGTCACGGTTGGAATCGCCAGCCCCAAAGCGTGAGGGCAAGCGACAACCACAACAGCAACCGCTGCAGTAGCTGCAAAAATAATACCTTGAGGGAGGACAAAAAACCAGGTAATAAAGGTTAATATCCCAATTAAAACCGCAACATAAAATAACAAGCCCGCTGCTTTGTCTGCCAAAAGCTGAACGTTAGGCTTTGAGGCTTGGGCGTTGCGGATAAGTTTGATGATTTGTGAGACTGTAGTATCGGATCCGGTCTTGGTTACTTTTATAGTAAGTGCGCCGTCCTGGTTTATAGTTCCGCCTATTACTTTGTCACCTTTTGTTTTGGCAACAGGGACCGATTCGCCGCTTATCATTGACTCGTCAACGGAACTTTCACCATCTTCAACAATTCCATCTATTGGGATTTTTTCCCCAGGTTTTACAAGTAGTTTATTGCCTACTTCGACTTCTGAGGTTTTGATATCTAAAATTTCTCCTTTTGAACCTATTTTATGTGCTGTTAGGGGAATAAGCTTGGCAAGCTCGGAAAGTGCTCCCGTCGCACCCCGGACTGAGCGCATTTCAAGCCAGTGGCCAAGAAGAAAGACGGAAATAAGTGTTGAGATTTCCCACCATAAAGTCTCGCCGCGGAAGAAAAAGGTTGAAGCAATGGAAAACAAGTAGCCTACAGTAATTGCCGTGGCAACTAATGTCATCATTTGAGGATTTTTGCTTTTTAGCTCACCTTTGGCACCTTTAAAAAAGGGTATGCCTCCAAAAAAGAAGATAAATGATCCAATTAGTAAAACTGCAGCGTCAGCACCCGGAAAAGTAATTTGAAATCCGAGCCATTTTTGAATATTTTGCGAAAGCAACATAGTTGCAATCGTAAACGGCAGGGTAATGAAGAAGCGTTTTTTAAAATCGCCTTCCATACTGTTGTTTCCTCCGTGGTTTCCATGTTCATGATTTTCCGCTAATATGGGCACGAGTGTCATGCCGCATTTGGGGCAATTGCCTGGTTCGTCTTTGATAATGTCCGGGTCCATCGGACATGTGTACATCGTTTCCTTCATATTAATGTGAGCCGCAATCCTTACTTTTTGCGGCTGTTTCTTCGATATGTTCTTTGGTAACAGCTTGGCTTAGGAACTTTTGAGTGTCTTGATTGTTTCCCATAAAAATTATGGCGCTTTGATAGCGCTTGATTGGCATGTTTTGGATGCTTTTGACTTTTTTGCCATTAATGTAGGCTGCGACTTCGTTGTAGTTTATCGGATAGTTAAGATTGGTGAATAAATCCCCCCATTTGGCACCTGCTTCTTCAACGTGTATTACATCGCCGATTTCATCGTGAAGGTGGGCTTTTTCGATTTGCAACTGCTCCGGTGTTTCCTCTTCTTTGGCGCCTGCTACAGCACAAGATGTAAAAGACATAAATTCGGGCTTGGAAAAATCAACGATTTGATTGTCCTTTACAACAATAAAGCCTGCATGATAATGGAGTTTTTCGTGCGGGATGACTTTTTCCCACACAGCCCATGAAAACCAACCCAAAGAAAGCAAAAAAATTAAAACCACAAGATAGAATAGTTTGTGGCTTTTCGGGCCTTCCGGCTTAGTTTCTTCTGTTTTGTCTTCCAACTTTTCCTCTTTTTTCATAAAAACTTATTCTCCCTGATAAATGGATTTAAGTTATTAACTATCTTCGCCTTTTATTTTTTAGCGAAGCGGTTATAAATCTCTATTAACAGGTATCCAAAAGCCCAAGAAAGAATTGCAAGGATAACTGCGCCAAAAATAAATGAACCAGTACTCATACCCGACTGGCCTCTTGAGGTCAAATCAAAGGTATGGAACCAGCTTTGCGCAATTGAAAAAAGAAACCCCGGCGCAACTTGGGCTAGTGCCCTGCAAACTATGTAAACTACTAAGCTAACTGCCGTTAAGGCGTTTGCAAAAGCCACCGAATTTAGCATCCTCACTCACCTCCTTTTTTCGCTATCACCTTTTTTCCAAAGCCATCTGACCAGTGCAACAAGGACAGCTATTATAAGTAGCCAGGTAATAAGCCAAAAAACACTACCTACAACCCAAGAGGCATTACTATTTCCAAACCAGCCCATCATGGGGTGGCCAGACCAATAATATCCATTGTCAGAGCCAGCAGGCGGGGATGCTTGCGGACCATATCTCCAGTACATCAAATCTAACTCACCTCACTTTCTGACTATGTCAAAAACTTCCATCACTTCTTCGATGGCTTTATCTTTATGCTTTCCCTTCATTGCTTCCGAGACATGTTCCTCAAGATGGCCTTTTAGAATAATGTGATCAACTGCCTTTAGGGCAGATTGTACTGCAAGGGATTGCTGCAAAATGTCTGTGCAGTACTTTTCGGCCTCAACCTGAGAAATTACGTGGTCCAGGTGTCCCCTGGCAGTACGCAATCTTCTTATGGCTTCTTCCTTAACTGCCTTTTGCATAGGTATATCCTACCCCCCAGGGTAGGGTTATGTCAAGTTCGGCAGGGTAGAGGACAGTTTTAGCTTGATCTGAAGCTTTTAAGAGCTATAATTGTTGCGTGAAGATATACACGAAAACGGGCGACGGCGGAACAACTTCCCTTTTCGGCGGGAAAAGAGTCGATAAGACTTCTCGCCGCATACATGCTTACGGTTGTGTTGATGAGCTGAATTCCTTAATTGGAGTAATCGTTGCAAGCGAGCTATCTGCCGACGTTTTGAAAAAATTGCTCCGGGTCCAGGAGGAGCTATTCGTTTTAGGGGCAGATCTTTCATCGCCCGTAGATGTTAAAGTCAAAGTTCCAAGAATTACAAAATCGTATGTTACGCGGCTTGAGAAAGAAATTGATATCTTAGATAAAAATCTGCCGGCTTTGCGGAACTTCATTCTGCCGGGCGGTGGAAAGGTTGGGTCAAAACTCCATTTGGCAAGGACTGTGGCAAGACGCGCCGAAAGAGTGATTGTTGATTTATCGGCACAGGAAAAAATCAATAAAAATGCCCAAGTTTACATCAATAGGCTTTCCGATTGGCTTTTCGTTTTGGCAAGATACGCAAATAAAATAGATGGTATCAGAGAAATTCCCTGGAAAGGTCGAGGTAAGTGAAATTACTTTTGGCCAGTAATTCCGGTGAACCTTTTTATGAATGGCTGGAAGATGAGTTGATGCGCTTTGTGGACGGAAAAGATGTGACTTTTGTTTCAGCGGCTACGGTTTATAGTACTAGTCAATATTTTAAAATAGTCAAAGAGAAATTAAATGCCCTTGAAATAAAGGTTAAACACCTAGAGCTTGATAAAAATCCCGAAGATTTAATTGAAAAGACAGAAATCTTTCTTGTCGGCGGCGGCAATACTTACAATTTGCTTAACAATCTTCAAAAATACAAACTAATTGATAAGATTCAAGCCAAAGTTCGAAATGGTGCAAAGTATATCGGAATAAGTGCGGGTGCAAACATTGCAGGTTTGACTATTTTAACTGCCAATGATTGGAATGTTGTTGGCGGAACAAACTTTAAAGGACTCGAGCTCGTGAAATTTAATATTAATCCTCATTATATCGAGCCTCATGATAAAGCAGTTTTTTCGGGTGAAACTAGAGACGAGCGAATTTTGGAGCATTTAGTTTTTAACAGCCAGCCGGTTGTTGCCATTGAAGAAAAGACCTTGATTGAGATAAACGGAAAAGATATCAAGGTTCGTGGTAAGGGCAAGGCAAAAGTTTTTAAAAAGGGTCAAGAGCCGAAGATTTTCAAGTCTGGTGAGAATTTTGTAGTTTAGTTATTTCTTCATTTGTTAAATTCCTAAATTTCCCCGTTGGTAAATCACCTAGTTTTATCGAGCCAACCGAAATCCGTTTTAGTTCCAAAATATGCAGGTGCAGAATTGCTAGCATCCGGCGGATCTGGCGTTTTTTACCTTCGTAAAGTGTGATTTTCAAAATGCTATGGTGAGGGAGAGATTGGGATTTAATTTGGACTTTTGCCGGTTTTGTTATCCCCTCTTCAAGCTTAATACCTTTTCTTATCATTTCTAACTGAGCTTTGTTGACATCCCCCAGCACTTTGGCCTCGTACGTTTTGGGCACGTGATATTTTGGGTGGGTTAACTTTTGTGCCAGCTCACCGTCGTTTGTTAATAAAATTAGACCGGTTGAATCGCGATCCAACCTTCCGACCGGGTAAAGACGGACATTTGACGGTACAAGTTCTAATACATTTTTTTCGCCTTTGATTTTGGCGGATGTTGATGTGTAACCTACCGGCTTATTTAAGATTATGTAAACCTTTTCCTCTCCCCTTTCCCCTATTTTTTTACCGTCAATTGCGACTTGATCGACGGATGGGTTTATTTGATCACCGAGCTTGGCAATTTTATTGTTGATTTGGACTCTTCCCTCACCTATCATCTCGTCGATTTTCCGTCGCGATGCAACACCAAGAGAAGCTAAGTATTTATTGATTCGAACAGGTGACATTCAGAAGTCGATTTTTTGGCCTTTGGACTTTTCGGCGATTTGGCGCTTGCCGCCTTTTGCGTAAAATTCTTCCAATATTTCCTCTTTTAGACGCTCCAAATCGTGAATATGGTTGAGGATTTGAATGTAGGCATCTCGGGTTTTGTCTGATCTTCCAAGCGGTGTGAGCGTTGATCTTAACTCTTTGGCCCGGTTATCAAGCGTGTTGGAAAGGGTATGGATTTGGCCTTGTGGCGCAAGCGAGCGGAAAACCGAATTTGTTAAAAGTACTTCCCAGTGACCGTTGTTAATAAAAAATTCCAGTTCTTGGGTCTGCTCCCTTGTTATAGCCTGGTTTTGGCCAGAGATTTGTGTATCTTCTTCGGAGATTAGCGTCAAAACATACCTTTTTGCATCTTTGACAGACGGTTTTTTCATGAGGGAATTATATATTAGAGCAAAGCGAAAATATATATCAGAGGAGCACCCACGTCAAGAATTTTGAAATGACCTGAGTTAAGGTCAGGCCTTTTTCTTGCAGCAAGAGCCAAGCTTAAGACCTGACCTTTTGTCTTGCTTTAACTGCACTTGGACCAACCGCAAGTTGGGTTTATACATTTGCGGCAGCCTTCGGCGTAGGTTACCGGCGAGCCGCAGTCCGGGCAGGATGTGAATTTGGATTCGATAGCTTTTTCTTCGTGATAAACCGTCATCATTTGACCTTGTTGCGGAGCTATTGTCGAGCTGAGAGCTAATTGGTTATCGTCGGCTGTTTGCGGCTTTGTATGGCCATTCGAATGACCGTTTGACAACCCATTCGAATGGCCATTTGATAATGTGTGTCCGTTGGTGTGACCATTGGAAGCGATGCGAATTCTTTGCTCGATGGTTGCTTCTTCTTGGGTTTGAATTTGAGCTGGCTGAGTTTCTTCTACAACCGGCAACTGGAGCTGTTTGGCTCGGGCAATTTCCAAAAGTGATTTGCCAACCGCATCAAATGCCGAAAGGACAGATTCCTGGCCCAAACCGTAAGGCGTGCCGCAAGAAATGCCAACCAAATCGGTTGCGATTTCCTCAAGTGAAGCACCGTATTTGAGAGCGCGGGATGCCAAACGGCCTGTTACTTCGGCAGCGCCGGCAACGTATCCGCCGGTTTTGCCGATTGTGACAAAGACTTCAACAGGCGCACCGTCGGCATCACGAAAGACCGACGTGTAAACCGGGCCGACGTCGGCTTTTTTGCGGATCCGCATACCCCAGGCTTCCTGGGGTGTCGGGCGTTTGGTTGGGGTGTAAGGGATTTCTTCTTGTGTTTCCTGGCTGATTCTCTTACCTGTCATCTGGTCATAATATGATTTACCTTTTTTGACCTCCAAAACTTGTTTTACCCTGGATCCGTCGCGGTAAATGGTTATCATGTTGCAGCCTAACTCGTAACTTAGCCAATACGCTTCACGGACGTCTTCAACTGTTGCTTCGTTCGGAAAGTTTATAGTTTTTGAAATGCCGTTGTCGGTAAATTTCTGGAAGGCAGCGGCCATTCGGACATGATCCTTGGGAACTATATCGCCAGCAACTACGAAAACTTTTCTAAGGTCTTGGGGAATTTCGTCAATTTTTTGGATTGATCCTCTACCTTCTTCAACCTTGGAAAGGAGCTCGTCGCTTTCTAAGCCTTGTGATTTTAGAGCCTCAAGAAAGTATGGATTAGTAGTAAAAAGGCGCTTTCCTTCTATAGTGTTTTTGGCAAAAGTTAAGGCAAAATGAGGTTCAATTCCAGAAGAGCAGTCTGCAAGAAGCGAGATGGTGCCGGTTGGCGCGATCGTAGTCCTGGCGCCGTTTCGGGGCTTGAAACCACCTTTTTTATTGTAGATTGAGTCTTTAAAAGCCGGAAAGGCGCCCCGGATTTTGGCAAGCTCGACCGATGCCATATCCGCCTCGTTTTGGACGAATTCCATGACACGCTCTGCTAAATCAAATCCTTCCTGGGTGTTGTATGCGATGCCAAGTTTAACCAGCATGTCCGCCCATCCCATGACGCCGAGGCCAATGCGACGGATACGCGAAGTCATTTCGTCGATTTCGTCAACAGGGTATTCGTTCATATCAAGAACATTGTCTAAAAAGTGCACTGCCGTGTGAATTGATTGTTTGAGGTCTTCCCAGCCTATTTCTTTGGTTTTGGCATCAGCGAATTTGGAAAGGTTTATCGATCCTAGGGTGCAAGCATCGTAAGGGAGAAGCGGCTGTTCGGCGCAGGGGTTTGTGGCCTCGATCATGCCGATTGCCGGAGTTGGGTTTGCCCGCGAATTATTGACGCGGTCGATTAGAATCATTCCCGGATCGCCGTACTGCCAGGCAAGTTTTGTGATAAGATCAAAAACCTTTTTGGCGTTAAGACGACCGGTGACTTCTTTTGTTCGGGGATTTATAAGATTGTAACCCTCGCCTTCTTCTTTGGCCTCACACAGGTCGTAGAGCCTTTTCACAGCCTCCTCTATCCTAACGTTTTTAAGATCCAAGTCGCGAATAGCGTAGGCTTCTTTAAGATCTCCGATTATTTCGTCTGTTTCCATTTCGCCCTGGGTAAATTGGGCGTCGGTTTTGACCTTTTCCATAAATTTTTCGTCAACAGTTACAGAAATATTGAAATTGGTTAGAGAAAATTCATCGACTTTGTGAACGGCAAAGCGTAAAACATCCGGGTGGGTGTAATGGAGAATTCCCATATTGGCACCACGGCGGACTCCCCCTTGGCGGATTTGGGAGGTGACATCGTTGTAAGCCTGCAAGAAAGCTACCGGACCAGTTGTTTTGCCTTTTGATGTGCCGATAACATCGTCCTTGGGCCTTAGGCGCGAAAAGGAAAATCCTGTGCCGCCGCCCATTTTGTGGATCATGGCCATATTGCGCATCGTTTTTAAAATAGCCTCGAGGTCATCATCTACCGGCAGGACAAAACATGCAGACAATGACTGGCCGGTTTTGCCGGAGTTGACCAAAGTTGGTGTATTGGGAATAAATTTCTGGGCGGACATTAAGCCGTAGAACTCGCGGGCTGTTTTTTCGTGGGTTTTTGCGTCATCACCTTTTCCTGTATAAATACGGTCTGCCGAGGCAATATAGTAAGCAACGCGCCAAAAAAGTTCTCTTGGTGTTTCAACCGGCTCGCCCTTTTCATTTCTAAATGCATATCTGGTTTTGGCAATATAAGCGGCGTTTTCGGAAAGGTTGGGTTCGGGAAGGTCTTTGGGGGCTGACAGAATTTTTCTGCCGACTTTTCGGGCCGCTTCGCGCTGGGCTGTTCTTAAATCTACTTTAACTTTAATTTGAGTCTTCATTTTTTAAACCTCTTTGACAGTTTGGCCAATTCGTTTTCAAAATCACTTATATCGGCAAACTGCCTGTAAACCGACGCAAACCTTATGTAGGCAACCTTATCCAACTTTTTGAGCTTTTTTGTCACTTGTTCGCCTACTGTTTTGCTTGGTACTTCGCTGGCGCTGCTTTTTCTTAAGTCCGCTTCGATTTCGTCTATAACCTTCTCGATGCTTTCTGCGGAAACCGGCCTTTTCTCGCAAGCTTTGATGATTCCGCTTCTAAGTTTGGCCCTGTCGAATATTTCTCTTTTTCCGTCTTTTTTAACTATTAAAAGATCTAAAGTTTCGGCTCTTTCGAAAGTTGTAAACCTGCGACCACATTTTTGACACTCCCGACGTCTTCTGGTTACTTTCCCAAAATCACCTTCTCGCTTGTCTAATACTTTAGTTGCCTCGTTGGCACAAAAAGGACAAATCACTTCACTCCCCTATCTTTATATATAGCTGCCCTGATTTGAAAATGTTGCTTTTGGTTTTGCAGGCTAATGTTTCACACTTTTCCCAAAAGCACAATATATTGTGGTCTAATTCCAGATTAGACACTAAATCTTGTCCTTGTCAATACCCCAAAAAATGTTAATCGTAAATCGTTAATGGTTAATAGCTTACCCGAATATAACCCGAAAGTCAAGGTTGTTTTGGGGCAGTTAGGGCAGTATCGGAAATTAATTGACAAAGCCGAGCAGATCTTTTGATTCCTCAGTCATTTTTGAGGGGTTCCAAGGAGGGTCAAACGTCATTTCCACCATAACATCTTTGACCCCTTTGATGGTTTTTAACTTGGAGGTAACATCTTTAACGAAATAGGAATCAAGCGGGCAACCGGGTGTGGTCAGGGTCATTTGAACACCAATGTTTGAGTCTTCAATGTTGATGCTGTAAACAAGGCCGAGATCAACAATGTTTATGCCTAACTCCGGGTCTAGACACTCCCTGAGCTTTTCAATTATGGTTTCCTGGCTTAACATGCAGTATTTACTCTACTATACAATCGAAGCTAAGTCAATTTAGTATTGACTTGGGATTCTGCTTGATTTATTCTTTGGATGTGAGGTTGGATGGAGCAAACAAGGCTTATTAAGTTTTTAGCTATCTGGGTTGTAAACAGCATTTTGCTTGCTGTTTTATCGCAAATTTTTAGTTCGTCTGTCGTTTTGGGTAATGCAGTCCTTTCCAAGGGGCTCGCCTCGGTTTTTTCGGCTTTTCTGGTAACAATTGTTTTCTTTTTAGTCCCGGTGGCTGCCGAAAAAGCAGAAATAACGGTTAAAGATTCAAGGGTGTGGATTGTTTTGGATTTTATTGCACTTGTTATTGGGATTTGGCTTGTGAAGAGGCTATCTGTTCTGACAGGGCTGGGTATCTCTAGTGTTATTTTCGTAATTATTGTTGCCATCCTTGTTTCTCTTTTGGACTTTGGCATTGATAAATATTCCGATAAGCTTCTGAAAAAGAATAAATAGCCAGTCTGCAAAATTAATTTGAGTTAATTTTTAGCTCATGTAGTGTTTTTTTACCCATGACGAAACTTGTAAGTAAAGACTCCATCCGGAAAACTTTAATAAAAGGAAGAAAAAGCCTATCGGGCGATGAAATTTCCCAAAAAAGCTCAAAAATTTTTAAAAACCTACTAAAAATCGATGCAATTGCTACAAAAAAAAGAGTGCTTTTGTATCTTCCTATAAATAATGAGGTCGAAACGGCTGAGATATTGGCTTATTTCAAAAATATGGGTGCAGAAATATATTTACCGGGATATTTTGATGGACAATGGCTGTGTTTAAAATTCGTTCAAGAAACAGATTTAATAGCCGGACCTTTTGGAACATTACAGCCAAAATATGGAGACACAATTGAAGGTGGTTTGGATTTGGCAATCATTCCGGCAGTTGGGTTTTCCAAAAGTCTAATTCGGCTTGGTTACGGAAACGGTGTTTATGATCGCCTGCTTTCTGACTCCAGGGCACTAATGGTCGGCCTTGCCTATGATTTTCAGATCGTTGACTATCTGCCCGCTAAACCACATGATTTAAGGATGAATTTTGTGGTTACTAATTCGGGCGTTTTAGCTAAAAGCTGATTAGATTTACCTTCCATTATCTTTGTATAATGAAAATAAGTGGGTTTTATAAAAAACTACCAGCAACTAGCAACAGACGGCAGGCGTAAAATTTTGCTTGAACTTGTTGAGGCTGCTATAGCTTCAATTCAGCCGGAAGAAGTTTTCAGGGAGAATTTGTCGATTCAAAACGGAGTTTTGAGAATTCAAAGTAAATCGTATAATCTATCGGATTTTGACCGTGTATTTTTATTGGGATACGGAAAGGGCTCCGCTGGAAACTGCAAACTTATAGAGCCTGTACTTGGGGAAAGTTTAACTGCAGGCTATGTGATTGACGTCACGGAGGAGAAATTTTCAAAGGTAGAATTTACACTAGGCACTCATCCCCTACCATCCCCCCAGAATTTAGAATTTACAAAAAAAATTATTGCTAAACTGAATAATTTGTCGCAACGTGACTTAGTAATTATTGTTACCTGTGGCGGAGGCTCAGTTATGCTTGAGTCGCCGCATAACCTGACACTCGACCAGATGATTCAAGTTAATACGGAACTTTTACATTGCGGGGCGGATATTAGGGAAATGAATGCAGTAAGAAAACATCTTGACGTTGTAAAAGGTGGAGGGCTGGCACAAATACTTTTCCCGGCCAAAATAGTCAATTTAATTTTCTCAGACGTTCCGGGAAATAATTTTTCAGTTATTGCATCCGGGCCTACAGTTAAGGATGAATCTACACAGGAAGACGCTGAGGGCGTCGTCAAGAAATATAATTTAGGCGAGAAGCTTGGTGCAATTGAGAGTAGTTTTATCGAAAGCCCAAAAGAAGAAAAATATTTCGAAAATGTCGACAATATTTTATTTTTAAGTAACGATACTGCTCTTTCGGCAATGCAAAAACGGGCGGAGGAGCTGGGACAAAAAGCCATTATTGCCACAAATAGTTTTCAGGACGATGCAAATATGGCAGGGAAGAATTTAATCGAGGCAACGCAAACCGGAACTATCCTTTTGGTTGGAGGCGAAACGTCAGTTAGAGTTACGGGCAGTGGAAAAGGCGGGCGTAACCAGCAGCTTGTTTTGTCTGCCCTTTCCAGCATAACCGAAGGAGTTATAATTGCCTCTTTTGATTCAGACGGCTGGGACAACAGTGAGGCGGCCGGGGCAATCGGCGATCTGGAAACTGTCAGGAAAGCGAAAGCCGCAGGTTTGGATCTTCAAAAATTCTTGGGTGAAAACGACAGTTTTGCTTTTTTTGAATCTATCGGCGATGCTATACTGACAGGTAGGCTACCTTCTAATGTTTCTGATTTAATGGTGGTTCTGAAATAGTAATGAAAGACCTTGACGAAGACAAAATTAGGGATCTGGAGAGAAAAGCCAACAAAATCCGTCAAATGATAATCGAAATGCTGGCTGAAGCAAAATCGGGCCACTCTGCAGGCCCGTTAGGGATGGCCGATATCTTTTCCGCTTTTTATTTCCATATATTAAATCATGAACCCAAAAAGCCCGATTCCGACGACCGAGACAGGCTTGTTCTTTCTAATGGTCATATATGCCCGGTGCGTTACGCTGCTATGGCTCTTGCCGGATATTTTCCGCAAGAGGAGCTTATGACTCTTCGTAAAATAAACTCAAGGTTGCAGGGGCATCCGCACAGAAGTGCCTTGCCAGGAGTTGAAACCACTTCCGGGCCACTTGGTGAAGGGCTTTCCCAGTCAATTGGTATGGCGATTGCCGCAAAGATGGATGGTAAAACACACAGAATTTACTGTATAGCTTCAGACGGGGAGCACCAGGAGGGTAATACATGGGAAGCCTTGATGCTCGCACCAAAATATAAACTGGATAACTTAACCTTAATTTTGGACAGAAACAACATACAAATAGATGGTGACACTGAAAATGTTATGCCACTTGAACCGGTCGTTTCGAAATACCGGTCTTTCGGGTGGGAAACAATCGAGGTTGACGGTCATAACATTAGAGCCTTTGTTGATGCAATTTCTCAGGCGCAGGCGACACACAACAAACCAACTGCTGTAGTTGCTCATATAATTCCGGGAAAGGGCGTTTCTTATATGGAAAATAATTATCTGTGGCACGGAAATCCGCCCGGAATCGCTGATGTAGCAGGTGCTCCGTCAAAAGATGAACAAGTAAAAGTTGCCCTTTCGGATTTAAAAAAGATTGAGGAGGAACTTAACTAGCATGTTAAACCCTAAACTAAAATTGAGCGAGAAAATTTTTGGTTCCGACTGTGAGATGCAGACAACGCGTTTGGGTTTTGGGGAAGGTCTACTTGAAGCAGGAAAACTGGAAAAAAATGTCGTTGCCCTTTCTGCAGACCTTACTGAATCAACCCATTGCCATAAATTTGCGAAGGAATTTCCGGAACGTTTTATCCAATGCGGAGTTGCCGAGCAAAACATGGCTTCTGTTGCCGCGGGGCTGGCAGTTTCCGGGAAGATTCCTTTTATAGCATCTTACGCAACGTTTTCGCCCGGGAAAAATTGGGAAACCGTAAGAACGACGATTGTTTACAACGATGCAAATGTCAAAATTGCAGGCCATCATTCGGGGATTGTTACCGGGCCGGATGGTGCAACCCACCAGGCGACGGAGGATATTGCAATAATGAGGGCGCTTCCAAATGTGACGATATTTATTCCGTGCGATTCAAACCAGGCAAAAAAGGCTACCTTGGCAGCTTCAAAGATTAAGGGGCCTGTTTATATCCGTTTCACAAGAGACAAGACTGCCGTTATGACAAGTGAAAAAACTCCTTTTGAGCCTGGAAAAATTGACGTTTACTGGGAAACTGAATCACCGGAAGCAACAATTTTTGCAACTGGTTACATGCTGTATCACGCACTTTTGGCAGCCAAGCAGCTTAAAGAGGAAAAAATAGATGTTGAAGTTGTCAATGTCTCAACCATCAAGCTGCTTGATGTGGAAGCGGTTGTAAATATGGTTAATAAATCGGGCGCGGCAGTTACCGTGGAAGACCACCAAGTTATGGGAGGCTTGGGTGGTGCAATTTCTGAAACTTTGGCAAAACACAAACCCACGCCTATTGAGTTTATTGGCCTTCAGGACACATTTGCTGAATCCGGCAAGCCGCAGGAACTTTTGGAAAAATACAAAATGGACAAAGGTGCTATTGCTGCTGCTGTCAAAAAAGTTATCGCCAGAAAAACTTCCTGAATGACAAATCTTGCCCAGGATCTTTCCAAAATTATTAAAGGTGATGTTATCGAGGATTCCGATACCCTTACACAGTTTAGCCATGACGCCAGCTTGTTTGAAATAAAACCCCAAGTTGTAGTTTTTCCAAAAGATGAGGAGGATGTCGAGGCCCTGGTATCATATGTTGCCAAAAACAAAAAAAATAACCCCGAACTTTCGTTAACCGGCAGGTCTGCAGGAACAGACATGTCGGGTGGAGCGATTGGAGATTCTATCGTCGTTTCCTTTATGAAATATTTTAATGAAACCCCTACGGTTTCCGGAAACGTTGTTACATGCCAGAGCGGTGTTTACTACCGTGACCTGGAGGTTGAAACCCTAAAGCAAAATTTGATTTTTCCTTCTTACCCGGCATCACGCGAACTGTGCGCAATGGGTGGAATTTTTAACAACAATTCCGGCGGCGAAAAATCGCTGCAGTATGGAAAAACAGAAAAATATGTAAAAAGGGTGAGGGCCGTTCTTGCTGACGGTAAAGCGTACGACATAAAAGCTCTGGACGAAAAGGGGCTTAAAGCAAAAATTAAAAAAGGTGATTTTGAAGGGAATATTTATAAAAGAATGTTTGATCTTGTAGATTCTAACTACGAAATATTACAAAAGGCAAAACCCGATGTTTCCAAAAATTCAGCAGGTTATTATCTTTGGAATGTATACGACAAAGAAACCAAAATTTTTGACTTGACTAAACTCTGGGTTGGTGCGCAGGGAACTTTAGGGTTATTTTTAGAGGGGAATCTTGAGCTTGTGCCTGTTCACAAACACCGCGAAATGCTGATTATTTTTCTTCATGACATGTCGCATTTGGGGCAAATTATAAATGAGGTGCTGGAGCTTAAACCTGAAAGTTTTGAATCTTATGACGATAACACGTTAAAACTTGCGCTAAGATATTTTCCGGAATTCGCAAAACAGCTAGGGCCATTGGGAATGGTTGAAGCAGGGTTGGCGTTTTTTCCTGCGTTTTTTGATTTGTTTACGGGAAGAAAACTGCCCAAACTTGTTCTGCAAGTCGACTTTACAAGCGATGACGTAAGTGAGGTTGAAGATAAAGTAAAAAAGCTTCGCGAAAAATTAAAACCACTACATCCACAAACCCAAATTGCCGAAGATTCGGCTGAAAAAAGGTACTGGCTTGTAAGGAGAGAGAGTTTTAACTTGTTAAGGAAAAAGATCAGGGACAAGCACACTGCCCCATTTATTGACGACTTTGATATCAAACCAGAATATATTTCCGAAGTGATACCACAGGTTACAGATATCCTAAGCAAACATCCTGAATTTATTTTTACTGTAGCGGGACACGTTGGAGATGGCAATTTCCATATTATTCCTCTTGTTGATATCACAAAACCCAAAGTCAGAGAGCTTATCCCGCAAATTGCAAATGAAGTTTATTCAATTATCATAAAGTACAAGGGCTCTATCACAGCAGAGCACAATGACGGTTTGATCCGTACCCCATATTTAAAACAAATGTATGGAGAAAAAGTTGTGAATTTGTTTTCCGAAACAAAAGATATTTTTGATCCGCAAGGAATTTTTAATCCGCATAAAAAAGTTGACGGCAGTTTAGATTATGCTATGAAACACGTAAGGGTATCTTGGTAAAATGGATCGTAATTTCAGCGATTATTTAAGACAAAGGCACAAACCCGAGAATGTCAACGTAAAACATCGGGAAACTTTTAACGTTCAGGATAAAATTGCGCTTTACACGACAAAAATTGTCGGCACGATGTACGCCGTATATTTTTTCCTTGTTTTTATGTCGGGCTGGATGCTTTGGCAAACGTTCTTTGCCCATAAACCTTTTGATCCGTTCCCATTTGCCTTTCTGCTTTTTTTGGGAAATATCGTCCAGTTGCTTCTGATGCCGCTTATTATGGTTGGCCAAAATCTTCAGGGAAGGCATGCTGAAGTAAGGGCTGAAGAAGAGTATAAAACGACGATTTCCAGCTACACGGATATTGAACAAATACTTCTGCATTTATCGGAGCAAGATAAACAAATGCAAAAACAGCTTGAACTTTTGGTAAATTTGTCTAAAGCGGTAAAATCCAAAAAAGGTTGATGAGATGAATTTTCACCCTCTTATAGTCCACTTTCCGGTTGCCTTGCTAACCGTCTATTGTATTCTCGAAGTTCTAAGATTTAGAAAATTTTTGGAAAGCCAGATCTTTTTTTGGGTGAAAGCAGCATTTGCCATTTTAGGCTCACTTTCACTTTTGCCAGCTTATGCAAGCGGGGAAATAATTGCAAGACAATTCGAGGATCTTAATAGGGTAGTTGAAGTACATTCGGCTTTTGCAAAATTGGCTATTGTTAACTTTGCTTTTGTCGGCTTTTTCTACCTTGTGGAGGTTGTAGGTAAAAACAATACTTTTGTCAACAGGCTAGGAGCACTTTCGAGTTTGGTAAGCAAAGTCACAGGAATAGTTGATAACGTAATTTTTAGAAAACATTTGATTGTTGTTTTGGCATTACTGGGCCTTTTAATAATGCTTCTTCTCGGTGCTTTAGGCGGAATAATTGCGCATGGGCAGGATATTGACCCAATTACTTCTCTAGTTTACAAAATATTCTTTGGAAGTTAGGTTAAAATTCGTTCAAAAATTTTAAAAAGTCTCCCGACAATTTAGATTGCAACGCCTCGGCATCGCCGGTTAGGGAAAAGGCGATCAAGATTGCATTGGCGTGCTGGTCGGACAAGGCTTTTTGGCTAAGTCCACTTTTAATTTTTTCAATAAGCTCTACTTCTTTTGAATACTTTTGAGATAAATCCTCAAATAAGGCGTACCCATGTTCGCGAGAGAGCGTGTTTGTAAACTGGGTTAACCATTCCGTAATTCCTTCAAGCAGCCGTTCGTAAACATTTACGAGATGATTTTTTGCGGTTTGATAATCGCCCGGGGATGGAAGAACCAAGTCAAACGAATCCGGGTTTATATTTTTGCTATCCTTTAGAACAAGCTGAAGATCAAAAGTTTCGGCAATCTGCGGCAAAAGAAGATTTCCCCGTACATTTATTTGCAAAATGCCTAAGCGATGAATTGACTCATGCAAAAGATCATGCAGGTTGTCGATTTGGGAAAGCGGGATAAAAACCTGGGCTGTTTTTGGTGAAACGGTTATATTTTCCGCTTCTTCCTGGTCTTTTTTAATTAAAAATGCATCATCCTCCCAAATTTTTGGTATATATGCAAACGTTTCGCTCTTTTGGCCTGCTGATATAGCATATTCAACCGTCCAGTCTAGGGCGCTTTTTACCAGGAAAATGTTTTTTCTTAGGTGATTTTGTAATTCTTCGTTATCCGCCAAATTTAACTCCTAATTTTTTTAAAATTTTAACTGACAAATATACTGCACATATTGCGATTGTTGCTGCTGCAAGAATATCTATTTGATGATGAATTCTGGCTGCAACTCTGGCATAACCTGTTGCCAGTGAAAGTACTACCAGTAAAATTCCCAGTTTCCGGTTATATACGAAAACGACTGCAGAGATAGTTGTAGAAAGCAAGGTGTGGTCCGAAGGAAAGCCGTTGTTTGCCGCATGGTCTATTAAGGGTTTAACATTTTCAACTACAAAAGGACGAGCGTTGTAGTAAAAGTGGCCGATAATTTTGGCAACAATGTATGCTATTGGGAAAGAAGTTGCAACAAGTTTTGCAATGTTTATGATTTTGTCTTTTTCCCTAAAATAGACCCACCCTACTGCAATTAAAATTATCAAAAGATACAAATATTTTGCGCTGAGAACTACAAACACATCCACTTTCTCATTCTATCAAAGCCGCGTATTATTTGACACAAAAGTTTGTATTTGCAAGAATGAGCGTGAAGTGGAAGCTATTCTATTTTCATTTTTGACTTTTGTTTCAACGGCTTTTGGCGGGATTTTTGCACTAAAAAACCACCACAGACTTCATTATGTGATGAGTTTTACGGCAGGAGTCCTTCTTGCAGTTTGTTTTTTTGACATTTTGCCGGAAGCATTCAAAATTATTTCCGAAAATAATTTAAGCATCACGCCATTTACAATAGCGATAGTGGGTGGGTTTATTGCATTCCATGTACTTGAAAAAACAATTCTAATCCATCACGGACATGAAGAAGAATACGCAATCCATAAGCATCCGACCGTCGGACTTGTGGGAGCGAGCGGACTGGCTGTCCATAGCTTTTTAGACGGAGTCGGGATCGGCCTTGGGTTTCATGTGAGCCAACAGGTAGGGTTTCTAATTGCAATAGCGGTAATTTCACATGATTTTTCGGACGGTTTAAATACGGTTACTTTGATGCTTACACATAAGAATACAAGGGAAAAAGCACTGAAGTTTCTGGTTTTAGACGCTGTGGCTCCAATTGCCGGCGCGCTTTCAACTTTACTTTTTACAATCTCCGAAAAAACGCTTGTACTTTATCTTGGGTTTTTTGCCGGTTTCCTACTTTATATCGGTGCAAGCGATATGTTGCCGGAAGCACACAGCAAACACAGTTCTTATAGGATGATTGGGCTCACTTTAGCGGGAATACTTTTTATTTTTGGAATTACGCGCTTAATTTAGGCAGCCATTAAGAGCGGCCTTTGAGACGGTTCTTCGTTTGTCCGGGCAATATAGAAGTTGATTATCAGATCTTGTCCTTTTTCTATCGCTTTTGCCTGGATTTCGATTTGTTTTTTCTTGTTTGGGTCTTTTTCGCTTCGTGCTTTTGCCATAAGTTCTTCGAGATCGGCATCTTTACATCTTTGGAGGACATTGACCCCATAACGATCCCTGTTGATATCCCAGTTGTTTAAAATGTCTATCCAGGCACCTTCAACTTTGTCTTTTTTAAGCTTTTCCATTATTTGGGCGCGGTTTTCGGGATTAGCGAATGCTGGCAGCATGCTGATTTTATGCGTAATCATGCCGATCCCCTGTTTGATTAAGTTTTCGGCGGCTTCTTTAGCCTTGGGATTTTGGTCCGAACCAAGATTCCTGCCAATTTCTGCAACCGCCATTTTAAATTGAGGACTATTTTCGGCCTCTTTAGCCGCATACTCTTTGGCAGCTTCGGTGTACCTTACAATCGGTGGCTGCGGCTGGGGTTCACGTTCCATTTAAGCTGCTTTCCTTAACTGATTTGAAAAAATTGGCCCTCGTTCTAGGAATTTCTGCCTTACACTTGCAACATGATTGTCAATATCCTTTCTTGTTTTTAACTTAGGAATGAGCCTTGATATGGTCCTGTCGACGCCCACAAGATTGCCCTTCTTGGCGTCAATGTCACTTGTTAAAATGGCAACCGGGCGAATTCCTGCATTTGGCTTTCTGCCATTTATTCTCCTAATTTCGTCAAATTGAGCTTTTTCTATCTCCATTAAATGGTTTGGATTTGTAAATCTTAGCTCGACCATAATCGCATGGGTCTCCTCAACGAAGCGGACGAAATCTATTTCTTTTCTTTCTAGTAGCTGATGCAAGTACGCTTGGTATCCATTTAAATATTTTCTGGTTGTGATTGATTGTTTTGCTATTGAGATCACATGCATCCTGGCTTCTGCCTGTTCCCGCTGGCCTCCATAGATACCCTCGTTTCTAGGGTTAAATGGGCTGTTGCTATGAGAAATTTCATGAACAAGAGTTTTTTGCTGGGCTATAGGGGGTTCACCTTCGGGTGGTTCAAATAATCCGACGTCCTGGGCCTCGGGGTCATAAACTCCCCTTATGTTCTCCTCTCCTTTTTTTGGTTTTTTTGAAGTGAAGCTTCTGATATTGTCGGTCGGCATTCCAATATCTTCCACACCCTCCCTGACTAAAGATTTCTGTCTTGGATTAAAACCAAAGAATTCTATACCTTTTGGGTTGGGGGACTCGGCAGTTGTTTGAAGTCGTTCGGGCATATAATACTTCCTTGAAGCTATACATTATAGCAAATGAAAATTGGGTCTGCTTTTATTTATTGATTAGCTTTTCGAGGTACTTGGCAACTTGATCAATTTCGATATTGACCCTATTTCCCACTTTCAGCTGACCGAGATTTGTGTGTGAAAGAGTGTATGGAATGAGAGATACGGAAAACTGATTTTTATTTACGGACACTACCGTTAAACTTACTCCGTTTACGGCAATTGAACCTTTGTAGATTATGTATTTGGTAAATTTTGGTGCAATTTTGAACTTTAGAATAGTTGAATCTTTTCCTTTTTTAACAGAGGATACTTGGGCAGTTGTGTCAATGTGGCCACTGACTAAATGTCCGCTGACAAGGTCTTGGAGTTTTAAGGGTCTTTCGAGGTTGAACTGATGGGAATTTGGCAGATTGGAAAATGTTGTCTTTTTTAGCGTTTCGGGCATGTAAAAAAAGCTGAGAGTGGCTCCGCTTGCTTTTTCGACGGTTGAGCAGACACCGTCTGCAGAAACGCTCTCCCCAACTTTAACTTTAAAACTTTTGGAGCTTTTAAAAAAAAGCCTGAGACCGCCTTTTTCTTTTTTGATGTTGTCTGCTTTTGCTGTTTGTTCGACTATTCCGCTAAACATAGCTATATTTTAAAATATTTTTGCGCTTCAATTTTGTCTTTTTCCATTTGCACAACTAAATCTTTTTCCGAATTGAATTTTTGGTTATTCCTGATTTTTTTAATAAGTTTTACGCTTAGCCACTTACCATAAATATTGCCGACTTTAGACAAAAAATAAGTTTCGGCGCGGACTTCTTTTTCCCCGAAAGTTTTGGCAGTGCCGATAAAGGTAAGTGACGGATAGCTTTTTGATCCGACCTTAGAACTTGAGATGTAAATGCCTTCAGAGATTCTTCGATGGAGGTTGATATTTGCCGTCGGAAATCCAAGATCTGTTCCTCTGTTTTTACCTTTTATGACTTTTCCCCTGAGAATTTTCTGGTGCATAAATTACTTGAGGTTTAGCATTTCCCAAACTGCTATGACAGCATCCTCGGCATAGCGTCTTAGACGAGGTTTTATTTGGGTTGGCAGGATTTCCGGTCCGAGAATACCTACACCGATTGGTTTTTCCAGTTTGATTTGGATATCGATTATGGCAGAGATTACCGCCATACCCATAACAAGGCCGTGTTTTGTCTGACCACGCTCAATAAGGCCTAAGACTACTGCGCCGTCTACTTCTTTTAATTTGAGGATTTTTTGAAGGGTAAGTGGGGTTTCGAGTGACCCTGGAACCCAAACTTCCTTTTTGATTTTGAGATTTTTTTGCGCTGCAACTTTTTTGGCTGCCGCCAGCATCACGTCTATATGCTTTTTGTGAAAGCTTGTTGCGACAATTGCAATTGATTTTTTCCTGTTTTGCATAGCCTGGAAAGTTTAGAGAGGGCGAAATCTTTTGTCAAGGCGTTTGGGTTAAGGTCAGGCCTTTTTCTGAGTGTCGGCCTAGGCCAAGGCCTGGCCTTTGTCGTTTCGCCTATTGTCGATTTTGGAAATGTTAGATTATCCTTTACGGTTTGGCCAGGTGCCAGACGCCGCTGACACCATCGCCTTTTGTGTCTCCGGATAGTTTGTCCTGGGCGTAATAATAAAGCGGCTTTCCTTTGTAAGTGTACATATATTTTCCGTTTGTGGCTTTGGTGATGCCGATTTCTCCTTCTAGATTTTCGGGCGCAGGTTTAGGAGATTCGAAAATTGGCCAATTGGTAAGGCAAGTATCACTGCAGGTGCTTTTACCAAGCTGGTCTTTGTCGAAAACGTATAATGTCATACCCTTTTTGTCTATTAAATAGGCGCCTTTTTGGGAGTCAATTTTGGTCATGACTAAATTTGTGATTTCCGGACCATGGATCCTTGCGGATTCGGAACCGTTCTGCTGAGTTGTTTGGTTTAATTCTTGTTTAGGTGCTTTTTGGAGTTTTTTGCTGAAAACAAAATAATAGATAATGGCACCTGCTGCAATTAGGATAATTAAAATTGCGGCAACTACAATTTTACGGTTACCCCCTTTTGGCGGTAATTGATTTTGGGGTTGAGGTTGAGGCTCCGGCTGAGGTTGTGGCTGAGGTAGCGATTGAGATTGTGGTGGTTGGATTTGCTCGTCCATTGGAAGTTATAATCCCACTTTTAGCACTTACGGTCAAGTTTTTTGAAAATCTTAGAGTTTTAAGAATTCGAAGATTTTGTAAACAAAAAAAGCCGGCCAGAAAATGGCTTTTACGATTCCGAGTAAGCCTTGAGAAAAAGTTGTGGCGTGCTGGAGGTAGTAAATAATTGCGCCGATTAATCCTAAACCATAAACGGCTCCGCCGCCTGCACTACCGCCTGCCCCTTTCCATTCTTTTGCCATAATTTAGTATATAGCACTAAATGCAAACTGTTTCAACAGTACGCATTAACTGTTGACATAATAACTTCTGTCTTCTATAATTCAGTAGTTGCTTAACTAATTAACATTTAAATTATGCCTTTAACAAACCAACAAATAAGAATAATTAAAAAAACTATTGTAACAGGCCAAGACAGGTTGCCTATCCTTTTTAACGCCGTGAGCGATCCGACGAGGTGCCGAATTTTTCGGCTTTTGATGGTAACCCGTGGAGACGTAAAAGTATCCGATATTGCTCATATTATGAGTATGACTCTTCCCGCAATTTCCCAGCAGCTGAAAATTCTAGAGCAATCCGGTTTAGTCAGCAGAGAAAAAATCGCCCAAACGGTTTATTACAGAATTAAAAAAGACGATCCAATTGTAATGTCTATTGTAAAAACAATTTTAAAAGAACAAAGGAGATAGCTATGTCTGATTTTAAATCTAAGCTTGTTAGAAAAAAGCAAATTGCAGAAGGGACCATGGCGTTTTATTTGGAAAAACCCAAAGATTTTAGCTTCGTCGCCGGCCAGCATGCGACTTTTCAAATTGCTAAGCCAAAGGAAACGGATGCAGAAGGAGATAGCAGAACGTTTTCTTTTATAACTATTCCTTCGGGTAATGAGGTTGGATTTGCATCACGTATGCGGGACAGTGCGTTCAAGCGAAATTTAAAAGGTGCAGGTTTGGGTTTGGAAATCGATATCAAAAATCCCAGAGGTTCAATGGTTCTTCCCCAAGATTTGCGGCGTCCTCTTGTTTTTTTAGCCGGAGGAATTGGGATAACACCGTTTATGTCCATGATCAGACAGGCAAGTTACGAAAAAAGTGCTCAGAAAATATTCCTTTTTTATTCAAATAGAACTGTTGCACAAACGGCATTTTTGGCGGACTTAAGACAGCTTGCAAAAGAGAACGAAAACTTTAATTTCATTCCGTTTATAACCCAGGAAAAATTGAGCACATGGCAAGGTGAACTGGGTTACATTTCTGAGGAAGCAGTGAAAAAGTACGTGCCGAAAATTGGAGAGACTTTGTTTTATCTTGCGGGGCCGACCGGCATGGTCAGTGCAATGTCAGAACTTCTGGCATCAATGGGTGTAGATTCACTTTTTATAAAATCGGAAGACTACGGAGAATACAAATAAATATGATAAGAAAAACAGCAAGTGCTAATTTGCCAACAAAATTCGGAGTGTTTCGAATGAGTGTTTATAAATCCTCAAAAGGACTTGAGCATGTTGCGCTTGTCAGAGGCCAAGTGCAGAATCCAATGCTTGCCAGAATTCACTCTTCTTGTGTAACCGGCGACATATTTTCTTCCCTAAAGTGCGATTGCGGAGAGCAATTGGCCCAAAGTATGGAAGAAATTCAAAAAAATGGAAGCGGGGTTATTCTTTATTTAAACCAGGAAGGCAGAGGCATCGGCCTCACTAACAAAATTAAAGCTTATGCTTTGCAAGAAAAAGGCTTTGACACTATAGAAGCAAACGAACTTTTGGGGCTTCCCGTTGATGCGCGAGATTATCAAGTCGCTGCCGAAATACTGCGCGATTTACAAATAACAAAAATTTATTTGTTAACAAACAACCCAGACAAAGAAAACCAGCTGATTAAAAATGGTATAGAAATTGTAAAAAGAATGAGAATAGAAGTTGTTCCAAATGAAGTCAACAGGAGCTATTTAAGAACTAAAAAGGACAAGCTGGCTCACTTGTTGAGTTACGTATAAATTAGGAGGTTTATACCTTTGCTAAGCGTACCAGCATGGATCCGTTGCACCCTTTTAGTCAAACCAGGGTTTTTTGAATCGTTTTCGTTAAATTAGATATAAAATCCAAGCTATTGATTCTGAATCCGTCATCCATAAAATGAGTATGTTCTCCTACCCTTGAACCTTTAATATACGGCCCCTCACTTATACTGTATGCAAAGGAGTCATAGGTAATTCCACTATCTTTGCTCTCAGGATGCTCAAGCAAGTGGTTTCTTATTATTCTAGTCTTATTACATTTAAATGATTTTAAACCTGGTAATTTTTCAGTTATATGAGATATTCTGTCTGCTGTCCGGTAGAATTCAAAAGATAACCTTTCAAGCCTTCTCTCTTTTTTCCTTGATTCCTTAGTAGAGAATGCACTTCCTTTGGTACGCGAATAGCCCACAGTCGAATTATCGAGTTGGATTGGCACATTCGGATCAGCCCTCTTAAGAGTTAGTGAGAATGGTCCAATATTTACAATATCTGTCCCATTTTTTCCAGGAACAATTCTATTTTTAGGGAGTAGCTCATCTACAATCTCTATAATTTCTTGACTGATATCATCCAGATCGACTAGCTTATTAAAAAGCTCATCGGAAAGATCTTTTTCCAAAAGAGAAAATTGATTTGAAAATTTGTATTTATATTTTACAAATAATTCTTTCAGTTCGGAGTAATCAATACTGTCCATAAAGTTTAGCTCAAATGCACGTGCTTGCTGAGCATGTTGGTCAAGACCTATTTAGGCTTTGTAGTACTCCTTATTTAAAACTTACTAAATCTTGCCACTTTAATTTACTGTCCTTTTTCTTCTGAATCTGCTTCCTAATGTTTAATATTATTTCTTTAATGTCTTTTCTTGAGCTATGGCTAAGTTTATCCATTATATCTTTTACCAAATCTTCATCGGGAATCCAAATTACCAATTCCCAAGTAAGTCTGTTTAATTTTTCGCAATGATCCTTTCTTTCTTTTTCAGTAAACTTTGCTAAAGTCTCATCGTCGCATGTTAGCCAAAACGCAAACAATTCGGCGACTTTTACTGCCTGTTCCTTTTTAAGTAATTCAAATTTATAATTTTCAGTTTTTTCAGTGAAATAATAACTAATAAAACCACCAATTAAACCACTTGATACCGTAATAATAATTGTTTCCAATATGTTCATTTTTTAGTAAACATACTATTTAACCTTGCTGACACAGTTGCCCGCAGGTGGAACCTCATTGAACCCAGTCTCCTCAACACTTATGAAAAACTCAGGAAACTTGGCTTTATCTGTGATAAGACTTCTGACTCCATAATCTTACCAGAAAGGGAAGATATAAATGCCAAGTAGTTTTTTTAAAAAAATTCATTTATCCGACTTTTTCTTAAAAGAAGGTTTCCATAAAAAATTACAATACGGATTGAATATCTTTAAAATATTGTAGTGTTTAGATTTCTCTGATAACTTCAAATCCTTTTACACTTCCAACAATTGCAAACCCGATAATTGTTTTTTTATTAGTATTGCTGGCTTGAAGCTTCTTTGCAATCTCATTTAAAGTTGCTCCAGATCCTACCGCGTCATCAATTAACAGGATATTTCGGGCGTTTATGGGAACCTGCGACTTCAGATAAATTGTATCCCTAGCATTCGTTATTCTTTCTTCAAGGCCAGCGAGTGATTTTTGAGCAACAATAATATTTCCCTTGTATAACTTTACCAAGTGAATTTTAGGTAGATTTATATTAAGCCTATCAGCAAATTCCTGCATGAATTGCAGTTTCCGAGGTAAGCTTGGAGGGGCAAAGGCAATAGTGTCAATGTTATACATTGCAATTATTTGATCAATAATTGGTTTTACTTCCTCCACTGCTTTATCAATAAGTTCTCTGTTTTGAGATTGTTTAGAATACAAAACTAAATTACCCAACTTTGTTTTTCCAAATTTTGGAATACTGTAAAAATCACCATAAAATAGTTTTGTTATAGCATTTTCAAAAAAAGTAGTTTTGATTTTATGCGTTGCATCAATCCATCCTTCGGAAGATCTGCTTACTTCTGCCTGAGTGTGCATTTTTACGTATTCTTCCGACAGAGGCACAAGGCGTGATTCTTCTTTTATAGATTTAGCCCACTGCTTAAATCCTTCAAGCCCATAGAGCAATTCTCCCTGAGGAGTAATGTACAAATAATTTTTATCTATGTAATCAACTGTATTTCTGCCCAAAATAGATGCCTTACCCAAAATATTTTCAGTTTGGTTTTTTGGAGCCAGTATGTAAAAAACAAGTGGGGGTTTGCCTACTTTTTGAAGTGTGCCTTGTTCTACAAGCTTTTTTAGCTGTCTATGAACAGCAGGCTGGCCAATATTAAATATTCTTCCAATATCATGCGCACGAGCCTGTTTGTTGATTGCAATATATCCAATAATTTTTTCAGCAGTATCAGTCTTCATACATAGTACATAGTATACAGTGTACTATGTACTATGTCAAGAGACGCCTAAAATGTGTTATTTTCAAATCGTAATAAACTATTTATTAGTTTGGGTTCTACTCCAATTCCGCTGCAAGGCTAAAACTACAGGGGAATAAATATATTCTGGAACCTATTAGCTTCATTTTTTACCAATTTCTTGAAAAGTTAACTTTGCTGCGGGACTAGGATTCGAACCTAGATAGACGGATCCAGAATCCGTCGTCCTACCATTAGACGATCCCGCAACGTCGTACATTGCATACAAGTTTGACTTGCCGCAATGCGAAGCTAATTTTATCACCCTTTTTGGTGTAATGAAAATCCTGAATAGTTACTAATAAGTTGATGTGGGCTGTCAAATAAAGCGGCGTTAAAGGTGGTCTGCTGAATCCTTTTGGGCATCTGCTTTAGTTTTGTGGACAGTTCCGTCTTTGTGATGCGGCGGCGAGTAGATTGTATAAATCTTTAGCCGATTTTCGGAGGAGGTGTTCATTACGTTGTGTTGGGTACCAGCAGGAACAATTACTGCATCGCCATTTTTAACTTCCCTCTCTTCCCCATCCATGATAACCTTGCCTTCGCCTTGTTCGATTCTTAGAAACTGGTCTGTAACGTCATGAACTTCCATACCAATTTCTTCGTTCGGTTCAAGTGACATCAATACCAATTGAGCATGCTGACCGGTATAGACTACTTGCCTAAAATAGGTATTTTCAACTGTTTTTTCTTCGATGTTCCCGACGAAGCCTTTCATACTAATTACATTATATAGTTTTATGCAGACAACTATATAGACTAAACGGAGGTGTAAGGTTGGCTTATTTTCTTCTTGCCAGGGCTGCTGCTATTCTGGTTCGTGTATCTTGTGATCTTCCTCTTCCAAATTTTAATCCGGCCCCTGTTAGGGAAAGTCCGGATACTGCTGCCATAGCTGCATAGATTAAATTGGTTTTTTTATTGTCAGGATTGCCGGTATTTGGAAAACCCTTTTCGATCGGAGGTTTGGACTGGGGAGTTTCTACATTCATAGGAATCTTAACCTCAGTCGGTTTGGGCTTTGGAGTTTTTGTTGGTGGCACACTGGTTTTTGTTCTGGTAGGGGTTGCCGATTTTACTTTGTGAGAGACGGGTGTTGCAGTTTCAGGAACATTTGTTGGGGTGTCCGTTGGCTCGGGAGTATCGGTTGGCTGGGGCGTGTCCGTTGCGGTTGGAGTGTCTGTAGGCATTGGTGTATCCGTAGGTTGAGGTGTGTCTGTTGGAGTAGCAGTATCTGTTGCGGTCGCTGTTGGGGCTTCAGGGTTGCAGTCAAAGTTGGGCGTTGTTGGGGAAGGTTTATCGGCACCGGATGCGTAATACCACCTTTGTTGCAGGCCAAAATCCGGACCCCAAACTCTGAAAAAACCGAATACTTCTGGCGGCATTTTTTCTTTATCGCCCTCATCGGTCTTTATCCAGTTTGTTTGGATACCTTCGTCCCCTTCTACAAATTCATCTTGGGGCGGGCAAAAACACTGCAGGACATCACCGTCTTCGAGACTGTAAACGTCATCTCTTCCTTCCTGCAACCCGTCACCAACTATCCAATGTAGGCCTGTGTCGTAATGAGCAATATCACCAGGCTCGGTTTGGTCTTCGCAGCCCGGAAATTCAGGGAATGGTGTTGAGACCGGCGTACTTGTTGCGGTTGATGTTTCCGTTGACTCTTCCGTTGCGGATGATTCCGGTGTTGATGTTGAAAGTGCTGTCGGGGTTGAAGTTAATTCCGGCGTTTCGGTGGGCTCTGGTGTTAAGGTTGCAGTTGCCATGTAGGCTTCATGATTAGGATCTACTCCTCGCGTCACCGGTACTTTTGCTGAAATTGCTTCGTGGTGAATATTGTTTTCAATTTTTGCCCCAGCCGTAATACTGATACCTGTTGCTATTGCTCCGCTTAGAAGCGTTTGCCTGTTTAAAAATCTGCGATGTTCTATGCGTTCTCTAATATTGGACATTGTTAATATTCCTTTCTAGGGACATTAAAGGTTTTATGTTAATAGAATAAGAAAATCGTGTAATAAATTTGTAAGCTTATCCTTATTCTATATTGCGATTTAGTGGGCAGAAGAAAGAATTATACCCTTGACTATTAGGATTGTCAAAACTAACTGAGGAATTCTTTTGCTTTAAGCAGCTCGCCGTTTAAAATGGCAGCGCCTGCAGCACCACGAATTGTGTTATGAACTAAAAGAGTGAGCTTAATGTCCGCAACATTTGACTTGCGGATTCTGCCAACCGTGACAGACATTCCATTATTAATGTCACGATCTAAAACAGGTTGCGGGCGTGATTCATCTTCTGCGACTAGAATTGGATTTCGAGGCGCCGAAGGTAGACCCATCTTTTGGGGTACCCCTTTAAATTGAGCTAAAACTTTAATGACTTGAGATGGCTGCGGTTTTTGGGCAAAGGTTAATTCAACAGATTCCGTATGACCGTCTCTTACGGAAACCCTATTGCAAGAGGCACTGATTTTTATAGGTGAGAGTGCTATATGATTTTTTGAGAGAGTTCCAAGCAATTTTAGAGGTTCTGTTTCTACCTTTTCCTCTTCATCTTTTATAAAAGGGACGACGTTGTCGAGAGCATCCAGCGAGGCTACTCCCGGATAACCGGCGCCAGATAAAGCTTGCATGGACGTAACTAAAACTGATTTGATTTTGAAAGCATCATCTAGGGGCTTTAGAACTATGGCCAAGCCAACAGTTGTGCAATTTGGATTGGTGACTATAAACCCTTTACTTTTGCGCCTTTTTTGTTGAGATTTGATAAGTGCTAAATGGTCCGGATTAATTTCTGGAATTAAAAGCGGGACATCTTTTTCCATACGATGGTTTTTGGAATTACTGACTACTATATATCCACGATTTGCAAAGTTGTCTTCTATCTCACCGGCAACGGATGAATCGAGACCTGAGAAAACCAATTTGGCCTCGAAGTCTGGCTCGCAGGGTTTAACCTTTAAGTTTTTAATTTTTGCCGGGATTTCAGTTGGCATTCTCCATGCAGCTGCTTCCTGATAACTTTTTCCGGCGCTTTTTTCGGAAGCACAAAGTGCTGTTACTTCAAACCATGGATGGTTTTCGAGAAGCTGGACAAATCTTTGGCCAACTGCGCCAGTTGCACCAAGTATTCCTACTTTAACTTTTTTCATATTAAGGAAAGCTTTTTGAGAATTTGGGATAATGTTTCTTTGTTTTTGGCTGCCATTGGAACAAGGGGGAGCCTGAAATTTTCTTTAATTTTGCCCATCATAAAAAGTGCTGTTTTAACAGGAATTGGATTTGTTTCGATGAAGTTTCCGTTCATAAGATCTAAAATTTCATAGTGGATTTTTGCTGCCTTTTTAAAATTCCCCTCCAAGGCGGCGTTAACCATATTTGTCATTTCTTTGGGAATTTCATTTGCGGCAACAGATATTATTCCAACACCGCCGACGGATATTAAAGGAAGCGTGATTGCGTCATCGCCGGAAAGAACCGAAAAATCTTTTGGCGCACCCTTTATGATTTCCATCATCTGGCCAATGTTTCCGGATGCTTCTTTAATGCCAATTACATGAGGAATGTCTTTGGCTATTCGTAGTGTGATTTCGGCAGAAATATTTGACCCGGTTCTTCCGGGAACGTTATAGATTATGATGGGAAGGTCCACCGATTTGGCAATTTGCTTGAAATGAGCTACCAATCCTTCGTTTGTCGGCTTGTTATAATATGGCGAAACGTGTAAAAGAACATCCGCTCCTGCCCGTTTGGCAATCTGCGAAAGATGGACTGCTTTTTGGGTGTCATTACTGCCAGCGCCGGCAATAACAGGGATTTTGCCTGCAACCTCGCCAACTGTAGTTTTTATAACCGTTTCGTATTCTTCAAGGTTTAGAGTTGCGGCTTCTCCGGTTGAACCACAAGGGACTATGGCATCTATACCGCCGGATATTAGAAATTTGACCAGATTCTTAAGAGCCGGGATATCCAGATTTTTTTTGTCATCAAAAGGTGTAACCATTGCAGGAATAGTTCCCGCTATTTTTTTAATTTTCATCAAATTCTACCCCTTTCAAATAAATCCTCGAAAGACCACAGGCCTTTGTTTTTCATTATAAACTTGGCTGCGAGCAAAGCGCCCTGAGCAAAGCCACGCCTATTGTGGGCCTGATGTGAAAGTTTGATTTCGTCCGCCAGACTATCAAAGACCACTTCGTGATAACCGGGGTTGTTACCTCCGCGAACTGAGGCAAAATGGATTTCTTGTTTTTCAATCTGGCGATCAAGTTTTTCAAATTGAGCGGTCTTTTTTTGTTTATAAGAGCCTACTATCAGGTCAGAAATTTTTTTGGCAGTGCCACTGGGGCTGTCTTTTTTACCCCTATGATGGATTTCGAGACCATAAACATCATAGCCTTCACATTTATTAAAAAGCTGAGAGCTTTGAGTAACTATTTTGAAAAAAATGTTTGCTCCGACGGAAAAATTTTTAGCGTAAATTAGGCCACCATTATATTTTTTTACTGTCGATTTTACTTCATCCAACTTATCGTACCAACCAGTCGTCCCGATAACTAATTTTTTCTTCATTGCAAGAATTTCTTTTATATTGTCTACTATAATTTCGGGAGACGTGAAATCGATAACAACGTCGGCTTTTTTTATACCGGCTTTATCCAATTTGTCGGTTATTTTTTTGTAGCTCACGGAAACGATGGAATAAGCAGGGTAATCCATTATTAAATTTTCGATTTCCCGGCCCATATTGCCGTATCCGACAAGTGCTATTTTCATTTTGTTTTTAAGTTTTTTATCAGTAATTTATTGTGCAAAATTTTAACCGCTTCTTCTATTTGGTCGTATTGTATCACTAGGCTAACGTTAATATCACTTGCTCCCAAAGAAATCATTTTAACAAGTATTTTTTTCTTATCTAAAATATCAAAAATTTTCCTGATGGTTTTGCTTGATGTAGCAACACCTTCTCCAATTAGTGAAACCATGCCAAAATTGCTGCTTGTAGACACGGTAGAGAACGTTGAAAGTTCTTCGAGAGCTTCCGTGAGAGAGGCATGGTTTTCCAATGTAACAGAAACGGTTACCTCCGAAACGCTTACCAGGTCGATTGAGATATTGTGCTTTGTAAAAACTTTAAATATTTTGGCTAAAAATCCTTTTGAAAATAACATTTCGGTTGAGTAGATATTTACCAGCGTAACCCTTCTTTTGAAAGAAATCGCAGTGATTGGATTTTTTAAATCCGGCTTATCGCAAATAAGAGTTCCTTGACAATTAATATCTTGGGTGTTTAAAACCCTAACCGCAATTCCTCCTTTTACCGCGGGTTTTATGGTTCTTGGGTGAAGGACTTTTGCACCAAATGCGGCAAGTTCGGAGGCTTCCTTATAAGAAATTTGGCGGATCAATTTTGCTTTCGGGGCAATTTTCGGATCTGTTGTAAAAATCCCGTCTACATCGGTCCAAATTTCTATCTCTTCGGCATTCAAGCTGAATCCGATAATCGCGGCAGTGTAATCCGAACCACCGCGTCCTAAAGTAATCGTTTTACCGCCTTTTGTAGATCCTATAAATCCGGTAATAACAGGCACTATTTTTGCACTAATGATTGGTAAAAGGACTTTTTTTACCTTCTGCTTTGTCGGTGCCGGTAAAAAATCCGCAGAATTGAAATTGTCGTTGGTAACTATTATTTCCGTTGCAATAACCTGTTTGGCAGCGATTCCGAATTGCTCAAGAGCCTGGTAGGCGATATAGGATGACATTATTTCGCCAAAGGAGAGGATTTCATCTATTTCTGATTTTTCATAGGTTTGTTTTCGCGCAATTTTTGAAAGATCTAGGAGTTTTTGGTCAATGTAGTTTGCAACTTCTTTTAATTGATCGCCTTTAAAGATGCCAGTGACAAGATCACTGTGGATTTTTTTAATCTTTTCTAGGGACTTCTTGGAATCTTTTGGAGTTTGGGTAATTTCTAAAAGTAAATCGGTTACACCGGCTATTGCCGAAACGACAACAATAGGATTCCTCTTTAACCTCTTTTCGGTAATCCGGCAGAGGTTTGTTATTTTTTGAGGGGTTGAAACCGATGTGCCACCAAATTTAGAAACTATCATTTTATAATTTTGAAAAATCTAGCGTTTGAAAATAATCTTCAACGGTTTCTGCTCTTCTAATTTGTTCTACTTTCCCGTTTGGCTTAAAAAGAAGTTCGGCGGATCTTAATTTTCCATTGTAGTTAAAGCCCATCGCAAAGCCATGGGCCCCTGTATCGTGGATTATTAAAATATCCCCTATTTCTATCTTTGGAAACTTTCTATCGATTGCAAATTTGTCGTTGTTTTCGCAAAGCGACCCGACAATATCGTACGTTTGAGAGTTTTGAGCTTTTTCTTTGCCCAAAACAGTGATGTGATGATAAGCTCCATACATTCCCGGCCTCATTAAATTAGCCATGCAGGCATCAACACCGATGTATTTTTTGTAAATGTCCTTTTTGTGAATGGCGGTCGTGACCAGGTAGCCGTATGGGCCTGTTATCATTCTGCCGTTTTCCATAAAAAGCTTCACTTTCGATTTTTTAAAAAGCTTTTTTATACCATTTGAAACTTTGTTTAAATTAACGGCAGTTTGGTCAGGCATATATGGAATACCAATTCCGCCTCCGATGTTTATAAATTCAAAATTTATTCCAAGCAGCTTTGAGATTTCGATTGTTAAACCCAAAAGCATTCCGGCAGTTTCGACAAAGTAATCAGGATTAAGTTCGTTTGACGCCACCATGGTATGAATCCCAAATCTTTTTATGCCTTTTTCTTTTGCCATTTTGTATGCTTTGAATAATTGTTCTCTGGTTAAACCGTATTTTGCTTCCTCGGGTTTTCCGATTATGGCATTCCCTTTTCTTAGTGGGCCCGGGTTATAGCGAAAACAAATAAGTTTAGGCAAGCCGGCGTTTTTTTCTAAATATTTTAAGTGGGTAATATCATCTAGATTGATAATTGCCCCCAGTTCCATTGCCTTTTTATACTCGCGAGCCGGGGTTTCGTTTGAAGAAAACATAATATTTTCACCTAAAATGCCCGCTTTTTCCGCCAGTAAAAGTTCAGGCAGAGAACTGCAATCCGCACCAAAGCCTTCTTCTTTTAATATTTTTAAGATGTATGGGTTCGGACAAGCTTTAACTGCAAAAAATTCCTTAAATCCTTTATTCCATGAAAAGGTTTTAAGCAGATTTCTGGCGTTTTTTCTAATGGCTTTTTCATCATAGACATGAAACGGCGTAGGATAGCTTTTTATTATCTTTTTTATTTGAGTTTTTGTGAAAGGCAAAGTTTTTTTGGTCATATTTTTAGATTTTTCTCAATAGAGGTAAGAGCTTTTTTTATATTTTGACGGTGTCCGAACGCGCTGAGCCTGAAAAAACCTTCACCGCTTGGCCCAAATCCCGAGCCCGGCGTGCCAACGACATGAGCTTCTGACAAAAGCTTTTCAAAAAAATCCCATGATGTCATGCCAAGAGGTACTTTAAGCCAAATATATGGGGCGTTTTGGCCTCCATAAACTTTAAGGCCCATCCTTTCCAGAGTAATTCTTATGAGTTTGGCGTTTTGCATATAGTAATTTACAACTTTCTGACATTGCTTGACACCGTCACTTGTAAGAGATGCTAACCCACCTTCTTGGGCAATGTTGGAAGCGCCGTTAAACATGGTTGTTTGTCTTCTGTTCCATAGAGAATTTAGCTTACCGCGCTTTGAGTTTTGGCAGATTAAATCCATTGGCACAACCGTCCAGCCGAGGCGTACGCCGGTAAACCCTGCCCATTTGGAAAAACTGTTTATTTCTATCGCACATTTTTTAGCACCCGGAATTTCATAGATGCTTTTTGGGAGTTTAGGATTGGAAATATAGGCAAAATAAGCCGCGTCAAAAATTATAATTGATTTGTTTTTAATTGCAAAATCCACAAACCTTTTGAGTTGAGCTTTAGTAGCAACTGCCCCAGTCGGATTATTAGGACTGCAAATATAGATTAAATCAACTTTATTTTTTGGAATATCCGGGAAAAAGCCATTTTTTTCTGTGCATGACATGTAATAGATATTTTCCCTGCCTGCTAGGATATTGCTGTCTTTGTAGACGGGGTAAACCGGATCGCAGATAGCAATTTTGTTTCCGGAGTCAAAGATTGATTGAATGTTGGCAGAATCTGCTTTTGCTCCATCGGAAACAAAAATTTCCAAAGGGTCGATTTGAATTTTGGATTTTTTATACCAGTTTGATAAGGCTTCTCTTAAACGTGAATCGCCCTGCTCATCTCCGTAGCCGGAATAGGTTGATAATTTGGAAAGTTTTTCGACACCTTTTTTTAAACCCGAAATGACTACATGTCCAATAGGTTCTGTTGTGTTGCCTATCCCAAGTTTTAGGATCTCTACACCAGGATTTTTTTTAGCAAAAACCGCGGTTCTTTTTGCTATTTCACTAAAAAGATAGGTGGCAGGCAGCTTGTCATAATTTGAATTTATAGTCGCCATGGCGCAAATTGTAGCACTTATTAGCCATAATTCAAATTAAATCTATTACCTAATCATTACACTTTTTTTATGGTGACCACGTAAAATTTTTCTATATTTATACTTTAAGGAGGTGATTAGAATGGCAGAATATTATTGGAAATGCCCTGCATGCGGCTATGTGGCCAAAAGCCGAGAGGATGCAGATAGCCATATTTCTCAAAACAGAAGCGACCATTCACATCAGGGCGTAAAAGAAAACGACGAATTTGACACTATCTTCAAAGAAGTTGGCATTAAATAGTTTAAGTTTAAAGGTATGAGTAAAAAGCCCCAATAGTAATTTAGTACAATGGTTATAGTTAATGCCTTTTCTTATAATTATCCCGATAATTGTTGTGAGCCTCGCTTCTATTATTCTTTATTCACAGCCGAATAGCCGCGTTGCCCCTTATCCTGAACCGGTTGTTTCACTCGCTTCGCCTTCTACCTCGCCCAGTGCTAAACCAGCGAATTCACCGACGCCTTCTGCAACACCCGCCTTTCAAATTCAGCAAAGAATTGAATCCAAAGAGGCCCCACCCACACCAACACCCACGCCTAAACCAGTTTTACCGACAATGACTCCTTCTTCAGGGAGCAATATAAGTACCGGAGGAAACTATACTGTATTAACTTTTGATATTGGCGCAACAACCGTTGTTACCGATAGTGCCAACGATGATGACTGTTCGAATAATTGCCCGGCAAAGCCGCTTGCACAATATGTTGCTGAAAATGGAGGCAAGGCCGGAATAAACGGGACATATTTTTGTCCGCCGGATTATGGATGGTGTAGCGGCAAGATAAATACGTATGATTTTCCGGTTTGGAATAATAGGAAAAAACGCTGGATGAGATCCGATACGCTTTTTTGGAACGGGCGCGGGATGATGGTGTTTAGATCCGGGTCGGTTCAATTTTTCCCTTGTGCAGCTTGCGTCGGAGCACCTTCCGATATCACGGGCGGGATAGTAAATTACCCGTCCCTTATTGCCGGCGGGAATACGGTTTTAGACGAAGGTTCCTTAACTGATAATTTAAGGGTTACAAAAGGGACTCGTTCCGGAATAGGGTTTGGTGGCGGTAAGTTGTTTCTGGTTGTTGCAAGAAGCGCCAATATGAGCGATATGGTAAATATTTTCAAGGCTCTCGGGGCAACGGACGCATTGAATTTGGACGGCGGCGGTTCGAGTGCGCTTTATAACGGAGGATACAGGGTTGGACCGGGAAGAAATCTGCCGAATGCTTTGGTTATTAAATGATTAGTGCTTTTTTTTAAACAGGCGTGGAAGAATGTAGCGGTCCACACCGATTAACCCCGCAACACGCCAGGCAAGAATTAAAGGGATTTCCAAAACCAGAAGAAGCGGGTTTGTGCTGACTGTTCCTGCAAAAAGATAGTTCACATTCATAAACCCACCAAAAAATGCTGCAAGTCCGGTGAAGAGGCCGAGAATTAACCCGACTCCGACAAAAAACTCGCCAAAAGCTACCATATAGGAAAATGCCACCGTGTGGTGAATTGCAAAAGTGCTTATGAAGGACGCATACCAGCTTTGAACATCCGGGTGAGCTCCGGAGCTTTTTTTAAGGGCTCCTGTCAAAAATCCCTGAACGGCAACCCCTGCCTGGTCTCCTACCCATTTGGCACTTGAAGGCCCTGTTATTTTCTCCCAACCAGCCTCAAGCCATTGCCAGCCTACATAAAGCCTAACAATAAGCCAAAAAATGGCTGTACGGTCATTTTTGAATAGGAACTTAGAAACCGGTAGTTCGGGCAGTTTCCTCACTAATTCAGTTATATCACAGCCGGAAATATAAAATCTATTTAGAAGGGCTTGCGCTGGGGCTTGGAGATGCTGCTTCTTTTTGGAGGACGCAGGGTTCTAGTTTTTTCTTTTCGTCATCTGTCAGACCAGATGCATCTTGGGCGGTGACAATTTTTTGAATTGTTTCCTGTGGTAATGCCTGCTTAACACAGGCAACGTCCACGAGCCCAATGCCAGGAATAATGGTTTGTGATGACGCTTGAGATGTATCCGCTGCTGGAGCGGGCCTTGATCCAAATAAACCGGCAAAAGCGCCCTGCCTTAAGCTTTGGATTATTACAAGCCCTACAAAGGCACCAATTAAAATCCAGATTATTAAGTAAACAAAAGCCAGAGTAAGAATTACGGTTTTAAAGTTTATTGAAATTCGTTTCTTCGGAGCAACCGGAGAAACTTTTAGAGAACTGCTTTCCTTTTTTTCTTTTGTAACTTTTTTGGCCGGCATTTTTAACTTGGTGTAGAATAACTGACTTTTCGGGTTAAATCAACAAGCAAAATTACGAAAGATTTAATCCAAAGATTTGTGATGCGGCTAAAATTACGGCAGCTTTTGTTTCGGGCTTTTTAGATTTTGCGGCTTTTTCTAAAACCTTGATTGCGGCCGGTGTGTTAAAGTCGTCGTCTAAGGATTTGAAAAAAGCAGGCAGATATTTTTGGGCATATTTAAGGTCAGGTCTTTTTCCATGCTGAGCTAATGCTAGGGCCTGACCTTTTAGCGCTTGCTTGAACGTGGCTATAATTTTTTCGGCCTTTTCTAATTCCGCTTCATCAAAATTCCAGGGGTTTCTGTAGTGGTGCGAAAGAAGCAGTATACGAATCGTGTTGGGTGAATATTTTTTAATTAGATCTGAGATAAAAATCATGTTGCCAAGGCTTTTGCTCATCTTTTTGCCCTCGCAAAAAACCATTGCAGTGTGCATCCAAGCTTTTACGAATTTCTTGCCGGTTACGTTTTGGGATTGAGCGATCTCTGCTTCGTGGTGAGGAAATATGAGATCCGATCCCCCGCCATGGATTGTAATCGTCGGGCCAAGATAGCGCATTGACATCACCGAACATTCTATATGCCAACCCGGCCGACCGTTTCCCCATGGTGAGGGCCATGAAGGTTCCCCTTCTTTTTTGGCCTGCCAAAGGACAAAATCTAAAGGGTTATTTTTAATTGGGTCTTCGGGAAAATTACCTCTTTCATTTGCAATTTCCAGCATAGCCGGATAGTCGTATTTTGAAAGCTTACCGAAGTTTTTGTCTTTTAAAACAGAAAAATAGACAGAGCTCTGCGGTCCTCGTCTTTCGGACTGCGGGCCTAAAACGGAGCCATTTTTGGTATAAGCAAGTTTTTTTGCAACCAGTTTTTTGATAATTGTTATCATTTGCCCTACATTTTCGGTAGCTTTCGGATAAAAATCCGGACGGACAACATTTAAAGCATCCATATTCTTAATGTAATTTTTTGTTTGAATATTTCCCATTTCTTCCCAGGAAAGGCCGGCTTTTTTTGACCTTATTAGTATGTCATCGTCAATGTCCGTTACATTCTGGACATATGTAACTTTTGCGCCTAAAAACCTTAAATAGCGAATGAGGGTATCGTAAGTTACGAACAGAAAAGCGTGACCTAAGTGTGCTGGAGCATCGGGTGTAATTCCACAAACGTAAATTCCGATTCTTTCCCCAAGATTTATTTTCTCTTTTTTCCCGGAAAAAGTGTTGAAAATTTTCATTTCTTCTTTATTGAGAAATACTCTTCCTTGGGCAAGTTTTCCATTCTGGCCAAAACTCTTTTGGCATCTTCTACTTGCGATTTATGTGCCATCATTGCCTGTTTTTTAAGATGCCAATATTTTTCGGTATTTATAATTTTGTCGACCTGAGTGCGTTTGTAGCCCGGCGGAAAATAAATAAAATAATTTTTCATTTTGGCCGCCGATCTTTCGTCTATACAGTAATACATAAGAGTTTTTGCAAAAGGCAGTTTACGAAAAACAAAGGTTGTGACCATGGAAACAGTAATGTGGTCTATATGGCCGGAAACTCCGTTGGGTTCTGTGGTAATTATAATTTCCGGTTTTAGCATTTTAAGTTTTTTTTCTATTTTGGAGGCTAATTTGTGATACAGGTTATTGGAAAGAGTACCGTCTAAAAATCCTAAAAAGTAAACTGCTTTTACCCCGAGAATTCTTGCCGAATTTTGAAGTTCTTGGGCCCGTATCTTGCCAAGGTTGGATTTTGGGCCCATTCCCTCCTCCCCCTTTGTGGCACACAGAATATAAACATCGTGAGTTTTGGCAAACTTGGCAATAGTACCTGATGGTCCAAAAGATTCGTCGTCCGGATGGGCGAAAACGCCGACAACAGCTTTTCTAGATTTTGATTGCGTCACTTATTCTTTTTAATACTTCGTCTTTGCCCAAAATTTCGAGCGTCTCAGGTAGAGGTAAACCTTTCTCCCTGCCTGTGATTATACGATAGCATGAACTCATTTTAACGTTATGCCTTCCTAATAATTTTTTTAGTTCTTCCAGAATTTTATCTGTAGTCCAATTGATATTTAGTATCTGTTGCAAGCTCTTTTCGAGATCTTTAGCTATAGCGACATCTTGTTCCGTTCTGGAAACAGGTTTATATTCCCAGATTGGAGCTGCAAGTTCGTAAAATTCTCTTAAGGTCACTATTCTTTCCTTCGAAAGGCCAACGATTTGCTTAAAAAGCGTATCGGTTTTGTAATATCTGTTATTTTTTCTGAGATGTTCTGATTGTCGATTGTAATTTAGGTCTTTTAATTTTAGAGCTAAATCATCAGTAGTCATTTTAATAATCCTCTTCTGGTTGAACCAACCTAATTTTTCGATATTGAAAATGGGGCTGTTTTTGTTGATGCGGTCGAGCGAAAATTCTTCTTTGAGCTCGTTGAGTGAGAAAATTTCCTGATTGCCTTTGGGTGACCATCCCAAAAGTGCCAGAAAATTGACTATTGCTTCGGAAAGATAGCCCTCGTCGATATATTCCAAAACGGATTTTGCCCCTTCCCGTTTAGAAAGTTTTTTGTGGTCTGCCCCTAAAATGGGTGGCAGATGAACAAATTGTGGATGCTGCCAACCTAGTGCCTCATACAAAAGTAGGTGCTTAGGTGTTGAAGAAATCCACTCGTCGCCGCGCATAACATGCGAGATTTCCATTAAGTGATCGTCAACAACCGATGCAAAATGATACGTAGGGAAACCGTCGGATTTTATGATTATGAAATCCTCTATGACATTTGTCGGGAATTCGACAGGTCCGTGGACAACATCCTGCCAGCTTACGGATTTCTTTTCTGTTTGAATTTTAAAGCGCCAGGCACCTTCGTCTTCATACGCAAAGCCCTTCGATTTGAGATCATTTAGATATTTTTGGTAAATGTCCAGGCGTTTTGACTGAAAGATGATATCTTCGTCCCAGGTAAGATTTAATGACTTGAGGCTTTCTTTTATCTTTTCGACTGCACCCGGAACAATCCGTGCCTGATCCGTGTCTTCGATTCTAAGAAAAAATTTTCCCTCTTGGTTTTTGGCAAAAAGGAAGTTAAAAAGAGCGGTTCTTATGTTTCCAATGTGGGGAATTCCTGTTGGGGATGGGCCGTAGCGGACTCTAACTTTTTGCATGCTCGCGAGATAAAGGCCAGGTCTTTTTTTAAACTAGGCTTAGGTTAAGGCTTAGCCTTAACACAGTCTTTAGCTCAATTGACCCCTGGTGTACCTCAGGTTAAAATTGTATCACCGACAGAAGTATTACTCAATTTAATTCATGGCCAATTTAACTGCCACTGCCCAATTCTCCCGTAAAGCCTTCGTTGTGATTATGATCGTTTTAGGAATATCTTTGGCCGGCTTTTTGGCATATACTTTTAGCGCTTCGCTTCGAGATTCCCTATTTCCCCCACCTGTTGTGGCAATTGCTGCATTTGGGAAACTACCACCTGTTAGTTTTATTGAGGGTATCACCCCCCCTCGTGACGTTAATTACACTATCGAGACGATTAGCGGCAATTTGCCAAGCCTGCCCTCTATTGTGGAAGTTTTCGGCATCGAGAAATCCTTACCCTCCTTTGGTGATTTAGATCAAGCAAAGAGGCTTGCTCAAACAGCCGGATTTAGTGATCAGCCTGTAGGAACTTATGGCTCAAAGGCAACATTTGTAAATGCAAACGCCGGAACGACTTTAACCATCGATACAACAACAAAAAACTTTAATGTAACAAGTGACTATTTAAACAATCAAAAGGTACTTTCCGGGCATCCTAAAACAGAAGACGAAGCTATTCTCGCCGCCAAAAAATACATTAATAGTTTCGGATTGGTTGAGCAGGATTTTCCGGCTGCTAATACCACAACTTTTAACCTGAAAGTTGACGGCAATAGACTGTCTGATGTTCCCTCTATTACTGCTTCAAATTTAATTCAGGTTAATTTTGGGCGAGCAGATGTTAACAAAGTTCCCGTTGTTTATCCCAATTTTAAAAATCCAAATTTATGGGTTTTGGTTTCGGTAAACGGTGTTGCTGCAGCAAAAGATTCATTGCAAAACATCCAAAAACATAAATTTTCAACATACCCCTTGAAAGGTGTTCAAAAAGCTTTCGAAGATTTAAAGGCAGGTAAGGGTTTTTATAATAAGGCTCTTACCGGATCAGATTTTCCAATAAGGAGCGTATATCTTGCTTACTTGGAAACCGGTGTTTCTCAGACTTATCTTGAGCCAGTTTATGTATTTAAAAGCGATGAAGACTTGTTTGCTGGCGTTAATGCTATTGATGATTCTTGGATTGTTACCAGTCAAACCCCTAACACAACCAATAGCAGTAAATTTTAACTATTTTTTTGGTTTTGCCAGATGTAATTTTGAAAAGTCCATTCGATTAGGCTTTTGGAATCACCAAAACGGTCCTGTGACCCAAGCACAACAACTAAAATCGAATTTTCTCCCCTGGTTGTTTTTGTGACTAAGTTTTCCAAAGCGCCGTCTGTTTCTCCAGTTTTTACACCTTCAACACCGGGTACGACTCCTAAAAGTTTGTTGACGTTTTCAAGATAATACGTCCTGGTTCCTGTCACATCTGTAACAACTGTACTTTTTATTTTGACTATTTTGGCGATTGCCGGGTTGGCAACAGCAACACGCGCCAAAAGGGCTAGGTCTGAGGCAGTTGAGTATTGAAGCGGATCGTCGTAACCTGCGGGGTTTACAAAATGGGTGTTTTGCATATTTAAATCTTTGGCTTTTTGATTCATTCCAGCAATAAATTGGCCATAAGAGTCGCCACAATTTTTGGCCAAAACGAACGCTGCATCGTTGCCCGAAGGAATCAAGAGGCCATATAGCAAATTTTCGACTGTCACTCTGTCTCCTACTTTAAGGCCCATTTGGGAGCCATCACCTTCGACATCCCTGACTTCGATAACATCAGTAAGGGAGCATTTTTCAAGAGCAACTAAGGCTGTCATAAGTTTTGTAGTTGACGCCGGCAAGTGGCGAAGGTTGGAGTTTTTTTCATACATAGATGTACCGGTTTTGTTGTCTATAACAACAGCCGAAGTAGCAGTCACCTGTGGAGCCTCGGAAAAATCTTTCCTTGGGGAAGGGTGGATAGCTTCCAGTCCAATGGTTCCTGCTTCAACTTTTTTGGCGACAGTACCCTGGGCTATTTGGTTCAACTGATCTTTGGGCAAAAAAACAACTGCCAGAGCAGAGATTATTATTAAAAAAATTACAGCAATTCGGAAAATCACAGTTTTTTGAGTTTTAACTCTTTTAGGGTTTTTTCGTCGACCGGGCTTGGAGCATCCATCACTGCCGTTTGTCCGGAAGCCGATGTGGGGAATGCAATTGTTTCGCGAACGCTGGGTTCGGCAAGAGCTGTCATTAAAAACCGGTCAATTCCTGGGGCGATTCCCCCATGCGGAGGAACACCGTATTCAAAAGCTTCCAACATGTGGCTAAACTCTTCTTTTTGGGCTTTGGAAAAACCGATGAGTGAGAAGATTTTCTCCTGGATTTCCCGTTTGTGGATCCTGATGCTGCCGCCGCCTACTTCGAAGCCATTACAGACTAAATCGTGTTGGAGGCCACGGACTTTTTGGGGGTCGGTGTCCAAAAGTTTGATATCTTCCGGGTGAGGAGCGGTAAACATATGGTGGGAGGGCGCAAATTTGGCAGAGCCGGATCCATGGTAAAAATCTTCTTTAGTCTGCTCGGTGAAGAGAGGGAAATCAACAACAAAGGCAAAAGCCAAAACGTTTGGATCTTTTTTAGGCCGAAGATCGAATTTGTCCGCACCATATTTTTTAATTGCTTCTTTGTGGGGTATTCTAGGAAAAGGATATTCAAGCACTTTCTTTTTGAAAACCTTTTCGGTTATTTCCTTAAATAATTCCTCCGTTAATTTTAAAATATCATCCTGCTCAATAAAGGACATTTCGATATCGAGTTGTGTAAATTCGCCGTAAGCCCGGTCGGCTCTTGGGTCTTCGTCACGGAAACAACGGGCGATTTGAAAGTAACGTTCTAGCCCTGCCACCATTAAAAGCTGTTTGTACTGTTGTGGCGACTGAGGAAGCGCATAGAAACTGCCCGGCTGAAGACGTGACGGAACCAGAAAATCACGGGCACCCTCCGGGGTGGTTTTAGTTAAAATCGGAGTTTCAACTTCCGTAAAATGTCGCTCGGTTAAAAACTGACGCATGAGGGATATCATTTGATGTCTGAGTTTTAGGTTCTGGCTCATGCGAGGCCTGCGTAAATCTAAGTAGCGGTATTTAAGCCGCAAGGCTTCTTCGATATCCAACCCGTTTGTTTCTATTGGAAAAGGTGGCGTTTTGGCTTTATTTAAAATTTCCAGATTTTCAACTTCTATTTCTATTTCGCCAGTCGGCAAATTTGGGTTTATGAGTTTTTCGGGGCGTTTTTTTACAGTTCCTTCGATTTTTATAACATCTTCCGGGGTGACTCCGTAATCTTTTTTGGCAACAGCTTGGATTATCCCTGACATGTCGCGGAGGTCTATAAAGGTGATTTTTCCGTGGTCGCGGACAACATTTGCCCAACCAAAAAGAGTTACTTTTTGGCCAATTTTATGGTTTGCTTCAACGGCCAATGTCCGCATAGAGTAGATTCTAAACCAAATCGGCTGCTTGTGCCAGCAGTTGTAAAAGGTCAGGCCTTAAAAATGGAACGTGCAAGAAAAAGGCCTGACCTTTAGGTGGCTTGACAAGCAAAGCTCGGAGAACTTACAATTTTCACGATGCATTTAAATTTTGTCAAATTTAACCTCATTACAGTAAGTCTCTTGCTCGTCAAGAGGCCCAGGGGGGTATTGGCTTAATTTAAAGCCAGATTTGAAAAAATACCTCCCAAACGGGAGGTTTTTTTGTTGGAGGAAAATGGGAGTCGAAACAAAAATTGCTCCAGGAACGGAGAATACAATGTCTAGTTTTTATACTAGATTTTATGCAAATGAAAAGGAAGATAGCCCTAACAAAAGCAGGGTTTCTTTAAGACGAAGGCTTAACGCTGCTTTGCATAATCTTTCCGGCACAGCGCGAGTGTTAGATCTGGGTGCCGGAAGACAAGTTTTTGAGAGAGAGTACATACAGGCGTATGGAAGGGAGGGTCTAGATTTCGTTTCGGTAGATATAGCTTGCGTTTCAGCTAGAAATTTACTTTGTAAATCACTTGCCCCACATATCAGAGCAAGCGGCTCTAAATTACCGTTTGGTGATCGAGTTTTCGATATCGCGCTCTCGAGCATGGCGATTGATTTTATGCCACCAGAGGCAATCGAGGAAACCCAAAGAGTACTTAAACCTGGTGGTAAATTGTTACTAAATTTACATCACCCATCTTTAGTCCCGGCGAAGTTTGATGATATTTCAAGGCGCAAGAGAATGAGCCGGGGGGGGCAAAAGAAGTGCTTGATTTTTTTAAGTACCTAAAAGACAACAACATATTGTTGACGGATATCCCAACGATTCATGAAAAGTTTAGTGGTCACGGATTTATTGTGGGAAGAGTTATGGAAGCAAATGATGGGTTGGATAAGTGGTGGGAAGTTGATATGAGGAAGGTTGCATGATTGAGCGAGGAGAAGCTGGGTGTCCGGTTGATAGGATTTCTAGGATAGAGGCCGCTAGATTGCAACCGCAAAAAGAGTATGGTCCAATTTGGCCAGAAGTTGCCAAAGAGCCCCCAAGTAAAAGAAGACGAGAAGGAGAGCTGTTTCAAATAGATGTTGTCTAAAAAAAATAAAAAAAGGAGGTGAAAATTATGGAACGAATAGATGGAGCGCAAAATTTAAGAATGCGGGATGGAAGACCGTGGGTTGGTGTTGGTGCTTCAAGGCATGAACGACCTGAAGCTGGTTCGGCTGGTGAATCTAGGGCAGCATCAGCTGATACTGCCACACAAATCGACGGAAATGTTCCCACGAGAAATGCCGGGTTTCCGACGCCCAGAGAGAGGATTGATTGGTTCGAACACACGCAAAATCAAACGCACATGGGTGACTAGCTGACAATTACCAGGTCTTTGATTTTTAGCTGGAGGCTGCCTTTGCCGTTGAAGTTATCCGGTTCGAGTGAGTAAACGAGATCAACTTTATATCCTGGTCTGATATTGGCTCTTTGGCTTCCAAGACTAAAGCCAATTGCCGAAAAGCCGTCTACCTGCAGCTTTAAGTGGCGGTTGTCGGCGCCAACTGTCCTGACGTCTTCGACCATCATATTTTTAGTCAAGAAAAGAGGGACAGGATTGGCCACTCCGTAGGGTTCAAAACCTTTGATAATTTCAAGATTATACTTTGTGATTTGATCTTTGGGCATTTGGCATTCAACCTCAATTACCGGAGCCAAAATTTCCTCGGTGATTACAGTTTGGGCATATGTGTTGATCTTTTTGGTAAACGACTCAATGTATTTGGTTTCTATGGAAAACCCGGCCGCCATAGGGTGGCCGCCTGCGTCCAGTAAAAATTCACTGGAGGCGCGGATTGCTTCGATTATATTAAAGCCGGCTATTGATCTTGCAGACCCTTTGGATTTTTGTTTTCCGCGAGCAATAATGATCATCGGCCGATGGTGAATTTCCACTAGCCTAGAAGCAACAAGACCAATCACTCCCTCGTGCCAGTCTTCGTGGGCAATAACTCCTACCAGATGATTATTGTTAACTAGCCCGGCCGCGTGGTTTATTGCTTTTGTCGTTAAATCCTGACGTCGGCTATTGGTTTGGGTTAGAAGTTTGGTTAACCTCTCTGCCTGGCTTCTATTTCTGGAGCAGATCAGCCTTAGCGCATCCAGACCGTGTTCGATTCGGCCCATGGCGTTTATCCTTGGCGCCAAAACGTGGCCAATTTCGTATGTTCCTATTTTGCCGTTTATGCCGGATGCAGAAATCAAACTTTTGATGCCATAGCGTGTAGTTTTTTGGATTTTTTCCAAGCCGATTTTGACAATTGCCCGGTTGGCCCCAACGAGAGGTACTAGGTCGGCAATAGTCGCAATAGCTGCAAGTTCCAGTTTTTCAATAAGTTGGTCCTGGTAAGCGGGTTTTATGTTTTTAATCAAGTCCCAGCAAAAACGCCAGGCAACTCCTGCGCCGCAAAGTTCGGTGGTGTGCACAAGTGCAAATGAATCGGGAATTTTTGATGGAAGGACATGGTGGTCGGTTATTATGACATCGATTCCCAGTTTTTTTGCTGCTTTAACCTGCTCAACTGCTGTTACCCCGTGGTCTACAGTGATTATAAGTTTGATACCATTTTTGGCTAATTCCTCAATCGCCGGAGTGTAAAGGCCGTAACCTTCTAAAACACGGTGCGGGACATATGGCATAACTTTTGCACCAAGATCGTTTAGGGTTTCCCACATAATGGCAGTTGCCGAGATGCCGTCGGCATCGTAGTCGGAATAAACGATTATTTTTTCCTTATTTTTAATTGCAGTTTTGATACGACTTATTGCTTTTTCGGTCTTGCCGATATTAACAGACGTTATTTGATCGAAGGTTGGATTCAGAAACTGTTTTAGCTTTGTCGGAGTATTAAGGCCGCGATTTGATGCTAAAACTTGTGCCAGCCAATCCCCTTTTGGAGCGCTTACCTTGTTTTTGATGCGCCAAATGTTTTCCATTGGTAGTGCCATTCTAGCAGAAAAATTTCTTTTTGATCGTATGTTGATAATATAATTGGTATATGGTCGACAAAAAGATTATTGATATTTTAGAAAAATTAGAAAAAGCGGGTTTTGAAGCTGCAGTTGTCGGCGGTGCGGTAAGAGATATTTTGTCGGGCAACAAAGTCGGTGATTGGGATTTAACAACAAATGCAGAACCGGAAGAAATTTTAAAGATTTTTCCTGACGGATTTTATAATAACAGGTTTGGAACAGTAGGGGTGCCAGTTTCCAGTGGCCAGGAGCCAGAGACCAAAGATGAGAACATAGTTGAGATCACAACTTATCGGTCCGAGGAGGGTTACTCGGATACTCGTCATCCGGACACAGTCAAATGGGGAAAAACGCTACAGGAAGATTTAGCCCGCCGCGATTTTACGATAAATGCCATGGCGTTGAGACGTGGGGAAAGGCCAGGCCTTAACGAAGAAGGTTCTGGACAAAGGCCTGGCCTTGAGCTTGGTAACTGGGACTTGGTTGACCCTTTTGGTGGACAGGATGACCTGAAAAATAAACTTATAAAAACTGTTGGTGATGCCAACGAGCGGTTTGGGGAGGACGCACTAAGGATGCTCCGGGCAATAAGGTTTGCGACAACTCTGGGGTTTGATATTGACCCTGCGACAGCCAAAGCAATTGAGGATAATGCGAGTTTAATTTCCAAAATTTCCGGAGAGCGGATCCGCGATGAAGTTTTTAAAATTGTGGATTCCCCGACTCCATCTTCCGGAATATTTTTGGCTAAAAAATTAAGCGTATTAACCGTAATCTTACCGGAACTTGAGGTTTGTTTTGCCGTCGAGCAGAAAAGCCCTAAACGCCACCATATTTACGATGTCGGAACACATTGTGTGATGTCACTTGATGCTTGCCCATCCAAAGACACAATTACCCGCTTTGCCACAATGCTTCATGATATCGGCAAAGCGAAAGTTGCCAAAGTCACAGAAGAAGGGGTACGGACATTCCATAATCATGAGGTAGTTGGGGCAAGGCAGGCGGTAGCAATTGCCGAGCGTTTTCACCTTTCGAGGGATGAGCGCGACAAACTATTTCGCTTGGTGCGCTGGCACCAGTTTTCGGTAAATGAAAACCAAACGGATAGGGCACTTAGGCGTTTTATCAAAAATATCGGTTTAGAAAATGTTGAGGATATGATGGATCTTAGAATTGGCGATCGTTTGGGTGGCGGACTTCAACAGCCCGAGTCTTGGAGACTAAAACTTTTTAGGTCCCGTCTCAAAGAAGTTTTGAAAAAACCGTTCACAGTTGCCGATCTTGCTATTGATGGAAATGATGTGATGAAAATTCTTGATCTTAAACCCGGACCAAAAGTCGGCGAGATCCTTTCAAAACTTTTCGAAGAAGTGGCGGACGATAAGGCAAAAAATACCAGAGACTATTTAACAAAAAGGCTTTCCCAACTCCTTACAAGAACGTCAGGTTAGCTATTATTGTTTCCGCCCAGAGGGCGTAGCCGGCATCGGACGGGTGTAAACCGTCATTTGAAATGAATTTTTTCCATTGTTTGCAGAAATACCTACTAACTTTAAAGATATCAACCAAAGTAATGTTGAGGTTGTCGGATATTTTTTCAATTGACCTGTTGAAACGGTGAATGAGAATCTTTGATGCGATCCGGATGTAAATCGGCAACGTGGGTAATGCGGAGAAATCGGGAATGTTATTGATTATAATTTTGGCATCCGTTTTGTTTTGAAGTGTGCTTACAAGATACATAAGGTCTTTTTCAAAATCGGAAAGTTTTACGCGGCCCCGGATGTCGTTCACGCCGATGCTGACTGTTACCAGGTTTGGTTTAAGCTCCAAAACTTGCGGCAGCTGTTTTTTAACGACATGCTCTATCCTGTCGCCGCTTTTGCCCAGATTGTGATATTCACCTTTAGGGTAAGTTAATTTTATTTTTTCAAAAATGAGTGAAGGATATGATTTGGTGTGATGACTAGCTCCGACCCCTTCAACGGACGAATCACCTATTGCCACATAGACAAAGCGCTCTTTGTTCTTTTTTGGGAAACGGGAAAAAAGCGAAAGTATTTTATAAAACCCGGAAAATATCCTAGATTTCATATGCAGTAGCCTCCTTTTTCGAAACTAAATTATAACACGTTTAAGTAGGTTATTGTCAGCTGAAGAACAGTGGCAAAAGATACCCAGAGAAGGTAAGGGGTTTGCATATATGCTATCCATTTAACTTTGGGATAGATTAACAGGGTTGCCCAGATTAAAGTTACCAGAACCAAAATAACATCGACTGCTGCCAAAATGTTGTTTTTGAGGCCGAATTGAATTGGGGTGAAGGCGAAATTAAAAATAAGATTTAAAACAAAAGGCAGGGCAAATTTTGGCTTAAGTTTTTTTCTGTAGATCTTCACAAATACAGCTCCAAAAGAAATAGCAATCAAAAAATAAAGAATTGTCCAAGCCGGCCCAAAGAGCCAGGCAGGCGGAGCCCATGAAGGCTTGATAAGTGTCTGATACCACATGTAACTATTTTCCATAACATAATGATACCAGAGCAGAAAAGCTTATCTTGCAGATATAACAAACGGCCGGTTTGCGCTTAGACATGGAGCCATAAAACGTTGGGCAAAAAGATTTACATCCAACTCACCGACTTCATTTCTTGGAAAATCCTGGATATGGACGCTTTGTGTGAAAGTGATATGGAATCCGTCATCTGCTTGTTCAAAGACTAAACCATTTATGTTAATGTCATGATCTTTTGATTTTGTAACGAAATCATTGGCTTTGTTGGGCATTTTGAGATTACCGGGTTTATCATGTTTGCCCTGGGGAAACCAAAATATTGCCTGACCTTTATAAAATTCTTCCATCAAACCCTTGGGTAACCCTTGCCTGTTTATTATTTGGCCGTTTTTATCATACTTTGGCGGATCGACCGTAATCCAATTAGCAGCGTCTGTCGCCAGTTGGTAAAACTGCTCAGAAAAAGGAATAGTCACAACACCTACTTTCCTCCCAAAAACCCTGATCGGACGACTTAACCCCCTTTGCATAATTATTCTAGTTTCACGCATTACATCGTCTGGCGCCTCTGTTCGCATGTCGTTTGTAACTCTTGCCGCTTCGATAAAATGAACCATACCTGCCAAAAGCGGGCTCTTTTCATGGTTACCTATAAATAAGGTCGCACCCGATTTGGGGATATTTTCTTGCCCTTCCACTATAAATTTTATTGCGTCCTTATATGCTGGATACATATCGTCTCCAGGTGTTACGTGTTCTGCTCTTAGCATTTTTCTAAGAGTTCTTCTTAACTCTACATGACCTTGGGGAGTTAGATCTTTGCCGAAAACCATATCTCCTACACGAACAGATAGACCGTGAGGAATTAATTCCCGTAGGGGCCTAGTTGACGGAGCATTATCGTAAACGATTTTGGTGCGGGGTTCGTGTTCTGACATTTATCTTGGCTGATTTAAACGTAGTAAGAACTGATGTTCATATATTTGTCTTCTGATTTCTTGAAGCTGGTCATTAGTGTTTGCGGTTTGGTCGGATCCAAATTTGGCACCAAGAACGCAAGCGGTTGCAAATATGGCTACTAGCCATGGTGAGGCATCGGAATTCAAGGCAATGGGGATAGATGAAAAGGTTCCCGCTGCACACAGTGCGGTTGTGGCAAACCAGCTGCGGCGATCGTTTCGGGCAATAATCTCCTGATTTTGCAGCTCGTCGAGCATTTGGTCCTGATGCCGCTCGCCCATATGGTGTAAATTTTAGAATTTGAGGCTAGAAGTGTCAAATTGGAAGAAAAAATGGCCCGAATGTATTTTTAGCTTGTATATAAAATATAATTTTCTATAATTATTTCGTGGATATAGATAAAAAAATTTATAAATTAACTTCTGCAAAAAATAGGGTTTGGGGAATTTATGCCCAGGACATGGAAACCGGAAAAAAGTTCACCTTAAATTCTGATCGTATTTTCGAATCGGCAAGTACAATAAAATTACAAATCCTTCTTGCTCTTTTCAAAAAAATCGGAGATGAAAAAATCAGCCTTCATACTCCATTAAAGATTGCTTCCAAACAAATTGGCAAAGGTAGCGGAATTTTGCAATATTTTGATCTTTCCAAACCAATCACGCTTTATAATATTGCGCTTCTTATGATTATAGTTTCCGATAACAGTGCAACAAATGTTCTCATTGATTATTTAGGAAAAGACTACATTAATAAATGTATAAAAAGCATCGGTCTTGCAAATACAAGGCTTTTGACCGAAAAAGTCGATTTTCCGGCAAACTTTAAAAGAGCAAAAACAAAAATGGCAAATACAACGGCATTCGATATGGCAAAGACATTTATAGATCTTGAAAATTTTAAACTTTTTGATGAAAAAATGACGAAGAAAATCATAAAAATTCTCTGTGAACAGGAATATAACGGCAAAATTCCGCGCCTATTGCCGACATGGGCAAATTTAGGCGTAAAGCGCCAGAAAATTATAAAAATAGGCAATAAAACAGGAACGATTGTTTACGAAAGGGATAACTTCCTTACCTATTCGAGCGATGTGGCGCTAATTTATCCCAAAAGAAGAAGGACGATTGTTATGGCAATTTATATGGAAGGGCAAGGTGAAAAGAACCACATTTTTACTTCGGACAACGCTGCAAATACAACGATGTCGAAGATCGGTTTGCTACTTTATAACTATTTTACCCAAAAATAGAAAGAGTTAATTCAGGCTGATCTTTTGGCGCGGCTTTGGGAAAATTTTTGCCAGACAACAAGAAGCGGCGAGGCGTTGAAAATACTGGAGTAAGTACCGGAAATTATGCCAATAAGAAGCGCCAAGACAAAGTTTTTTATCGATTCGCCACCAAAAAGAAATAGTGCCAGAAGCACAAAAACTGCTGTTAGTGATGTATTTAGCGACCTTCCCATTGTCTGAAGCAGCGAATGGTTGACAACTTCTTCAAATGGATGTCCGGGATGCTTAATAAGATTTTCTCGGATTCTGTCGAAAACGACGATTGTATCGTGGACGGAAAAACCGATAACTGTTAGAACGGCTGTTATAAAAAGCGAGTCGACTTCTATATCGAAATAATGGCCAAGGATCGCAAAGATACCCACAACGACAATGACATCATGGACAAGGGCAAAGATGGTACAAAAGCCAAAAGCTACAGATGATGCCGGCTTAGGGACTTTTCTAAAAGACCAGGTTATATAAAGAACAATGGCAATAATGGCAATGGCAACCGCAAAAACAGCTTTTTGGGTTAGTTCTTTGGAGATAGTCGGGCCGACTGTCTCCTGTCTTAGGCTTTCGGTTTTTCCGTATTGGTCCTCAACACTTTTTTTAACATCTGTAATTTGCTTTTCGTCCGTTATTCGCATTCTGACCAAAAAAGTGTCCTCGGCTGTTGGGGCAGTTTGAGAAACATCGGCGCCCTTGGAGTTAAGATACGCTTGGAAATTTTGAGGTGTCAGCTGCTCTTTGGAAACCTTGGGGTTAACGATTTTTACTTCCCAAAGCGTTCCACCGGAAAAGTCGATGCCGACTTTAAGATGCCAGGCGAAAAGCGCAAAAGCGCCCGGAATAATAACTGCCAGCGACAAAGCAAAAAACCAATTTCGGTATTTGATTAAATTCATCTTAGACCTTCCCTACCCAGAAAAACCTTAAAAGCGTTCTGGAAACTGTGATTGCCGAAAACATAGATATTAAAATACCAAGAGCTAAAGTTAGCGCAAAACCGCGGATCGAGCCAGTTCCAAAGTTAAAAAGAATAGCAGTAGTTATAAGTGAGGAAACATTGGAATCACGAATTGATGTCCAAGCCCTGTCAAAACCGGCAAAGAACGCGTCGAGTTTCGGTTTGCCCCAGCGCCTTTCTTCCTTGATGCGCTCAAAGATTAAAATGTTGGCATCTACTGCCATACCGATTGAAAGGACAAAACCGGCAATACCGGCAAGGGTTAAGGTTACCTGGAAAATTTTAAAGATCGCAAAAACCAAAATAGTGTAAATTGCCAGGGCAATAACTGCAAAAAATCCCAGGAAACGGTAGTAGATGATCATGAAAATAGCAACGGAAGCAAGGCCGATTATGGTTGCTATGATGCTTTTTTCAATTGCTGTTGCGCCGATTGTCGGGCCAACTCGGCTTTGGCTTTCGATTTTTAAAGGTACCGGCAGGGCACCGGCGTTAAGCTGGATAGAAAGCTCCTTGGCGCTTTTTGCATCGAAGTTGCCGGAAATCTGTGCATTGCCGTCTATTATCACCGCCTGGATTATGGGAGGCGGCCAGGAAATTGGCTGACCGTCTAAAAACATAGCCATTGGTTTTTGTAAATTGGCTTGAGTGATTTTGGCCAGTTTTTTGGTGCCTTCGGCGTTAAATTCAAGGCTTACAACATAGCCCGGGGTGTTGGGGTCCCGACTTGCCTGGGGAGTAGCCCGTTTAAGGTCGCTTCCGGTCAGGCCCGATGAAACGTAATTTGCCAGATTTGCCGCTTCCGATGATTCCAAAGGAATTTGGGGTTTAAGAAGCATGAATTCCAGATGAGCGGCTTTTTTGACGGTTGCCACTGCCTGATCAACATCAGAGATGCCGGGAATTTCTACAATCAGCCGGTACTGGCTGGGGGTTTTCGCGGTTTGCACAACCGGTTCGGCTACACCTAAAGAGTTAATCCGGTTTTCGACAATGTTTTTGACAGATTCGATGGCATTTGCCTGATCTGCAGGAGCGATACTAGTCATGTCGGCAGAGAGAGTGAGCTGAACACCACCCGCCAGATCGAGGCCAAGTTTTGGCTCAAGGTTATTGATGTATTGACCTATTTTAATTTTGGGGTGGATTATTGATTTGCCAAAGAGAGTAATTTGGGGAATATCGAGATAAAGAGCGCCAATGGTCAGAAGAATAATTACGGCAAGCAGTAATCTTGGTTTTTTGGACATGGGCAAGGTCTAGAGTTTAACCATCTCTTCTTCGTCGCCAATTAGCATAACACGCGGCTTGGAAAGGATGCTCAGCACAAAAGGGTCACGGCGCGACTTACGGAAGTTAAATTCTTCGTCGGTCATTGGTGTAAAGTTAATTTCGCGGTTTCTTCTGGCTTCCTCGTCTTTAATGATTTGGGAAAGTTCGGGAAGAACTATCGTGCCGACCACGAAAAGGTCTACTTCATTTTGGGCATAGGGCTTACCCCGGACAAAAGATCCGGAAAGCATTGCATAGCTAATTTTTCCCAGTTTGGCCTTGTTTTTGATGATGGCCCCGCCCAAACCGACGCTTTTGTTGACCATAGACAAGAATTCACCGAAAAAGACGTAGTCACGCTTGACAGTGTAATATCTTCTGTTTGCTCTCCATTCACTTGATAAAAAGCCTGTTTTTTCCAAGCGGGCCAACTCGCGACGGACGGCGTTAATTTCTTCGTCTACCCTTCTGACTATTTCGCGCACGTGATAGCTCTGACCCGGGTTGCCCAAAAAGAGCTCAAAGATTTTGACCCTAACTTTTGAAATTAAAATATCAACTAACATAATTTTATTTTCGGCAGGCGTTGCTTTTTACGGGCAGATTTTGCAGGCAGAATTAGTACGTGACACTGTTGCCTACCTGAATAGTTTGTATCCAGATTAAGCCTCTATTTAACTGTACTTCTTTGCCCTGAGCATCAACATATTTGGTTCTTGAAGTCCTTGAGGTTTTGACCCACTTCCCTTTTACGACAGTGCCGTCCTGGAAGATAAGCGCGTTGCCAGTTCCTGTTGTGCCATAAAGTTGATGTCCGTCCGGGTAGCCATCGTCAGCGGTTCTTTCGGTTTCAAACTGAATGATTACGTCTTTGGCGGCTAGCTGTTCTTTGGTTAACGGATCTGTGTGGGCTGTTTGGCCATGGAAGCGGTTATAAAGATTTGTGTTTTTGTCGTAGTTCCATGTAACAGTATAGTCGGACTGGTCCGCCCAAAACGGCACAACAATTGGTTTTTGGTCACCGCGCTTTTCTAAGGCAGCGTCGTCTTTAAATTTCCAGACTGTGAAATTAGCATCCCAGCGTGCTCCCTTGTCATCTTTTGGCCCAAAGCTCCTTTCTTCGGCTGCCGCCCAAAGTTTTTGGGTAGTTGTATGAACGTTGTGAGGAGCAAGTTTATCTGTTCCTCTCCAATACGTCGGGAAGCCTAAACCGAACTGGTCCAAATCGTCTATTTTGTAGTCGCGGATTTGACCAAGGGCATCGGCTGGTCCTGGAGTGTTGGCTCCGCCAACGTGGGCATAAGCAGCACTGTATTCGGAAAGCCAGTCTATAAAGTAGGTTCTTGCAGATCTAACGGGGGCAATATCTCCAGCATCCTGGCAAAGATAAAGAACAAGATAGCGGGTGATTCCCCCTTCGGCTACTGCTTCGTAGATTACATCGGCACGGGAAAGACCAAGTTGCGGCCTGGCGTCAACATGATTTTCGACCATTACCCCAAGCGGCCTTCTTTTTTGCCATTGGTCTTCTCTAGACTTGGTGTACATTACACCGTTTAGCGGACATGGTTTGTCTTTTGTGCCTTCTTCCGCGCCGGAGGTAACATCTGTGAGATTTCCAAACGGAGTTTGAATATTTATTGGGTTTTTGAGAAATTTATTAAAAGCCAGGTATGAAACACCGGCTGAGGCTGCATAAAGGATAATTGCGCCAAGTAAAATCTGAATTTTCTTACTTGAAATAATATTTAACATCTTTATTTTTTACCTACAGCCTTGTCGACTGCTTCTTTTTCCTCTTTTGTAAACTGATGACTGGCTGCTTTTGCGCCAGTTACACTTTTGGCGTAGACTCTTGTCCCGTTTCTGGAATGGAGCGAGGAAATTACAACTCCATTATCCTTGGCGTCTAAAAGGGCTATTACAAAACTTTGGTCACCGCCAGCATCTTCAAATGGATTAAAGCGCATTAGTGCATATTTTTGAATATGTCCTTGTGCTTGAGCCTGGTTTTTTGAAACTACCGAGGCAATTTCTGTGATTTTTCTTGCCTGAAAATCCTGTTTTTCGAAAAGATTTTCCAAAACTTTTCCCAAATCAATGTTTCCTGCGCCTCGGGTTAATTTCCGGTAGTGGCCAATTACCCTTAGGGTATAAAAAGTTAAAAGTGCGAGCCAAATTATTATTCCAAAGATGAGGTATTCTAAAACTGTCAATTGGTCCATAACATCTTTGGATAAATTTAGTACTCCACTCTTTTACCATGCGAACTTTATAAATGTCAACGGTTGCTTTTATTGGGGTGTTATTATATTAAGGAAGGTAAATTATCATGCCATTTAAAACAAAAAGACACAAACAATCTGCTGCCAGCCGGCGGGTAAATTTTATTGAAGGTGGTCTTGTGAGCTATCGCAGGGAAGCACCTTCGGAAAAAGTACGCTTGGAGGAAAAGAGCAAAAATCGTAAATCCAACGCCTTCAGCTTCGAAGAAAGCTACGATTACGTTCGGCTAGAGCTTGTAAAAATTACTATCCTTGCAGCAATCATTATAGGGCTTCAGTTAGCCTTGAAACTGGCGAACTTCAAATTTTTTTAGTTGAATATAATTTTTAGGCACAAAGCAGCAAAATTTAGGCACGCTTGACTTTGAATTTTAGCTTGTGCTATGGTTGAAGCTAGTTGAAGCTAAATAGCCTCAACTGACAAGTTGCCAAAAAGCTTCTTGAATCTATCTGCTTAAAGGAGGTGAAATAAAAATATGGCTACAATGTATTGTGTTAAGTGTCGAGAAAAGAGAGATGACCCAAACGCTCAAAAAGTGACCATGAAAAATGGTAAACCTGCTCTTAAGGGTAAATGCCCGGTTTGCGGCACATCAATGTTTAAGATTGGTGGCTAGTCAAGCATAGAGTTTCATTTGAAAAAACCCCAAATTACCGATTTGGTTGTGGGGTTTTTTCTATTTTTCAATTTCCGGAAAATGCTTTGATGGTGACTTCCTGAAGGCTATAGAGAAGTTTAAAAACAGGTTCGGGAATTTTGTAGAGTTTGCTATACAAAGCCTCGTCCCCTTTTGTCAGTTCGGATTTTTCGAACTCCCATGTAATTCGTGTTACTTTTGTATTGTCCCCAGGTAAAGGTTCTAGAGATAATTTTTTATACCCGATCTGGTTGTTTGCAGAAAAGTTCGCGTGTACAAAATCCTGTGCCGAGGAAAGAGCCTGTGTGTCTGCTACAACAGCAGGGAGGACTTTGTTAAAGAGGCTGGCATCACCATTGGGTTCCATTGATAAAGTAGCGGTAATTGTGTTTTGGGATTTAGAAAAGCCTGTGTCATGAGTAAAAATGACTTTTATGACCTCCTTTTGAGGTGTTTCCATTTCCCAACTATAGATTGTTTGATAATATCCTCTAAAAGAAGGTGGTACTACCTCCGGAATCCTTACTACCTGCTGAAATTTTTTGTTGAGGTCGGCATTTATCTGGTCTGAAGTTTTTTTGACAACTTTAAAGCTTATGATTTCGGCAGTTATGACAACCAAAAGCAGGGTTACAACTAAGGTTGCCAGTGCCAATAAAATTATCCTCTTCACATTGCCATTGTAACAAAAAGTGTGTGTTTTTGATTTAGTTTGAGTTAAGGGTCTGTTTGGGGCTGATATTGCAGTGTTGGCCTTTCGACTTACCGCATTCGCTCCCTTCGAGACTCAGGGCAAGCAGGGTGAACTAATCATTGGTTAACGGTCTGTACTGTAGGGCTTCGGTAATATGATTGGATTTTGTTATTCTTAAATATGGCTCCGTGGCCTGGTACGATGTAATTTGCCACTTTTAATATTTTAATTCTTGAGGACAGTAATTCTTTATAGTCTTCAGCGAGTGGGTCATGCTGTTTGCCTTCAAACCACCAAAGATGGCATATGGCCACAGTAACATCTTTATTATTTTCAACATTTGTAACGTTTGTAACAAACAGTGTGGCATCTTCTTTTGTGTGTCCGGGTGTCGGAACAATGCGAACATTAGGAGTTAATTGATACTCACCGCCAGTATCTAGCCATATATCCCCTTCATAAATAGAGTTATAGTCAATAACTTTGGCTTTTGGAAACTTGGCAGTATTTATTGTGTGGTCAGGGTGGTGATGTGTAAGAAAAACGTAACCAATATCTTCTGGTTTTATATCGACTTTGCTGAGTGATCTGATAACGTCATTAAAATCTTTGGCCATTCCGGGATCTATAACAATATTAGTTTCGCCGTCTTGAACCAAGGAAATAGTAGACTGCACATTTTCACCATCGTTCTTGACATAACCTTCTAAGAGAATAGTTACTCTTGCCATTTGAAGCCATTTTAACTGAATACAGTTTAAGTTTCTACCTGAGGTCGATATTGGAGTGCTTCGGCAACATGGTTTAATTTTATCTTTGAAGATGCTTCTAAATCTGCTATCGTTCTGGCGATTTTAACAACTTTATGAAATGAACGAGCAGACAAATTGAGTTTTGAGATTGCCTGCTTGAGAAGTAGGACTGATTCGTTGTCTAATGCTGCAAACTGCTTCATCATTTTGGAAGACATTTCACAGTTGGCCTTAATTTTTGTACCTTTGAACCTTTTTTGCTGGATATCGCGGGCTTTTTGAACCCGTGATTGGACAGATTTTGATGTTTCGGATCTTTGGTCTTGAGTCAACTTTTCGACTTTGACTGCCGGAACTGTGATATGGAGGTCAATCCTATCTAGAATTGGACCGGAGATGCGCTTTTGGTAACGGGTAATGGCTGACGGTGAGCAAACGCATGATCTAACCTCGTCGCCTAAAAATCCACAAGGGCATGGATTTGCAGCGGCAACCAGAGTAAAGCGCGACGGGAAAAGCACACGGCCGGCAGCCCGGGAAATTGTGACGTGGCCATCCTCCATTGGCTGGCGGAGTGCTTCTAAAACCTGCCTTGGGAATTCCGGAAATTCGTCTAAAAATAGAACTCCCCTGTGCGCCAGAGAAATTTCGCCAGGATGAGGTACGTTTCCCCCACCAATTAAGCCAATGTGGCTTGTGGTGTGATGAGGACTTCGAAAGGGTCTGTCTGTAATTATCGGGTTTTCGCGGCTTAGAAGATTTGCAACAGAGTATATTTTTGTGACTTCCAAACTTTCTTCGAAAGTAAGTTTTGGCAGGATTGTAGAAAAGCTTCTTGCCATCAGGGTCTTGCCAGCTCCGGGTGGCCCTTTCATTAGTATGTTGTGAGCGCCAGCTGCCGCAATTTCTAAAGCGCGTTTGGCGCTTTCCTGCCCTTTGACATTTTCAAAATCGTATTCTTCTATTTGCCTCGATTTAAAATTCTGTTTTAGGGTTTTTGCAAAACTTATTGCTTTTTGCTGATCTTTTGACAAGGTTAATGTTGATAAATGTTCAAAGATCTGGCGTAAACTCTTTACAGGATAAACTCTGATTTTGTTGATGATTGCGGCTTCTTCCAAATTATCTTCGGGGATAAATATGTCCTGAAATTCCCGGTCCCGAGCCATAATTGCCGAAGGCAGGACTCCCCAAATCCGGCGCAAGGATCCGTCGAGAGAAAGCTCACCCAGAAAAATACTGTTTTTAATTTGCGGGTCTTCTTTTAACTGTTCGGAGGCAATTAGTATTCCCAGAGCAATTGGAAGGTCGTATGCCGGCCCTTCTTTGGGAAGATCGGCAGGTGCTAGGTTGACTGTGATTCTTTTTGCCGGAAAATCCGCACCGGAATTCTTAATGGCGGCGCGGACACGTTCTTTTGATTCTTCTACCGCTTTATCAGGCAAACCCACAATCGTAAATGACGGTAAACCTTGGGCCGCTATGTCTACCTCGACGGTAATAGGAACAGCATCGAGGCCAACAACAGCTGCAGAAATTATTTTGGCAAGCATTACAAGTTAGTATCTTTGAGGTACATAGCGCGGATTGTCTTGATGCTGTAATAAAGGGCAAAAAGAAAAACTAAGGCAAGAAGCTGATTTGTAATAAAGTACAAAGTTTTCACCCCGGAGATAGTTAAAGAGTTTACCGCGTAATATTCAAAAATGAAAAGCGCCGCGGTTGAAATAAGACCATTTAAGATCGATATCCATTTTTGAAGTGGATTTGTGATTCCTGCCAAAACGCCAATTACTAAAATTACCAAAATCGAAATATAAAGCGGCACTGGGAGTTTTCCCATTAAAAACGGGAGGGTGACTAGCATGATTATGGCTGCTAGCATAAAAAGGAACCTGACCAAATCTCCGTAATAATGTCGGGTTAAGCGTTTTTCGTTTTTCAAACTTTCCCAAATATTGGCCATAATCTTATTATATCAACCTTTTTTGTTAAATTTTTGATTTTCGCCAACCGGCTTGCTGAGCATCGTCTTCTGAGCAAAACCACCTTTCACCTTTTGACTCGTCAACTACTGTTTGGTTGTAATAGCGTTGGCCGGGCACGTGGTAAATTTTCTCGCCGGTTGAGGAGATATTGCCCTTAATCTGGCAGTTTTCAGCAGTTGCGTTTTGATCGGTAATGCCTGATGAGCCGGACTCGCAGCTTGACCAAAGTCCCCTATTTTCCTGCTGGGCTTCGCGCTGTGCATTTTGAAATTGATCTTGATATTTTACGTCCGGCGGGAAGGCGCTTGCATAAGCAAATCCCTGACGAACAAGGTAGTCGTTAATAAGGGCATCATCTACATAGACGTATCGAAGGAGACGGGAATATTTATCTGTTTCCGAAACATCTTTTTCCAATCTTACACTTTTGCCTTCAACCAATTCTCTATTTTTCAACGAAGACTCTTTTCCAAAACATTCTGCGGCTTTTCGAGGATCAACCGTTTCTGGAGTATTGATTCCGATGTAGCGGACTTTTTGGCCGTTTTCTAACTCAATTGTGTCACCGTCTATAACTCTTGCGACTTTTTGTAACTGAAGATTTTCAGTTTGGGACTGAGGTGATGAGGCTACTATTTTGTCAGAAATTACAGATTGTGACAGTTTAGGGCTAGGACTAATGTTTTGCCCTGGCTGAGGCTTGTAAAAACCTACCGCTAATAGAACGACTGTCAAAAAAAGTGACAGTGCTAGTGGAATTATAACTTTAAATTTATACCGTTTCAAAATACTCTTTTATGAATTTTGCCGCAAAGTAAATAATCGTAAACAGCACTGGGAAGAAATAACGATACTGAAGAGAAGGGAAAATAAATACAAACATGTATGAAGCAATGCCTGATGAGAGAAGAAGTAAATCAATTAAGGACTTGCCTTTTGTAACCAACGTTTTGGCTATTCCCATGATTGATATTACAGAAATAATAAACCACCAGTGGTGTTGTATTAATTCATGAAAGAAGACTAAGTGGCTGGTCTTAAAAGAATCAACGGAAAACTTTATAAGTTCGGCCGTAGAATATCTATTGCTTGTTAAACCAAAGTTGTTATGGGTATAGGCAATTGTTTCCAAAATACTTCTTTGCCCCAAAATAATCATAATCATCATGTAGGCCAGTGAAAAAATAACACTAATAACTATTAAATTTATGATTTTAGGTTTAAGTTTTCCGGGAAGTTTAGCAAATTTAGTAAGGATAAAAAGAATAATAAATAGAGGAATCATCAGTGTACTTTGTTCACGATTTGTTAGCGATAGAGCGAGCACCACTGCGTATGCTAACAGCCATTTTGTCTTAGACCCAGAAATATAAAGGTAGGCCAAAAATACCTGAAGTATCCAAAAAAACGCACCTATTGTGTCAGTTAACGCATAGGTTGACCAGTCTAGCAAAGGGTAAAAGGCAATAAATAGAGATGAAGTGATTGCGGCAAACAAGCGCCCCAGGTTTATTCCGGAAAGGTTATATATCAAGAAAACAATTCCAACATATGCAAGAAATACTGGGAACATAAAATTAAATACTTCATTTTTTGAAAGGGTGCTTATAAGTGCAACCAGAAGTGGGTATAGTGGCCGTTTGACAAAAAATGTTAGAGAGTTTGAATATGCCGCTTGATTGATAAAGATATTTGTTGTAATTTCATCGGAGTTTTTCAAGTCGACTTGAGACACAATTTTTTGGCGTGCTTCGTTGTATGTATCACCTTTTATCTGATAATAAATATGTTTATAAAAATAGCTGTCAGAGATGAAGACAGATTTATGTCTGATGATCAGTATAAATTGTGTAGCAGCAAAAAGAGCGATAAGAGAAATTGCCGCATATTTATAGTAAAAATTAATTAGAGACGGCTTCATGCACCAATTATATCTAGCAAATAAGTAAAACTCCAAGAACTTAGACTTTGCCCGATTGTAAAATTTCTATGCTTATATCACAATAGTGTTAGCGCAATGAAAAATAAGGATCTGCTCCTTGGCTTAGCTGCGGGATTTTTAACCGCAATTTTTCTTGTCCCCACTCTTATTAATACTGGCTATTATTCCAAATTACCGTATGAATGGCTGATTATTTTTGTTGGCCTTCCGGTTTTGGCTGTAGTGGGTTTAGTAGTCGGGAATTTTTTAGGGAGGGTTGTGCCTTTGATGTGGCAATTTGCGAAATTTGTTTTGGTTGGAGTTTTAAATACTGCAATTGATTTTGGAATTTTAAATTTGATTGTTTTTTTAACTGGTATTACTCAAGGAATCGGTATATTTTTTACGGCAGCAATTTCTTTTAGTGTCGCAACAATAAATAGTTATTTTTGGAACAGGGAATTTACTTTTTCCTCCAAAAAAAAGGCCGGTCAAAATTTCACTGCTTTTTTAACAGTTACAGCTATCGGATTACTGATGAATGCACTTGTAGTTTATTTTCTTTCTACTTATATATTCCCGCATTTGATAGCGAACGCTAATCTCAGGCCAAATGTTGCGAAACTGCTGGCAACAGTTATAACGCTTTTTTGGAATTTTGTTGGCTATAAACTGGTCGTGTTTAAGAAATAAATTAAGGTAACTAGTTTGCGCTCCTCGCTACGCTGCGGGGCTAAAGTTGATAGTTTTTAAGAAATAGATTCAAAGACAATCAACTTACAATGTTCACTTCATTGCCCGCCTAAAATTAGTAGTTCTTAAAAAGTAATTTAGACTCAAATTCCAAGTATTATAAAATCCTTTAAAAGTTTTTGGTTATTTGCAAACTGAATACCTTTTATTCCCAATTTTTTTGCTGCTTCGACATTTTCATTAATGTCGTCAATAAACATACATTCCCCAGGCTTTAATTTGAGCTCATCAAGCACGTGTGTGTAGAAATTTTGCTCTGGTTTTCTCTTTCCAATAATAAATGAAGCGAAAACTCCATCAAAATGATTAAAAATATCCCTCTTGGAATTGACATTGTGGTGTAAATCTACAGTATTTGTGAGAAGATAAAGTTGGTATTTTTTTCTCAGCTTATCAATAAAGTTAATAAGTTCTCTGTTTGGCCGAGTCTTCTTTTTATAAGTTTCTTCCCAGGTTTTTAGTAGCTGAGGAATAGGTTTTTTATGTTTAAAACGATTCTTAAGTTTTCTTGCCATAATTTTAACTGTTATTTTTCCAGTTGACCAATCGTTATTGTATTTTTTAAATACACTTTCCAAATCCTTGTCACTTACAGAGAAAACTTCGGAGATAGTTTGTAATCTTGCTTTAGTATTTTGGGTTAAAACAACACCCCCTAAATCAAAAAATATTGCTTTAATTCTTTTCATTATTTGTAAGGTAATCTTTTAGTTTTTTTAAAGCTCTGGCTCGATGGGAAATTTTGTTTTTTAAGCTTAGGTCCATTTCAGCAAAAGTTTTATCATAGCCTTTTGGGATAAAGACTTTGTCAAAACCAAACCCGCTTTCTCCCCTGTTTTTTTTAGATAATGTGCCCCAGACAATACCTTTGAAAATTTTGAGGGTTGATCCGTTGTATAGGGCCAGCGCTGCGGTGACTTTTGTTTTTGTTGATTTGTTACCAACAAGTTTGACTGTTCCTTCCGTACCTAGTCTTTGGAGAAAATATTTAACAAATGGCCCTGGGAGTCCTTTTAGGGATTGGATTTCAAAACTGATGTCTTCAACAAGAACCGGTTTTTTTATTTTTTCATAAGCTGCTTTTGCCTTTTGGGCTATTACTTGATTTAAGTCGAGTGATTGAATTTCGGGAACCTCAATTTTAGAAATTTTATGCTTGGTGTCAAGAATTTGATTAATTTCTAATAATTTGTTCTTGTTGGTTGTGACAATTACGAAATTAGGGGGGTTCGATTTACTCATACTCAATGGTTGCCGGAGGTTTTTGGGTAATGTCGTAAAGAACGCGGTTAACTCCGCGAACTTCGTTGACAATGCGAGAAGAGATTTTTTCGAGGACAACATTTGGAATTTTTGACCAATCGGCAGTCATAAAATCTTGGGTATCAACAGAACGCAAACTGATAATGTACGAATATGTACGTGCGTCACCCATAACGCCAACAGATTTGACGGGCAGAAGTGCCGCTAGTGCTTGTCCCACTTTATTATACAAGCCGGATGATTTAAGCTCGGAAATAAAAATATAGTCGACCTCGCGAATAATGGATAATCTTTCTTCTGTTACTTCTCCCAGGATACGTATTGCAAGGCCCGGCCCGGGAAATGGATGGCGGGCAAGGAATTCGGGATTGATTTTTAAAATTGTACCTATTTTTCTGACTTCGTCTTTATAAAATTCAGCTAAGGGCTCGATTATTTGAAGTTTGAGGCCCTTTGGGAGTGTGAGATTGTGGTGGCTTTTGATCTTGTCAGCATGTTTAGTCGGCTGGGCTGATTCAATCCGGTCGGGATAAATAGTACCTTGACCTAAAAATGTTACATTTTTAATTTTTTGAGCTTCTTCTTCAAAGATTGCAAAATAATGCTTAGAAATAATTTTGCGTTTTTCTTCGGGATCAGTCACCCCTTTGAGGGCAAATAAAAACCTGGCGCCTGATTTGGAAATTCTGAAGTTGGTAAAACCTACCTTATTGACTATTGTTTCAACCTCGCTGACTTCGCCCTTTCGCATTAGTCCGGTGTCTATAAAAGTTAAATATAGGTTTTTGCCAATCGCCTCCTTTAGGAGAGTCGCTGCAACAAGCGAGTCGACACCACCGGAAATGGCCATAATAACTTTCTGGCTTTTGATTTTTTGTTTAAGGGATTTTACTATTTCGTCTTTTTGCTTTTTTAAATCCCAATCCTTTTTACAATTTGATATTTTGAAAAGAAAATTAGATATAATCTTTTGGCCTGAGAATGTATGGGTTACTTCCGGATGAAACTGAATTCCGTAGATTTTTTTTGTTTTATTTTCAATCGCCGCAATTTTGGCGTTTTTAGTCGAACCGATAACATTAAATCCTGAAGGGATTTTGTCTACTTGGTCACCGTGAGAAAACCAGACAGTTTCTCTTTTTGAGAGATTTTCAAAAAGTACCGAGTTTTCTGTTTTTAAGATCTCTTTTCCAAACTGTTTAGATTCGTGGGTTGTGACCAAACCATCTAGCTGATATGAAATTAGCTGCTGTCCATAGCAGATACCCAAAATTGGAATGTTTAGATCGTAAATATTTTTATCTACTCGCGGGGCATTTTTGTCAAAGACCGAATGGGGACTACCAGAAAAAATTATTGCGTCTGGTGATAGATCTTTTATTTTTTGGGCTGAGGTTTCTGGGACAAGAAGTTCACTTTTTACTCCGAGTTCTCTAACTCTTCTTGCAATAAGATGTGCGTATTGGCCGCCAAAGTTAATTACTGCGACCATATGCTTATATCAATTTTTCGAGGCTTTCCATAATCCTTTCAAGTTGAGGTCTTTTGGTGTCGACTTCAAATTTTTCTCCGGTTAATTTTTCGTAAACCTCCATATATCTCTGTGAAATTTTTGCAACCAGATCATCCGGCATAGTTGGCGCTTTACCTTTTCCTGTATACCCGCTTTTGGCAAACCAAAGTCTCATAAACTCTTTGTCATAATTTTCAGGTTCCTGTCCTTTTGAAACAAGCTGCAGATATGTTTTTTTAAGCCAATATCTGCTACTGTCCGGAGTGTGTATTTCGTCAATTAAAATTAATTTACCCTTTTTATCAACTCCAAATTCGTACTTTGTGTCGGCAAGTATAAATCCGGCTTTGCTGGCTATTGTAGTTCCTCTCTCAAAAAGCTTAATGGCAACTTTTTCAATTTGCTTGTAAATAGCCGGGGGTACCAATTTCTTTTTTATAATTTCTTGCTTTGTGATAGGTTCATCGTGGCCCCCTGGACCAGTTCCTCTTGTGGTGGGGGTAATAACTGGGGCCTTGAGTTTTTGGTTCTTTTTGAGACCATCCGGAAACTTTATACCGTAGATTATTCTATTGCCTTCGTTATACTGTTTCCAAAGTGAGGTATTGGTTACTCCAGTAATGTATCCCCTAACAACTACCTCAATCGGCAGTGCCTGAACCTCCGAAACAAGCATAACGTTTGGATCGACAACCCCAATCATGTGGTTAGAAACAATATCCCGAGTCGCGTTAAACCAAAATTCCGAAAGTTTATTTAAAACTGCACCCCTAAATGGGATCAAGCCTAAAACTTTGTCAAATGCGGAAATCCTGTCTGTTGCAATGAGGATTCTTAAGTTGTTTCTACTATACCAATCACGGACTTTCCCACTTTGTCTTTTGCCCAAATTCCGAACAGGAACTGCCTTTATAGCATTGGGGATATTTTTTACTATGATTTTTTTATCTATCATTATTTTGTATTTAAATATTTACTCCAACCAAGTTTCTGCAGTTTCGAGTTTTTTACAAGAACTTGTTTTTTAAGACCATTTTTGTAATCGTTTAATTTCTTTTTCACTTCAATGTTTGAAAGCCCAATTATTAGTGCGGCCAAAAGTCCTGCATTTTTTGCTCCGTCGATGCCGACTGTTGCTACAGGAATTCCCGGCGGCATTTGGCTTATAGAAAGCAACGCATCCAAGCCGTCTACTGATTTCGATTTAATTGGCACCCCAATCACCGGTAATAAAGTTTGGGAAGCAACAACACCAGGAAGGGCCGCAGCGCCTCCTGCGCCAGCTATAATCACCTTAAGACCTCGATTGTGGGCGGATTTTGAATAAGCGACAGTTTGTGAGGGCGTTCTGTGCGCAGAAATTACCGATATCTCATAGGGAACCCTGAGCTCATCTAATATTTTTGCTGCTTCGGACATAATTTCAAGATCCGAATCAGAGCCCATTATTATTCCTACTTGTGGATGGACTTTTTTTTGTTTTCCCATTTTTTACCTCATATAGGCAGGTTTTTTGGGCAAGTTTTTAGGATTATTTTCGTTATTGTATATTGTTTTTGTGAATTTATGAAGTGGCAAGATTAATTTTTTCATTATTATATGTTTTTTATTTTCGAAATCATCAATTTTGATTTCTTTTCCGAGAGACCTATATGTTTTTTGTAGTTTGTGAGATTTTCAATTTCTGCTTTTGTTAAATATTCCAATATTGCTTTATCGTTTCCCAAGTTTTTAAATAATCTATTTTCACCTGTTTTTGCCATTTCTTCGTAAACTCGCATCGAATGCTCGCGCAAGATCTCGTGCATTTCCTGGCGATTTGCTCCGTTTTTGACGCTTTTTAAAAGAATAGATTCGAGTGCAGAAAATGGCCCGAATGAATTCAGATTTTTCTCGATGTTGTGTTTGTTTACTACTAAGTCTGAAACAATATATAAGGCAAGTTTTAATATTTCATCAGTTGCCAGAAAGCTGTCCGGAACTATTACCCTTTTCGCTGCAGAATCATCTAACGTTCTTTCCAGAAGCGAATTTGCAGCATTATCCCAAGCAGGCCTAGAAAGCGAAACAATATAACGCGCAAGGGAACATATTCTTTCAGAATTTTGAGGGTTTCTCTTAAAAGGCATTGCCGAGGAACCTACCTGTTTTTTGGCAAACGGCTCTGCCAATTCCCCAAACTGTGCCGATTGCAAAATCCTTAAATCGAAAGCAAATTTGTAAAGGCTTTGGGCAATAGATGAAAGCAGACACAAAATTAAATAGTCAAGTTTTCTTGGGTAAACCTGCCCTGTTACATCAAAAGCCTTGATGCCTAGATCTTTCAGAACCTCTTCTTCCATCTGTTCAGATTTGGTGCCTAAAAGAGACGTGTAGCTTGCATAGTTTCCAACTGCACCTTTTGTTCCCTTACCTTTTATCTGGGTTTTGATGTAGTTTAAGAGTTCTAAATCGATAAGCAGATCTTGTGCGTAAAGCGAAAATCGGTAGCCGAGTGTGGTTGGTTCTGCCGGTTGTAAGTGGGTATAGGCCATACAAACTACATCTTTATTTTGGTCGATTTTTACTGACCAGGTTTTTAGAAGGCTTTTTAGGTTTTTTTCGATAAGTTCGAGTGCCAAATTAAAAATTATGGCATCGGCGTTATCCTCGATATCTTGTGAAGTGGCACCTAGGTGGATTTTGCCGCCCCCGATTTTGGACTGAGAGGCATAAGTTTTGACCTCTGCCATCAAATCGTGTTTTATTTCACTTTCGATTTGGTGGGCTTTTTCTATATCAATATCGTTTTGGTGTTTTATGATATCTTCCAATTCTTTTTTGGAAATAAGGCCGAATTTGCTTTGGGCTTTTGCTAGTGCAACCCAAACTTTACGCCAGGTTTTTCGGCGATTAACTTCGGAAAAAAGCTTGCGCATTTCAACTGAGCCGTAACGCCAAGAAAAGGGGGATTGATAATTTTCAAAATCCGTCTTCATGTTATGATTTGTTTTACCATGTTGTTGTTGATTGCTTTTTCGATTTCCACTGCAACCCTTTTGCCCATACTCATAGACTGCCCGTATAAATAGCCGCTGTAGGGGGTTGCAAAAATTCCGGGGGAACCGGGCATTCGCGGCGAAACGTCAAAAACAACAATTTCTTTTTTGGGTGGGCCGGCTGTTATAACAGACTGAAGGCCAAATGGCCCAATGATGCCCGGCGGGTACAGTTTTTGGGATGCTTCGACGAAGCGGTTTGCCATTTCAAAAGCCGGCTCAAGAGTTGATTCCAGGGTTGTGACTGCAATGTGGCCTGCTTCCTCATACTTTATTTGGATAGATTCCTGGAGTTGGTTTTGATAAAAAGCGGGTAGCCTTAAAAGCCCGTCGATGTTGGTCTGCCTTCTGGTATCTGTCCCCACTAGCTCCACACGTTTGGTAATTGGTGAATAAAAGAAATTAAAATTTATTTGCACTCCCAAAATAAACTCCTCTATTACCGCAACCCCCAGGGCTTCTTTGGTAATCTTGCCTTCTAAAATCAATATTTCCGAAGCAACTTGAAAATCTTTAGGAGAGCTTGCCAGAAAAAAAGCCCTTTCGAATTTTCTTTCGCGCTCTGCAACTTTTACCAAAACTAGCCGGTCTATTTCTTTAGGACTATTATATGTTTTAGGGAATTTTATTTTTGCCTCAGATAAAAGATCGTATTGGTTTGGTTTAACGTAGCGTTCTTCAATTCTTAAAAGAAACTTGTTGCCAAACATAGGAACAGTGAAATCTTTTTCTATTGCGTCGTAGTCGTTGAGATACACCTCGAATGAGCGATGGGGAATAAAGATTGAATTTTTTTCTTTTAGGATTTTCTGGTTTCTGGAATCTAAAATGTCCTTAAATTTCTCAACTTCCAAAACTTCATCGACACAGCCTACTTTCCCTTGTGTTTTAAAGTGCTCAGCGTAAGTTTTGTCCCTACCTTTCTCAACAACAACTAAAGTTTTAAAGCCTAAATCCTTTGCTCCACGGCAGATGTCAAGAGCGCTGTGAGAGCCAACTATTGCTATTGTGTATTCATTAACCTTAGACATAAATTACTTCTCCCCTTTTTGGACCAACTGAAATAAATTTAACAGGAATTTTCGTGAATTTCTCAATGGCATTTATGTAAATTTTGGCATTCTTAGGAAGTTTTTTAAAATCTCTAACATGAGAAATGTTCTCACTCCATCCGTCAAAATCTTCATAAACCGGACTGACTTCACCTAAGTGGTCTGCATTGTGGGGAACGTATTCAGTAACTTTACCGTTTAATTTATAGCCAACACCAAGTTTAATCTTTTTTTGTCCACTCAAAACATCCAATTTTGTTATTGCCAGAGATGTCAGGTGGTTTGCTTCGTTGGCGTATTTTAGAAGAACCAAGTCCTGCCAACCGGGAGAGCGGATTCTGCCGGTTGTCGTTCCAACTTCATGGCCTTTTTCAATAATTTGTTTTGCGGTTGCTTCATCCATTTTTGTCGGCATAGGACCGGATCCTACACGCGTAGTGTAGGCTTTGGTAATTCCGATTACATGATCTAAGTTTTGGGGGTGAAAATCGTAAGAGCGCCAAATGCCAACTACACCCGGGTTAGACGATGTGACAAATGGGTAAGTACCTGCGTCGATATCCAAAAAGTAACCTTGTGCCCCTTCAAACAATATGTTTTTACCTTTTTGGTGATTATGTTTGAGGATTTGAATAGTTTTCCCAAGAAATGGTTTTACAACTTTTGCGTACTTTGAAAATTTTAAATAAACATCGTTGGGGGAAATTTTAAGATTAAAAAATTTGTTTTGAATTTGGGCTTCATTGTAAATTTTTTCTTTCAAATCATTTGATATTAAATCGATAACTTTTAGGCCAACCCTTTCGGTGTAATCGGCGTATGTTGGCCCGACACCATTTCCTGTTGTGCCGATTTTAGATTTGCGGATTTTTTCCCTTAAACCATCGCGCATTATGTGCCAAGGCATAGTTAGCGGTGCTTGTTCGTCTATCATCAAATTTTTAAAGCTCACTCCAGCTTTTTTCATTGCGTCCATTTCTTGCATTAAAACTTCCAGATTAACCGCAACATTGCGGCCAATAAGACATGTCGCCTTTTGGTTGAAAATTCCGGAAGGTGTAATGTGCATTGCGAATTTTCCGAATTTGTTTGCAACTGTGTGTCCGGTGTTTGAACCACCATTGAAGCGGGCTATTATATCTGCATTTTGGGAAAGGTCGTCTATAAGCCGGCCTTTTCCGGAATCGCCCCAGTCGATACCAATTACTGCTGCCGCCCCTTTCCAATTGTTAAGTTTTGTTTTCATCAGTTTAATATTTTTCCTAATTTGTTTTTTTTGATTGCATCTTTAATTTCCATTGCAATTCTGCGTCCGGTGGAAACTTCTTTGTCCCAATATAATGCGGCATAAGGCGAGCCGTTAATAAACAAGTTCGTTCCGGCTACTATTCGGCAGGAAATCTCGATAATTGAAAATTTTTGCTCCGGGGTGATTATTGTTTCCAAACAAAATGGGCCCCAAAGGCCGCCGGAAATTAGTTCTTTTGATTTGGCAACAACCCTTTCCCCCATTTCAAAAGCCTCCGCAAGCAGTGATTCGCGAAGTGCCAGTGGGCTGTTACCAACAACAACAAACGAAGGTTCTATTCCTAAACCCTGCTGGTTTTGTGAAGGGATTCTGCCGAGAGAATCGACATTAGATTCATAACGTTTGTCGATGGATAAAATTTCCAATTTTTTTGAAATAGGTGAGTAAAAATAATGTATATAAAGCGGAACACCGATTACGTATTCCTGGACAATGAAGTCTTTTGGTTTAAATGATTTTATTCTGCGGTCAAAATCTTTCTGGTTCTTGGCAAAAAAGTAACCGTTGCCCCCGGCCGCGCCATAAGATTTAACGATAATGGGCCTGTCGATTTTTTCACCCTTTTTAAACCTTCTTGGAACCGGAATTCCGGATTGGATTAACCAATCCCTTTGCATTTTGCGATCGGATTCCCAATCTAGAACTTTTTTGTTACCGTAATAGGGGACCTTCATTTTTTTATTGTTTTCAACGCCCAAATATGCAACGAAAGAACCATGCGGAATGATAATGGCGTTGTCTTTTATGAGTTGACCTTCTACTTTTGGGAAATCGGTGTATTTTTCAATTACTACGATTTTATCGATAAAAGAAAAGCGGCTGTAGAGGGAAACCCTGTCTGGAATTGTTACGCAGATTGTTTTGAAGCCTTCGTCTTTGGCGCCTTTTAAGATCTGGAGCGCGGAGTGGGAGCCCAGAGTTGCGATTTTATATACTTTTCGGGTCTCCATTTGCGTATTTTACACGGTCGAGGCTAAAAATGCAAAAAATTAAATCGGGGAAACCCCTGTTTTGTAAATGATATAAGCTTCATAAATAAAAGATATTCCTCCAATAATGAACAGTAAACTAATTATATTTTTTACCAAACCTGTAAATGTATACTTTGGCACTTTTTCTCCCATGATGGCTTTTAAGATGTTATCAATTGGTACGTAGTAAAAGGCTTCTTTTGATAAAAATAGTTTTTGAGAGCGAAGAGCGTTAGCTCCAATGATTATCGACACTGATCCGAGAAATAAGAGAAAGAGACCCATCTTGATTTATTTTAGCATTAATATATGTCAATGAATAATTTGGATGAAATGAAGTTAGATACCCAAAGTTATCTTTTCTTTCTGGGATTTTGATAGTATTTTTTACCAACTAGATTTTTAGGCTGATACTCTAAAATTTGTTTATTGCGGTTTTCGTCCATCCATGGATAACGGATATGGTCTTTGCCATAACCCATTTCCTTCATCAGTTTGGTCGGAGCGTTTCTGAGATGTAAGGGTATTGGATCAAGAGGGAAATTTTTGACGTCCAAAAGGGCTTTTGAAATTGCCTCTGTTGAGGCAATGCTTTTGGGGGCTTCCGATAAATAAGAAGTTACGTGGGCAAGGATTAAAGTTGATTCGGGCATGCCAACCATATGAACTGCCTGCATTGCGGAGGTCGCAATTACAAGCGTGGTTGGCAATGGCATTGCCGATATCTTCGGATGCAAAAATTACCATACGGCGGGCAATAAAAACCGGATCTTCACCGGCTTCGATCATCCGAGCCAAATAATGCAAAGCGGCGTCTGTTTTGCCGGCGCGCATGCTTTTGATGTATGCCAAAATTGTGTCGTAATGGTAATCCCCTTTTTTGTCGTAAAAAGTTGTATGTCTTTGCAGGGCACTTGTAATATTTTCGGCCTTTAGGGTTGACTGGTTTTTAACTTGGGATGCTGCAATTTCCAGAGTGTTAAGAGCAAACCTGGCGTCACCGTTTGATTGTGAGATTAAAAACTTAAGGGCTTGTTTTTCAAATTTTAATTTCTGGTTTCCAAGTCCGTTGTTTTTATCTTTAAGTGCGTTTTTTATTATTCTTTCTAGATCTTCTTCTGATAAAGATTCGAGTTTCAATACTCGTGACCCGGAAAGTAGCGCACCTATTACTTCAAAAGAAGGATTTTCGGTTGTGGCACCAATTAGGGTGACAGTGCCCCTTTCGACGTGTGGGAGCAGTACATCCTGTTGGGCTTTGTTAAACCTGTGTATCTCGTCTATAAATAGAATCGTCCTTTGGCTTTGAAGTTTTTGGGTATCTTGGGCTGTTTGGATAATTTTTTTAATTTCGGCAACGTTAGATGTAACTGCCGATATTTGGATGAAATTTGATTTTGTTTCGGATGCGATAATTCTTGCGAGTGTTGTTTTGCCAGATCCTGGTGGTCCCCAAAAAATTATGGAAAATAATTTGTCCTCACCAATTGCTTTTTCTAATATTTTTCCCTTGGATACTAAATGTTTTTGACCTGCAAACTCTCGCAGATTTTTAGGGCGTATACGATCTGCTAACGGAGCAAATTCTTTTTGGTTTTTATCGAACAAATCCATAGGCAATGTATACCCGAAGCAAATACGAAAGTCAAATTATATTATTTTTGGTTTTTAAACCACCAGTTTTTGAGGACGTTGATTGTTGCTGTTGAAATTAAATAGGCTATCGACGGAATAATTGCAGAAAGGAAGGGTTTCTCGACTTTGATGATTATAAGAAAGATTGATATTAAAATGTAAGTTGTAACAGCAATTGCAATTCTTCTTGCCCAACTTGTTTCCCACGCTTTGTCTTGTTCCACCCGTCTGTTTCGATCTTTTATTTTTTCAATTTCTTTTTTTAGTGAATCAAAATCACTCATCTTAGATCTAATGATTCTGATGTAAATTTGATGTTTTTTGGTTTGATAATAACCTGGCGTGGACCACCTTCAATATAACCGGCGTTTATTGATTCAAATTTATTTCTCTTTATAACAACCTGTGCTTTTTTAACATCTTTCGGATCTACAAAGATTGCGTAATCTTGTCCCATGTTTAGTGTTTGATAAATTTCGTCGTCAGATAGGCCAGCATGTTTTTGGATAAATAGAAAGACTTCCTGTGGAGGAAATAATTTTTCTATTACATAAGTAAAGTTGCCACGAGCCCGCATAATTTTGCGAAGACCATGACCTGTAATATTTGAAATGTAGTGGATATCGATGCCAGCTGACAAAAGATCTTGGATTAGTTTCGCGTATATATTGGTTTTGCTAAGAATCGCTTCACCATAAAGTTGACCATTGGATAGCTTTTCACCGTATCCTTTTTTCAATTTTTTAGCAACTGCCCGTGCAAGTGAAAGGCCGTTACAGTTGATGCCGTTTGACTTAAGAAGAATAATCCTGTCGCCTACCTTTAACTTTTTATCCGTGATTAATTGCTTTTTGTTTTTGATGATACCTACTGCGCTTCCTCCGAGAACAATTGAGTTTTTGTCAACAATTGAATTTAAAGAAGGAGATTCTCCTCCACCCCATGATGCCTCTGATAAATCGGTTGCGGTTTTCCAACCATTGACTAAATCTTTAGTCCTTTTTTGATCGTTAAACCAAGCTCCGTCTCCTACGGCCCAGAAGGCGTGGGTTTCAAGAGGTTTTGCTCCAACAGCAATCAAGTCATTTATTATAGCTGCGACTGCGTCATGTCCAATGACATCGTAGTAGGTTTTGCCTGCTATTTTTCGCGTTTCGTCTGCAACAAGATTTTTTGTTCCTAAACTCTCTACGACCGATGCCATCAAAATATTTCCTTGATCCCATACATATGCAGTCTCTCCCCGACTGTCAGTTATCTCAACAAACCCTGCTTTTTTAAGATTTTTTGCGGTTGTAAGACCTGCCTCTTGTCCGAGTTTTTTTGCCGGATCCAGTGCTCTGTAATCTACTCCTGATTTTTCGTAACTTATTTTTTTCATTGTTTAATAATTAAGTGCGTACTCCATTCCTGCAAGTTTGAATAATTTATCAAAGTTTGTCAAGAATTCTTTTTTCCCGTTTTTTTGAAAAATCGCCACTGTGTGGAACCACACTACAGGAAAAGCCGGATTATTAGTTTTCTTTAATCTACATTCTATAGAAAAAGCTATTCCTTTTTTTATTTTTAATTCTTCCTTGGGACTAAAAAATATTCTTCTTTTGCTTATCATATTTGCAACTTTCTCCCAATTATTATTTGCAGTGCTTAGAAGTTTGTATTCTTTGTCGCTCCAGTCTTTTTCGGTTGATGGAATAGAATGACCCATATTTCTGCCGGATGGGTCTGTAATATTTAGCCACCAATCGTTTGACAAATTATCTTTTTTGAAGAGTGTCACTGCATATTTATAAAGCTCCGATAGAGACATTCCAATTTTTGCATGATTAAAAACTTTTTTTTGGATATTTAAAATATTTTTAATGTGTTCTATCAATTCAGGCCTTTTTCCGAAATATAATGTAAGTCCGAAATCTCCAATAATGCCAGTTTCCTTATTGACCGGAGATGCATACGCAATAATAATGCCACTTTTTTTATTTAAGAATATATTTTTTTGGGGAAAATTTTCTTTAAAACGTAAGCTGCGAAACTGTGTCCTTTGAGGTTTATTATCCTGAGCAAAAATTATGGTTATTCCGTGAGGTGGAGGGACATACCAACCATTATTAAAAATATCTCCAGATTTTCTTAGTTCTTTAAGCCACGTTTTTTTTAAATCTGTTTCTGCGATAGGTTTATTTTTGGATAAAACTTTGTTTAACGCTTCGTAAAACGCCTTCATTGCTATCTGGCGCGTTGTTTTTAGGGATTTTATTTTATCAACTTTTTTTTGCATACGAAATCAGATTTTCGAAAATAAATGCGCCATGAGGTTTTGTAAACTTTTGGCGGCGCCAATTCGGGTGTTGGGTAATTTCTATAAATTTTTCCGGATGAGGCATCATACCTAGAATTCTTCCAGTCGGGTCGCAGATTCCTGCGATGGAATTTATTGAACCGTTTGGATTATCGGGATATTTTTGAGTTGGCTTTCCGTTTTGGTCGATATATCGAAAAATGACAAGTTTTTGGTCCTCGATCTTTTTGATTACAGATGGTTCTGCGTAAAATTTTCCTTCTCCGTGATTGACTGCGATATCGATTGGTTCATTATGGTTTAAAAACAAGCATTTGCTTTTTTCGCCTTTAATTTTGACCCAACGGCATTCAAAATGGCCGCTGTCATTTTGGGTTAGGGTTGCATCCATTTTGCCAAGATTACCAAACGGCAAAAGACCTGTGCGAACCAATGTTTGAAATCCGTTGCAAATCCCAAGCACCAAACCTTTACGGTCAACGAATGTTTGGATTTCGTCTTTTAAGAAGCTTATGAGTTCAACTGCCAATACTTTTCCGGAGGCAATATCGTCCCCATAAGAAAAGCCTCCTGGGAGGGCAAGGATTTGAAAGTTTTTGAGCTTTTTAGATTTATTCCTTAATTCGTTGATGTGAACCATAGAAGGTGATGCGCCGAATTTTTCGAATGCATAAAAAAGCTCCTCGTCGCAATTAGCACCGTCCGACCTTAAAACACAAACTTTTGGTTTAGTCATTAAAAATCTCCCTCATAGGTTTTTGCCAGGATTTTTTGAGAGTATCTACTTTGACTTTTGTTGTTTTAGAACCTTTGACAATTATTGTGTCAGATTTTGTTGTTTTTCCTAAAATATAATATGGAACTTTAGCAAAAAGTTTCTTGGCAATATTTTCGTTATTAACCTCAACTAAAAACGTTCCCGGCGTTTCGGAAAATAATATTTGGTCGTCTTTCGATTTTAATTGTTCAATATCGATTTCGGCGCCTACGTCTCCACCGATACACATTTCTGCAAGGGCAGTTGCCGTACCGCCTTCCGAAATATCATGACAGGAAATAATCTGGGATGATTTGATACCTGATGTTATTGATGAAAAAACTTTTGTGATAGATTGGAGATCCGGTTTTGGAATATCTCCAGACCTTGATTTTATGATGTCGAGATATGTTGAACCGCCGAGATTTTCAAAATCCGGTTTGCCGACCAAAACTATTGTCGAGCCGGCTTTTTTGAAATCGGAACTTGTAGTTTTTTTAACGTCGGGAATTTTTCCGAAAACTGAAATTAACAACACAGGTGGAATTTTCAGAATTTGACCGTTTGGATATCTGTAAGTTGAGGAGAGCGAATCTTTACCTGATATAAATGGCATGTTTAAAAGATTTGCCATATTACAACAAGCGTCGACTGATTTATCTAAATCTGCTAATGATTCTTCGTCCGGAAAAGGCCATATGAAATTATCTACCAGAGCAGCATCTTTTAAATTGCCACCCACGGAAACAAAATTTGCGACCGCTTCCGTTATTGCCCAGATACTTCCCCAATATGGGTCGATTTTATTAAGTTGTGGATTTAGGCCGTGTGTTACAACTAATCCGTAAGGTTTTCCCAAAATCGGCATTACTATTGCGCCATCATTAGGGCCGTCAAAGTTTTGACCGGAAAACGGATGCATCGCTGCTGTTCCCTGGACATTATGGTCGTACATCCGCACAATTGGCTCTTTTGAGCAAACATTGCCGTGAGCCATTACTTTTTGCCATACTTTTTCAATTTTAATATTGTTAGGTTTTGATGACTGTCCGCTCTTTGATCTCTGACTTCTGATCTTTGATATTCCAACCATATGCCTTTGGGGAAGGCCGTTATGTAAAAAAGCCATAGAAAGATTGCAGACAATTTCTTTGTGATAGTAGATTTTAAGTTTTTTATCGGAGGTGAATTTTCCAATTACATTGTTTGGTACATTGTAAATTTCGCAAATATTTTGAACTTTTTTGAGATTTTTAGGGCTTATGGCAATTACCATTCGTTCTTGAGATTCCGAGAGAAAAATTTCCCAGGGAGCAAGGTTTGCGTACTTAAGCGGAACTTTATCAAGATAAACCTCTGCACCGGTTTCTTTGGCGATTTCGCCTATTGCCGATGCATAACCACCGGCACCGCAATCTGTAATAGCAGAAATCAAATTATCTTCTTTCAGCTTTAAGATCGCATCAATTAATCTTTTTTCTTCTATGGCATTTCCAATCTGAACAGCGGAACCGGAAACGTTAATAGTTCTGTCGGTCATTTCGCCGGAAGCAAATGTAGCCCCGTGAATACCGTCCCTCCCAGTAGCCCCTCCGAGCGTTATGATCAAATTTCCTGATTTTGGTTTACCCTTTTTTGCCCTTGATTTTTCGATTAGACCGAACGAACCGACGGCAACAGTCGGTTTGGCGCGGAAATCAGGATGAAAATGGACAGATCCGTTATTTGTAGGAATTCCAACTCTATTACCGTAATCTCGAACACCGAATACAACTTTTCTAAGCAAATATTCTGGTGGAAGGCATCCGGGGGGTAGTTCTTTTACGTTAAGGTCCGGTGGTGCAAAACAAAAAATGTCGGTAGATATAACCGGCTTTGCACCCTGTCCAGTTCCTAAAATATCCCGGAAAACACCTCCGGAGCCGGTCATTGCGCCACCATAAGGTTCAATAGCGGATGGCGAATTGTGTGTTTCTACCTTGCCATTTATTGCAAACCCATCGTAAAAATCAATAACACCTGAATTATCATCAAAAGCGCTAATAATTAATTTTTGATTATTTTTAGCAGTTTTTTTGATACGGGAAATAAACGGGGCTTTAGTTTTGCCGTCAATTGTAACTTTTGCACGAAAAGTTTTATGACCGCAATGCTCAGACCAAGTAAGTGCAATCGTTTCCAGTTCGCAATCTGTCGGATCTCTTTTAATTTTTGTAAAATAATTTTGAATTACTTTCATTTCTTCAAGATTTAAAAATAGTTTATCGTGGGTTAAATCCATAAGTTCTTGATCATTTAGTTTTGTAATTGGAACGGTTTGTACTTTTTGGGCAACACCGGAAATTTTTAGGGTTTTTGGGGGTTTTTTGATTAAGTTTTCAACTGTGTCATTAACTAATAATCTTTTAACTATTTGGTCGATTTGAGATTTTGTAACCGGACCAAAAAAGGCGTATTCCCAGGACGAATCGCAAGCGTCTATTTTGATTTTAAGATCGCTTGCTACTTTTAAGATCGATGCCACCTCAGGATTCATAACGCCGGGTTTGTATCCGACTTCAATAACTGTTGCCGATTTTGGAAAAATGGATTTGTTATAAGTTGCGATTTGGTCTATTTTTTCAAAAAGAGCAGTTTGGGCAAATATTTTGACTTTTTCTTTTTTAATATTTTCGAGGCGGTAAACTTTAGCAGTTTGAATTTTTTTGATTGAGCTTATATTTAAAGTTTTATTAATTTCCGCAAGAAGAGCCGCGCCTTTTGGATCTTTTTCGTCATTTGACTTAACCCTAACTTCAAAAATCATTAATTTCTTTTAAGGTCTCTGTAACCGATATCGCGGCGATAATGAAGATTTCCACCGGCTATAGAGACTAGAGATAGAGCATTATAGGCTATTTTACGAGCTTCTGCAACATTCTTACCCTCACTAAGCACATAAAATAATCTTCCGCCCGAAACTAAATACTTATTTCCTTGAAGTTTTACTCCGGCACCATAAATTTTCACCTTGGACTTTACTAGTTTATCCATACCTTTAATTTCCTTGCCAACGATTTTACTGTAATCTACTGGATACCCTTTTGCTGTTGCCGCAACAACAATTCTATATTTTTTATCCTTAATTATCCTTGGCTTATTACCGTTTAATATTTCGGCAACCAAGCTATAATAATCATTTTTTATTGAAGGTAAAATTACTTGAGCTTCCGGGTCTCCCCATCTTGCATTGAATTCGATAACTTTAACTTTGCCTTTTGAATCAATTATGCCACCTAAATATAATATGCCCAGGTAAGGTCTTTTAAGTTTTACCAAACCAGCAGTAGTTTTCTTAAAAATAACATTTACTTGCTTTTCAATGTATGGGGTTATTGCAAGCGGAGGTGAGGAGCACCCCATACCGCCTGTATTTGGACCGATATTTCCGTCATAAACAGTTTTGTGGTCTTGAGCATGGCCTAAAATAATAAATTTTTTGCCATTGACTGCAGCGAATGATGAAAATTCTTCACCTTCCAGTGATTCCTCAATAACAAAAGTTTCGCCTGATTTACCAAAATTTTTCATTTGATTTATGGCGTGTATTGCTTCCTTGTTGTTTGCAGCAAATATCACGCCCTTTCCCGCAGCAAGACCGGAGGCTTTAACATACCATTTAGAATCTTTATGTTTTTTAATAAATAAAATCCCTGCTTTTTGAGTTTTAAAAACTTTAAATTTAGCTGTTGGAATTCTATTTTTATTCATAAAATTTTTAGACCATGACTTATCCCATTCTATCTGGCCAGCCGCTTTTGTAGGTCCAAAAACTTTAAATTTGTTTTTTAGGAGAATATCAGTAATACCTACAGCAACGGCATCATCTTGGGCAACATCGACTAGGTCCACTTTGTTTTTTATGCAAACATTAAGAATATTTTTGGTGTCTGTGGTTTTAATATTGGGGAATATCTCAACGTTTTTGTTAATTAGCATTAAATCGTTGCCGGGTGTAACCAAAACTTTACCGACAAGTTTACTTTCCAGGTATTTTGCCGTAAGGACAGACCCTCTGCCTCCACCGTCGATTACTAAAACGGTACTTTTTTTCATGATAAATATTTTTCGATCACAGTATTTATCGAAGAGACTATAATTTTATCCTCAACCGGTAATAACTTTTTGCGCAGATCACTTATACTTTTTGCAGAGCCAACTTTAATAAATTCCCTTTCAATTATTTTGCCGGTGTCATACCCGCTTGCTACCATAAAATGTACTGTAGGACCAAAATATGTTAATTTATTGTCAAGAACCTGCTGCAATACTTCTGTTTGTTCACCCTTTATAACAGGAGTAGTTAGCCCATCCGGCATCTTTATTTCTTTTTCATTTTCTTCGGGCAAAATTGCGGGGTGCAGGTTTATAGCTGAATAACCGTTTCCAAAATTACATTTAAAAAAATCGAAAAAATTTTTATCCATCACCAAGTCCCATCCCGCGAAAACCAAAAGTTTGGGACTATATGCCCTCTGGCTAATAAACCAACCAAGTTTTTGCATATAATCGGAACGGGCTTTAATATTGCCGCCAAATAATCTATTTCGGTAATCCGGTAGATTAAAAAATACAGCGGGGATATTGTTTTTTAAGGCTAAACTTATACCATGGGAAGATGATTTGTGGCTTACTACGAGTTTTATTTCAAAGTTACTTGCCTTTTTCTTTGCTGCTTCAATTAGGGCTGGTAACTTTGAACCTCCGCCAATTAAAACAGCGATAGGTATTTTTTTTGGCATACGATTGAGCAGCTTTGTAGTGTAAGTTTACCTTAGAAAGCTGGACATTCCAAGTCCTTTGAAGTTTTATTCTTTTGTATAAAGGCCGAGAATCCCAAATACGCCTGCCACAACAAATAGTTGGGTGGGGGCGAGAGTTGTAAAGTCGTTTTGGGTCACTGCTTCAAAAGCGGCAACTAGGACAAAAAGGAGTGTTAAGCCAATAAGCGATCTTGAAAGAATATTTTTCTTAAATAAAGCTTTTGGTTTTTTGGCCATCAATATATTATCGGCACTTTTCTCAAGAATAGTCAATCAACTTGAGAATTGCACCAGTTTTTGGTAAAATTTGCTTCGCTTCTGGGAAGAAGACGATTGATGCATTCACGTAAAACTGAGTGTATAGGAAAGTCCAGACAGCAGGAAACAAGTCACGGAACGTAAGTTCCGACGCGTAAGCGCTAGTTCTTAAAAGCTTTACCTACACACAGCTTTTAAGACCTGAGAGGAATTAACCTTTCGGGAGAGCAACAGAGACGAGTAGGTGTGAAACGGGCAATCCTGACTGCTGCAACCCAGAACTGAACCATTAGACCACGTTTCCGGAAGGTTCAAAATAGGGGCACCCCGTCTAAAGCGGGGTAAAATGGCAAAGCGTCATTTTGAGACAGATGATCGTTAAAACAGAATCTGGCTTATTCCCTTCCCAGAAGCACTATTCCAATAAGCTTTCTTCAAAACTTTTTTCCTCTGTTAAAAGCTCTTTTATTAAAATTTTTATAACAACAATTAATGGGACTGCAAAAAAAGCCCCAGTAATGCCTGCAATTTTTGCCCCAATTAAAAGAGAGACGATAATTATTGGGGGACGCACCCCCACTACCCTAGACATAACAACGGGGACAACAAGGTGATTTTCCAGTTGCTGGACAATAACAAAAATAGCTGTAGCGGCCAATCCCATAAACGGGGAAAACGTCAGGCCGACCAGAATCGCCGGAATAGCGGCAATTATCGGGCCAACAATTGGAAGAATTTCAAATATTGCGGCGATTAAGGCCAATGGCAATGCAAAAGGAATGCCAATTACAAGAAGTCCGATATAACTTAGTACACCGACCACAGCAGAAAGTACTAATTGCCCCCTAACCCATCTTCCCAAACCATCTTCAACATTTGAAATAATGTTCGTGATTCTTTTTTCTTGGACACCCGAGAATGGGGAAGATATCACTTTTAAAAAATTATTCCAATCTAATAGAAGGTAAAATGTGAGAACAAACATTGTTAGTATTAAGACTACACTTGATACTACTTTGCTAGTCACTGCAACAATATCACCACTAAATTGATTAACTTGTTTTGCAATTACAGATGATAAATTTTCGACTGGTATCTTATGGAAAACAAGATAATTATCGGTTGTTGATAGGATTTCAGGTAACTTGTTGGTAAATTCCGTTGTTTGTGAAATTAGAGGTGGAATGATCGTACCAATAATTACGCTTATTAATAAAATAATTGTGATGTACACAATAAATACTGATACAATTCTTGGTAAATTTTTAGAAGTAAGCCATTGAACTGGTTTTAAAAGGGCAGAGAGGAGCAAAAAAGACAAGCTTAACGTCACGATAATACTGCTAAGTTTCACTATTAGCCAGAGGGCAATGATAAAAAATGCGGTAAAGAATATTGTCTTGTGGGAAATTTCAATCTTAACTGGATTTGGTTCTTTCATTTTCTTGAGTATATATCAGCCTGTCATGAAAGCGCAATCAAATTTAAAATTTTATAAAGTCATCAATACTTTTTTCAATAAGTTTTATTGCGCTTTTTTGGGAGATATTGTGAATTTCGATTTTTTTAAATTGCCTAAACCACATTTTTTGTCTTCTTATAAATGCATGTATTTCGCCTTGTAGCCTTTTGACTGCTTGTTCCTTTTCTATTTTTCCTTTTTTAAACAGTGTCAACCATTTGTATTCCAAACCTAAAGATAAGAGCCAACGATAATTTACGGTTTGAAGCAGTTTTTCTACTTCGCTAACTAATCCATTGTCTAATCTCGCCCATAACCATTTATTAGCCTTCTTATAAAGATATTCGTTAGACGCTGTGAGTCCAATGACTTTAACGTTTCCCTCAAATTCTTCGATTTTTTGTGTGGATAATTTTGGCTTTGATTTTTCGATTTCTAGTGCCCTTATTAGTCTGCGAGGGTTTTTTTTGTCCGATTCATTTAATGATTGTGCTTTTTGAGCATTTAGTTTGGCTAATCTATGGTAAAGCTCTAAAGCGGTTAGTTTACTTAAAGTACTGCGAAGCTTGCTATTCTCTTTTATGCCTGCCGATTCAAGGCCATAGAGAAACGATTTTATATAAAATCCTGTGCCACCTACTAAAATTGGTAATTTTTTTGATTTTCTTATCTGCTCAAGTGTTTTTTTTGCAAATTTGATAAACTCTGCTGCTGAATATTTTTCTTCCGGTTTTTTAATATCGAAGCCGTGAATTTTTACACCATTGACGATCCAATAACCGTTATGTTTTTCGACTTTTGAGTTGAAATCCACTTTTCCGGTTCCTATGTCCAAATTCTTAAAAATTTGGCGCGAATCTGCAGAAATGATTTCACCATTGTGTCTTTTTGCAAGTTTAATTGCCAAGTTTGTTTTACCTGTAACGGTAGGACCATAGATTACAATTAATTTCGGTGATGTTTCATTGGTTTTTTTATGCATTTGCCGTTGACTATAATAGATTTATATGAAGTGGTCAATTTTAAAAATTTCCTGGGGCCCCATTTTAGTTTTATTCTCATTAATATTGTTTCATCTTTTTTTAATTTCTAAAACTTTTTCAATCGACGAACGAGGAAATATGCGTGCAGCTTCGGCAGGTTATGGAGACATTCCGTTTCATATGACAGAAGTTTCTAAATTTGCTTTCGAGAAAAAATTTGATTTTAACGAACCAATTTTTAACGGCGAACGAATGAGATATTCATTTTTAATTAATTTAATAAGTGGAGTTCTTCTGCATTTTTCGCAAAGGTGGTATATGGCAATGCAACTGCCGGCAATGATTTTTATGACTTTGGCAACAGTTTTTACCTTTGTTATTTACAAAAAATTTCTAAAATCTAGTTGGGCAGCTGTTATTGCGGTTGTTGTTTTTCTTTTCGGGGCCGGATTTGGGGCAAACTGGCATATTCAAAATTACCTTGCAAACTACGCTAATCATAGTTTGGGGGGCTTTATCAATTATTTGGTTAATAATACAGCTTCTACAATCACTAAATATGATGCTGTGTTCCCTCAGCAAAATATTACATGGGGTGCGCCACTTTCTTTAGTTTTTCTCCACCAAAGGTCATTCTTTTTTGGAATATTTAATTTTGCGCTTTTTGTCTATGTGCTCGAAAAGTGGTTGAAAAGTCCAAAAAATAATGCTTGGACAATAATGCTCGGAATTTTGGTAGGAGTTTCACCTTTAGGCCATTTTCATACATTTATAGCAATGGGCCTAACACTTTTGGTAACCGGAACTGCTGCAATTATCCAGAAAAATTTACAGTTGATAAAAAGGCTAGCACTGTTGGCTGTAATAATTTTTTTAATGTCGATCCCTCAGATTATTTATCTGGTTGCAGGCAATACATCTGCGATTACACAGGGTTCATTTTTGAAATTTAGGTTCGGATGGATGGTTGAGCCAACAATTGGATCTATAAAATTTGATGCTCATAGCGGTCTCTTCGGTGGATCAATACTGCCTTTTTTCAATTTTTTACTCTTAAATTTTGGTGTAATTTTACCTATCTTTGTCATGGGGGGAATTCTTATTGCCTTTGGACGTCGAAGCTTCAAGCAGCAGTTTAACGATATCTCGTGGTGGTGGTTTTGTGGTGCGGCAATGTTTTTGGCTGTACAGCTTATAAGGTTTCAACCCTGGGATTATGACAATAATAAGATTTTAGTTTATTTTCAATTTTTTGCAGCTCCTGTTTTTGTCGCTTTTTTCGTTTGGATTTTGAAAAATAGAAAAATTTTAGGGTCCATTCTATTTTTTATCTTTTTGACTCTGGCAACATACTCAGGCTTTATTGACCAAATTCCAAGATTTTTAGTTCCTTTTGATAAACTTCCTATTATATTTGATACCGATGCAATTGCTGCTTCGAACTTTGTAAAAAATAATATTGCTGAAGGTCAAAATATTATCACAAGTTCAACCCATTTAAATCCTGTTTCTTCACTAGCAGGACGTCCAGTTTTAGTCGGTTATCCGGGCTGGCTCTGGACGAGAGGTATTTCTTACGGTAAGCGCGAGCAGGATTTGAAGTTATTTTACTCTGATCCCGTCTCCTGGAAATTTATTGCTGATTCCTATGAAGGCAAGTATGCTGTTATAGATCCTGCTGCAATGGTAGACTGGCATGCGGCCAGAGGAACGTTTGATGACAATTTTATGCTTGTTTACCAGAACAGCAAGTACAAAATTTACAAGCTTGGAATTTGAATATTTTAACATTTAAAATTAGATTAAAATGAAAAAAATTTCGTTATTTTTTATAGCCTTTCTGACAATATTTTCCCTTGCCATTAGGCTTTATCGAATATCGGAGCCGAATCACTACTATTTTGATGAGGTCTATCATGCTGTTACTGCAGAGGCATTTGCAAAAAATAATCCTGCACCTTATGATCCTTTTTCACCGGCTCCCAAGCCAGGAACTGCTTACGACTGGCTTCACCCCCCCTTGGCTAAACTTATTCAGGCCGCATCGATAAAAATTATTGGTGATGTTCCCTTTGCGTGGAGGTTTCCTAGTTTAGTTGTTGGAACTGCGATAATCCCAGCGACATTTTTATTAGCTTATATTTTATTTGGTCCAATAGCTGCCATGTTTGCTGCTACAACAATCGCGTTTGAAAACTTAACATTCGTGATGAGCCGAATAACAATGAATGACGTTTTTGTGACATTTTTCGTTGTGTGTTCTTTTATTTTTACAGCAATCTATTTTAAAAATCCTAAACTTAAATACTTGCTTTTTACAAGTATCTTTTTAGGCTTATCTGTTGCCTCAAAGTGGACCGGTCTTTATGCCATAGGCGCTGTTTTTTTATTTTTACTTTTGGGAAATATTAAGGAGAAGAGAATTGATTCCCGGTTAATTTTGATTTTTTTAATTCCTGCATTTATTTATCTTGCATCCTATGGCCAGTTTTGGATACAGGGGCACTCAATACAGCAATTTATAGATTTGCATAAACAAATATGGTGGTATCAAAACAAACGTGATCTTAAACACTCTTACGCAACAACCCCAATTTTTTGTGTCCCCCAAGGACTTGATGGCCCTAGGACTTTTTGTCCTTGGATACTTGATGCTCGAGGTGTTTATTTTTCGTATGAACAGTATGGCCAAAAAGCCGGTTTCATCTATGCTATCGGAAATCCTTTAGTGCTTTGGATAGGGATAATCGGTATTTCATACATTATAGGAAAGTACATAGAGGAGCGGGAGAATAAGTACCTGCTGGTTCTTTCGGGGTATTTTGTTTTTTGGTTTCCCTGGATTTTTACCCCTAGAATTCTATTCTTTTATCATTATTTGCCGTCGATTCCTTTTTTGGCAGTTGGGATGGGTTACTGCCTTGGGCAAATTTATAAAACAAAACTTATGGTTGTTTCACTTTTCATCATTGGTCTTTTCATATTGGCGTTTTTTTACTTTTATCCGATTACTTCCGGTCTGCCAATTGATCCCGCTTCGATCAAAAACTACCTTTGGCTTTCTACTTGGAGGTAGTTAAAAAGTCGTCTTTCGATTGGTTCTCCGTTAAGCATGAAAATATTAAAATACAAAAATTATCTAATTTTAAAAATACTTTTAGTAGCACTTGTAATTGTAACAGCACAAATAATTCAGCTCTATCGAATAGGACAACTTTCACCAAACTATGACGAAATAAAATATCTAACGGCCTCTAAAAACCTTGCCAAAAATCTCGATTGGGATCAGGTGTACGAAAGGTTGCATCCTCCTATGATGTATTATTTGGCGAACTTATATTCTAACTATGCACCAGTTAATGATGCTAGCTCTCAACTTTTTTGGGCCAGATTTCCTTTTATTTTACTTTTTCCTTTTTTTGCATTAACTGTTTTCCTTATTGCCAAATCGACATATGGCTTTTTAGCTGGTTTTCTTTCCTTGATACTTTTTTCGTTTAATCCTGAAATATTAGCTCACAGCCGATTTTTAACACCTGATTTTCTAAATTCTTTTGGATTTTTACTTACAGTTTTTTTGTTTTCTCGCTTTGTTACTAAAAAATCATTGCCGCTAACTATAATTTGCGGTTTAAGTCTTGGGTTTGCTCTACTGACAAAGTATACGACGCTTATTCTTTTACCGTTTTTTGTGATTTATTGGCTTTTAGCAACTAAGAGCGCGCCATTTTTAAAGTCCTTTATAAATCTTGTGGTTGTTTTCGCTATTGCTATTTTTATCTTAAATCTGGGTTATCTCTTTAGGGGGTCTTTGCAAATACCTAAGTATTTCGAAAGCTGGTTATGGTCAGGATTATCACACACGCCATTGAGATTACTTCTTTATTCTATGCCAAAGCCATTTTTGTTAGGCTTAGATCTACAGTTTGTCACTTCGAATAATGGATGGTGGGGTTGGTTCTGGGGAATGCAATATATGAGATCCCCCTGGTACGTCTTACCAATGTCATTTGTAATAAAAACGCCTATTCCTTTGTTGATTCTAATTGTTTTTGCTTTTATTCTATTTCTAAAAAAAGAATTTGTTATCAAATCACAAACCGAAAAAATTTTTTTGTTCTTCATAATTATATTTGTTTGGTATATGAGTTTTATAAATCATATAGCTATTGGCCTTCGATATCTTTTACCAATTTATCCATTTGTAATTATTTTAGTGAGTAAGGTTGTAACGTATAGACCTAGATCTTTAGCGTTGAGCAACGTTTACCGTATGTTTATGATTTCATTAGTAATCTGGTATTTTGTAAAAACACTTTTGATTTCTCCTCATTTTTTAGAATACACAAATGAGGCATTTGGCGGTCCAAATAACGCTTACAAATACTTTGTAGACTCAAGCCTAGACTGGGGACAAAATAACTTTTATCTGGAAAGTTATAGGAAGAGTCATCCGAATGCCATAATTGAACCCCAATGGCCAATGGGAGGAACAATTGTTACTGGTTCAACAGTAGGAACAATTGTTGTTGGTGTCAATGATTTTAACCTTTGGAAAGCAGGTACTTTCGATTGGCTAAGGCAAATATATAAAAAGCCGTCAGGAACTATTGGATACACCTGGCTGATTTTTACCGTAACCCAAAAAGATTTAGAGAGATAGTGACCTTCTAATTTAAGATGGTTTAGTGCACCGCGGTTCTGGGACTACCCCTATGATTGATAAGTTCATCGAGGATACGGAAGCGCTTTTCTTTTTCGGCATAAGGCACATCATCTCCAAGGCCTTTATGGGCTGCAGTTTGCGGACGGTCTGAATACTTGGAAATATATGCGTATGCAAAGTTTGCAGTTTCTGATAATTTAACTGTGTTTTGAAATTCCTTTTCTCCTTCTCCAGGGAAGCCGACTATTATATCTGTTGAGATTTGTGCATTTGGGATTTTAGATTTGATTTTTTTTAACAAATTTAAATATTGAGACCTGGTGTACCATCTGTTCATTTTTTTGAGGATTTTATCGTCGCCAGATTGAACAGCGATATGCAAGTTGCGGTCAATTTTTTCATTTTTGGCGATAGTTGAAATCAGCTCATTTGAAAAATCCCACGGGTTGGAGGAAATAAATTTTACAGTTTCGATTCCTTTAATATTGCAAACGTCTTCTAGCAGATATGGAAAAAGAGTAGGTATTCGGAATTTGCCTAAGTGTTTAACGATAACAGGTTTTACAATTTTTCCATTGGGCAATTTATAGCTTTTCTGGCTTTTAACAAGATCTGAACCATATGAATTGACATTTTGACCTAAAAGCGTAATCTCCTTGCATCCGTTTTTGGACAAATCCTCAATTTCTTTTAAGATTTCTTTGTATGGCCTTGATATTTCTCTGCCTCTCGTAAAAGGAACAACGCAAAAAGTGCAAAAATTATTACAACCGTTAGAGATTGGCACCCAGGCATGTGTTATGTCGGATCTTAAGGCAGGATAGTCGAAGCCTACTTCTTCTAAAGGTAGAAATTCGTCTACTTCTGGCATCCTTTTTTTGAGTGCTTTGATGTATTTTCCAGAATCGTCGCGAGTTGCCATTCCGACCATACAACCTGTAATGACAATTTTCGGTTTTGGATTTCTTCCTTTAGCTATATTTTTAACAAGACCGGTGACTTTGTCTTCCGCAGTTTGGCGGATCATGCAAGTATTTATCACTATTTCACTTGCAGATATTGCGGACTTGGACTGACTATAACCTCGTGCAAGATAATAACTTGATATCCTTTGGCTGTCGGCGAGGTTTTGTTGACAACCAAAAGTTTGGATGAAAAATGACGGCTTCACTTTGGCAAATTTTAGCATGGTTTTCGTTTGACTTCTAGGCAACAAAAGGGTATATTGCGACCAGCTAGGAGGCTCGTTTTTTTATGGGAAACGAAAAAGACAGATTAGAAGTACTTGACATTACTGATGCGCCAGTAGAATTAAATGCTGTTAGAGCGCGTCTCGTCGAACATGTAAGAACCAAAAAAGGTCTTCCCAATCCGGCCACCCAGCTTGAGCTTGAGGCCTTATCTGAGTTAACAGATGCTGAGGTAATCGATAACCCGTTGATAGAAACTGCTTCAGGTACATTGTCAGCTCCCCTTGCAAAGGATTCACCAGCGCAAATCACTGAGGTCAGAGTACAAAAACGGATAGCCAACCTTCTTGTTGACGCGGATGGTTTAAAAGAGTTACGTCGGGCCGCTTAGTTATCTTCTATTTGATTAGACGCTTGAGGGTTTTTCCGGCAGTAAAGCCGGGCAGTTTGTGGCCTGCTATTTTTATTGAGGATCCTGTTTGCGGATTTCTTCCAGCACGTGTCGCACGTTTTCGAACTTTAAAGGTTCCAAAGCCTGTAATTACTACTTTGTCTCCTTTAACCATTGATTCTTTGATTATGCCAAAGATAGTATTAACAGCTTGTTCTGCGGATTTTCTGGTTAGGCCGACTTTTTTAGCAACTCGTTCTGTAAGTTCTTTTTTTGTCATTTGAAGAGTTATTATAGCAAGCTAAAAATTACTTGGCAATGTCTACTGCTCGAGTTTCGCGTATTACAGTAACAACTATTTGTCCCGGGTAGTTTAGCTGAGCTTCAAGCTTTTGCCTTATGTCGTGTGACAATGTAACAATTCCCTCGTCATCTATTATGTTTGGCTGAACGATTACTCTAACTTCCCTGCCTGCTTGAATTGCGTATGCTTTTTCTACGCCCGGGAAAGATGTCGCAACGTTTTCAATGTCGGTAAGTCGCTTTATGTAATCCTCTACTGCTTCGTGTCGAGCGCCAGGCCGTGCTCCAGATACAGCATCTGCAACGTGCACTATTATTGATTCTATTGAGCTAAAGGGTTCGTCTTCGTGGTGCTGCGCAATGCAATCAACAATGGCTTGAGGAAAGTTCCATTTTTTTGCCAGTTGGACACCAAGCTGAACATGGGTGCCTTCTTTGTCGACTTCGGTTTTGCCGATATCGTGAAACAAGCCTCCTGTGGCGCAAGTTATGTCGTTTGCGCCAACTTCTTGAGCGATTTTTTTGGCAATCTTTCCTGTTTCAAGACTAGCTATTAATTGATTTTGGCCATACGAGTAACGGAATTTTAAACGACCTAGTGTATCTAAGGCCTCTTGGGGAAGGTTATAGAGTCCAAGTTCGCTAGCGGCTTTTTTGCCGGCTTCCGACATGTCTTCGGCAACTTCTTTTTTGGCTTTTTCTACAAGCTGCTCTATTCTGGTTGGCTGAATTCTGGCATCTTTAACAAGCCATTCGAGAGCCTTTCTGGCAATCTCACGACGAACCGGGTCAAAAGATGAAAGTCTAACTTCACCTTGAATGTCACTGTCCAGCTCGACATCAACGCCTGTTGCTAACTCAAACGCGCGAATGTTTCGACCTTCCTTGCCGATTATTCTTCCTTTTAGGTCGTCTGATTCCAGTTTGACTGTTGAAACGGTATATTCCGCAACCCAGTCTGTTGCTCCAGATATCATGGCATTTACAATGATTTCTTTGCTTTTTGCAGATGCTTCTGCTTTAATTCTTTCTTCCGCCTCCTTGATCCTTTTGGAAATTTCGCTTTTCAGTTCTTCTTCTACGTTTTCAAGGACAAGTTTTTTTGCCTCTTGAGCAGTTAAGGATGAAACTCTGGCAAGTTTTTCTATTAAGTCGGCGCGTATTTTGGAAAGCTCTTGCTCTTTTTGTGCAAGCGCTTTTCTTGCAACTTCAATTTTTCCTTCAAGTTTTGACACTTCGGAAATTTTAGAGTCTAGGGATTCTTCTTTTTGCGCTATCCTTTTTTCAATTTCCAAAGACTCTTGGCGAATTTTGCGAGCTTCTTCTTCGGCGGCCTTTTTAATCCGAAATGCTTCGTCGCGTGCGTCTTGGATAATGTCTCTGGCATCCTGACCTTGGTAACCATGTTGCGGATGGTTATCTCCAACAGAAACTACTACTTTTGCCTGGCCACTCTGACCTTGTCTTTTGTTACGGTCGTCGAAATAAGTCATAATTTTTTACACCAGGAAAGAAGCCTCTATGAGGTTATATACTTTTTACTTGAAGCGGGATAAATTTACTTCTTTTCATTTAAAAAGTAATTTTACTTCTATACTGGTTATCTAACTGCCAATTCTAACGTTTTTTTTCTAAAAAGGCAATCGTTTCGCGAATAGTTTCCGAGTCAAAACCTCGTGATCCTAAGTACATATAAACTTTGCTTTTAAATATTGGTTCAGGAAATTTTCTAAATTTTTCGAGCTTTTTTTTAAGTGATTTTAGGGCTTGCGATTTTTGATCGGGAAAAGTATTTTGGACTTTGTCGATTATTGATTGGTCTATTTTCTTTCTTCTCAATTCCATAATTATTACCTTTGAACCTTTTGGATTTGTCCTCAGTCTTGATTGGACGAACCACTTGGCAAACTCATAATCATTTATGAATTTGTATTTTTTTAACTTATCAATAACTTGAATTATGATTGGGCTTTGTTTAGCCTGGGAAAATTTAACATCTTCCGCATCCGCAATTTTTTTGGCCAAGTAAACTTCAACTTCGCTTTGGCTTCTAGGGCGGTAGGAAAGAAAGTTAAGTGATTTGTTTACTAAATTTCCAATTTTGTCTTCTTTGGTAATTTCTTTTACTTCATCTTGAGTTAAATCTTGGCCTATTTTTAGATTTCGCTTCAGCAAACTTTCTGTCTCTATTCCAAAAGCAAATTTTTCGTCTAAATAAATATTGTATCTTGAAGGTTTTTTCTTCTGTGAAGTGATTGCCGTTATTTTTGGCACTTTAGGCTTGTGCGATTTCTTCTAAAATTTTTTCATCTTCCGACTCGTGATTGGTAATTTTTTGGGTCGGAAGCCCTTTTTTAATTTTGGTCCAAATTTCTTTTTCCAACTGGGCGTAATCCTTTTTGTGTTCCTTAAAATAACCTTTTGTGCTTTCCCTGCCTTGACCTACCAATTTGGTGCCCCAGCGGAAAAATGCGCCGCTTTTGGTGACAAGACCAGCCTCCAATGCAACGTCCAGCAGACCACCTTCCCTTGAAATACCCTCATCGCCCATTATGTCGAATTCGGCAATTCTAAATGGCGGTGCAACCTTGTTTTTCACTACCTTTACTCTATGGCGCGATCCGGTTACTTTATCACCTTCTTTGATATTGTCTATTTTCCGAATATCCAATCGAACTGATGAGTAGAATTTGAGGGCTCGACCTCCAGGTGTAGTTTCGGGATTGCCAAACATAACTCCAATTTTTTCGCGCAACTGATTGGTAAAAATGGCAACAGTTTTACTTTTGGAGATGACTCCGGTTAATTTTCTTAAAGCTTGTGACATTAGCCGCGCTTGTACACCCATCATAGAGTCGCCCATTTCCCCTTCTATTTCTGCGCGAGGAACAAGAGCCGCAACAGAATCTATGACTATGACATCAATTGCACCTGATCTAATTAAGGTTTCGGTGATTTCCAAAGCTTGTTCACCAGTATCCGGCTGGGAAATTAACAAATCATCTAAATTGACTCCGACTTTCTGCGCCCAAGCGGGGTCCAGGGCGTGCTCGGCGTCAATCAGCGCCGCACTGCCGCCATTTTTTTGGGCTTGGGCAATTGTTGATAATGTAAGAGTAGTTTTGCCAGACGCCTCGGGACCAAAAATTTCGATTATCCTGCCGCGCGGGAGTCCGCCTGTTCCGAGTGCAACGTCAACGGGCAGGCAACCTGTTGAAATTACTTCCACTTCAAACTTTCCAACAGATTCGCCCATCTTCATGATGGACCCTTTACCGTATGCTTTTTCGATTTGGGAAATTGCGGTTGCTATGGCCTGCTTTTTGGCATCTGTAGTATTCATTAAATTCATAGTAGTTTTACTATAGATCTAGTTAAAAAACAAGGGTTAGCGCTAGAGGTTATTATTAATGCTTGATATAATTTGTTCCGACGACGGGGAGTAGTATAAGGACCTGCTCGAAATTTGCCAGGTGAAATTGTTGCAAATTTCTCACAGAACCTTGCTTTTTCTTTCAGAAAAAGTAGTGGTATTATTTTTAGGTTAAGCCGGGGAGTAGTATAGTGGTAACACACTGCGCTGGGGGTGCAGTATCGGGAGTTCGATTCTCCCCTCCCCGACAAGAGGATTGACAGCAATTTAGCTACAAGGTAAAATTTCCAAAACGGTCGCCAGAAATGGCGGGCGGTTTTTTTAAGGTTTAATCATGAATGGAGGAAAAGAGGGAGAGCCCTCTTTCACTTCTGTTCCCGACGGAGTAGCCAATGAGGTTACTCCGGTTTTAAAAGGGAAGGAAGTTCCGCTACCATTAACCTTCTCACCTGTTGATTCCGCGAGGATTCGACGAGAAGCGATGAAAGACCGAGCAAGAAAAGTGGATTAAATAAAAGATTTGCTGACATGTTCGCATGGGAGGAGATTTCGTTTGTTAATTTTTAAGCAAACTTTACAAACAATTTTGGTTTGTGCTCTAATTAATTAGTCATGGGTTTTCTGGAAGGCACTAAAGAAATTTTTAAAACTATCGTAAAAAAACCAATTATGCCCGTTGACGGAGAGCATAAAGTGCCCGTTGAGCTCGTGGGGCCCTTTACAACACGAATACCCGAATCACCAACACAAATTGTTAGTTCACAGACACCTGATAGTGGATTACCTAAAAAAACTGATAACGGTTCAGATAAATAAATCCTATCACTAAAAATCTTTTGATTATCGTTTGGGGCTTTGCTTGCCTTTTCGGGCTTTTTGCGCCAGGCCGTATTTACGGCGTTCTTTAACGCGTGGATCCCGTGTTAGGAGACCGGCGCGTTTTAAGTTTTGCCTGAATTCATCGCTTGCAGCGTTAAGAGCACGGGCAATGCCGTGGACCACAGCATCAAGCTGACCGCTTTTCCCGGAACCTGTTACTTTTACAGAAACAAAATATGAATCCAGAGATTTGGTGAGATGAAATGGCTTTAAATATTTAGTTTTTGCGGCTTCAGAAGGAAAATACTTTTCGATAGATATACCGTTTACAACATTCTCCCCTTTTCCTTTTGTTAACCTCACCCTTGCTACAGCTTCTTTTCTGCGTCCGACAGCGTAGGTATACGGCTTTGATTTGGTTGTTGTCTGATCTTCCATTTTAATTTTTGAATTTATCCTGATAAGGATGGCTTGATGCAGGGAAAACGTAAAGTTTTTTAAGCATCACTTTCCCCATTTTGGTTTTGGGAAGCATTCCTTCTACTGCATTTCTTATTAAATTCTCTGGTTTGCTTTCTCTGACTTGTTGAGCAGTTTTCATATATAAACCCCCAGGATACCCAGAATGACGATAGTACTTTTTTTGTTTTTCTTTCTTGCCTGACAGCAATATTTTCTGGGCGTTTACGACAACGACAAAATCACCGGTGTCTAAGTTTGGTGAATAAATGCTTTTGTTTTTTCCCATCAGTTGCATAGCTATTTCCGACGAAAGCCTGCCAAGAATTTTTTCTTTAGCGTCTATAAGATGCCAATTTTTTTTAATATCTTTTGGTTTTATTGTTTTCATATTTTAGCTTTTTTAACTGCCTTTTTTGTTGTCTCTTTTTTTAATGGTTTTTTAGGTTTTGCAGTCTTTTTAATTTTTCTTTCTACTCTTTCTTTTTTAGATTCAAGTTTTTTGGGTTTAGCTTGCAAAGTTTTTGGTTTATCCCAAGCAATAAATTCGATGCGTGCCATGGCAGCAGCATCACCGCGCCTTGAGGCTATTTTTATTATGCGGGTATAACCACCAGCTCTATTTTGAAAACCGGGCGCTATCTCTTCAGTTAGTTTTTTAAAGGCGGCTTTTGGCAGGCTTGAAGCCAAAACCCGTCTGGACCCTAACTTACTGACTTTTGCCAAGGTGACCATTTTTTCCACGTAAGGCTTAACGAACTTTGTTTTTGCCAAAGTTGTAGTTACTGACTCGTTTATAATCAGAGCACCTGACAAGTTTTTCAAAAGAGCTTTTCTGGAATTGGTGTCCCTTCCAAGCTTTCGGCCAAATACAGCGTGTCTCACTTTACTTGTAATCCTCTCTCTTTAAGTTTTTCCTCTACCATGGCAATTGATTTCGGACCCATGTTTTTCATCTTCATCAAGCTTTTCTTATCACTTTCTAAAAAGTCTCCAATTGTTTCGATTTTGCCTGCCTTAAGGCTATTGGTTAGCCTGACAGGAAGATCTAATTCTTCGAGAGAGACTTTAAGGTCGTCTTCGGAAACAGCTGTCTGAGCAACGCTTTGGACGTCGGTTGTCTTTTTAGCACTTGGCTGTGGCGAATAAATTGTTGAGAAATGGTCAACTAAGATTTTTGCTGCCTGCTTTAGTGCTTCAGAAGGCTTAAGGGTGCCATCTGTGGTGATAATTAGGGTCAGCTTATCAAAGTTTGTCACTCTTCCAATACGGGTTGCTTCTACCTTGTAGTCAACTTTTACAACAGGTGAGAAATTTGCATCGATCGGGATAACACCTATTTCGCCTGTTTTTCGCTCGTCTGCCAAAGAATAACCCCTACCGCTTTCGGCAATGATAGTTGCAGAAAGCTTAGATTTTGAATCTGCCAAATGGGCTAGTGTTAAATCTTTGTTGATGATCTCGCAGCCTGCGCTTGGAACAATATCTTTTGCCTTAACTTCACCGGGACCTTTTGCTTCCAGCGTCAGCTTTACCGGTTTGTCTGAAGAGATAACAAGCCTAACCTTTTTAAGGTTTAAGATAAATTCAACTATATCTTCGGACATACCAGCCATTGATGAAAATTGATGACGAACTCCGGAAATTTTTACCTGCGTTATAGCAGCTCCAGGCAAAGAGCTCAAAAGGACACGCCTTAAGGAATTTCCAATAGTGTGCCCATAACCTTGGTCTAAGGGCTCTATTGTAAACTTGCCAAAATCGGCTGTTTCTTTTTCTGTTTCTATTTCTATTTGCGATAAATCGAGCATTTTTTTGAGTTCACCTCCTTTACGACTCTTCTTATAATTCTATATTTATTATCTTGAGTAAAATTCGACAATTAACCTTTCGTTTACTTCAACGTCTATATCTTCCCTTCCGGGATTAGATTTAATTTTGCCGACAGTAGCTTTTTTCTCAAGCCAGGCAGGAATGGTGCTTTCTTTTGTTGCTTCCTGTAATTTCTTTATAAAGTCAAAGTTTGATGCTTTTGGAGAAAGCGATACAATGTCGCCAATTTTAACATTAAACGAAGGAATAGTCACCTTTTTATTGTTAACAAAAACATGACCATGAGAAACGAGCTGTCTTGCCTGCTGCCTGCTTGATGCCAAATTCAACCTGTATACAGCATTGTCAAGCCTTGTTTCTAAAAGTTCCAAAAGGGCTTCACCAGTTGCTTCTTTCTTTTTAGAAGCCAGTACATAGTATCTTTGAAATTGTCTTTCCAAAACGCCATACATTCTTTTTACTTTCTGTTTTTCCCTAAGTTGTGTTCCGTATTCCGAAGTCTTCCTCCTGCCCTTTTGGCCGTGTTGGCCTGGGGGGCCAGCATTTTTTCTGATGACAGGACATTTTGGAGATCCACACAAGGCGACCCCCTCTGCCCTGCATAACTTGTGTTTTGGTCCGGTGTATCTTGCCATTTTCTAAACTCTTCTCCTTTTTTGTGCACGCGGACCATTGTGCGGAATTGGTGTGACATCGGCAATCATAGTGATATTTAAACCTGCTGCTTTGAAAGCACGAATTGAACTGTCTCGGCCAGGTCCGGGGCCCTTGACATAAATTTCAACGCTTTGAACTCCAAGTTCTTTGGCTTTTTTTGCAACTCCCTCAACAACCGTGGTTGCTGCATATGGTGTAGATTTTCTTGCCCCTTTGAAATTTGATGCGCCCGCAGAACCCCAAGCAATAGTTTGGCCATTTGTGTCTGTAAGAGTTACTAAAGTGTTGTTAAAAGTCGCGGTAACATACGCCTTTGCGTGGCTTGTTTGTTTCGATACAGATTTTTTTGTTTTCTTAGTTACTTTTGCCATAGACTTTAATTACTAAGAGGCTGCCCCCATTTTGGCAACGACTTCTTTTCTAACTGTTCCAATTGTGACACGTTTTCCTCTTTTGGTTCTTGCATTAACCCTGGTACGCTGACCTCGTGCCGGCAAACTTTTTGAATGGCGCATGCCTCTATAAGTTCCAGTTTCCTGTAAACGTTTGATGTTTCCTTGGATCTCTCGCCTTAAATCGCCTTCAACTTTGTAATTTTCGACTTCCTTTTGAAGTTTGTTAACTTCATCTTCTGTTAAATTTTTCGTTCTTTTGTCCGGGTCAATATTGCAGGATGCGATTATTTTTTTGGCTAAAGTCGGACCAATGCCAAAAATATAAGGTAGCGACGCTTCGATCCTTTTTTCGCTTGGTAAATCTATTCCTGCAATTCTAGCCATATATTAACCTTGTCTTTGTTTGTGGCGGGGATTTATGCAAATGACATAAAGCCTGCCTTTTCTTTTGACAATTTTACAATTCACACAGCGTTTTTTTACACTAGCTTGAACTTTCATTTTAACCTAACCTATAAGTTATCCTTCCTTTAGTTAAATCATAAGGAGTAACCTCTAGTTTAACTTTATCGCCCGGCAAGATTCTTACATAATGAATTCTCATTTTCCCTGATAGGTGACAAAGTACAACTGTGTCACCTTCGACACCCGGCAATTGACCCTCAGAAACCTTAACCCTAAACATGGTATTTGGCAGCGCTTCGGTAACTTCTCCCTGAATTTCTATTACACCTGATTTTGTCATTGATCTAAACGGTTATTTTACCTAATTTACATATACGGCGTCAACACTACAGGCCCTGATTTTGTTATTAAGATAGTCTGTTCAAACAAGCCTCCCAGGGAACCATCCGCAGCCGATATTGTCCAATTGTCCGCCTCCAGGCCAATCTCGCCGGAACCGGCAGTGTAGATTACTTCTATTGCAAGTGTCATGTTTTCGGAAATTATTGGCCCCGTGTTGGGCTTACCGAAGCAGGGAACATAGGGCTCTTCGTGAAGCTCCCTGCCCACTCCATGGCCTGTAAGCTCTTTGACAACTGCATACCCAGCACCTTCAATTGAGTTTTGGATAACTGAAGATATATCGCCAATTTTGTTCCCTGGGGCAGCTTTTTTTATTGCAGCTTTTAAAGTTGATTCGCCTATAGATAGAAATTGTTGAGTTTCTGATGACACTTTTCCAACCGGTTGCGTGTAGGCTAAATCACTGTGATAGCCTTTGTAGAGCGCGCCGATATCTATACCTACTATGTCGCCGTCTTTGAGAACACGGTCTGTTGGTATAGCATGAACTACTTGCTCGTTGACCGTTGTACAAATTGTATATTTGTAGTCTTCAACCGTCATAAAAGAAGATTTTGCCCCCTGATTTTCTATTTCCTGGCGGGCAATGTCATCCAGGTATTTGCATGTCACCCCTGGTTTTATGTTTTTCCTGACTTTTTTTAAAGCAAGGGCAGCAATTTGACCTGATTTTTTCATAAGTTCTAGCTCTTTTTTATTTTTGATCCAATTGTTTTTCATAGTTTGTAACTCTTTCTCTAATATCATTATGTATTTCTTCTATTGTTCTTTCGCCTTCTATGGTTATTAGTTTTCCCTCTTCATTAAATTTCTCTAGCAACGGTTCTGTTTGCTCATGATAAATTTGAAGTCTGCGCCTTAAAGCTTCTTTTGAATCGTCTGCCCTGGCTCTTAGGCTGAGCCTTTTTATTGCTTCTTCGTCCGACACTTTCACGAAAAAAACTTTATCTATATCTGGTTCCAATCCTTCGAGTTGAGCGGCATTTCTTGGATAACCATCTAGAATGTAACCTTCTTTGAAATCCGCATTGCTGATTTTTTTCTGCAATGTGCTTACTGCGATATTGTCAGGAACAAGCTCGCCCGCAGCAAGGCGGTCGCGAATAGCTTGACCTTCTTCGTCATTGTCTTGAGATTTTTCCCGGAAGATTTGTCCCATTTCAACCAAAGGCAAATTTAAATAATCCGCCAAAAGTTTTGCTTGTGTCGATTTACCGGAACCTTGTCCGCCCAAAAATACAAATTTCATAATTTTAACCTCTTTTTTTAAGAAAAGTGTCGTAGTCGCTCATTACCATGTGGGATTCGACTTGTTTAGTTGTTTCCAGAATTACTGCAACTACTATTAAGATTCCGGTCCCCCCAATCAAAAGATTATTGATACCTGTTAAACGCTGGCCTATAGACGGTAAGACGGCGATGATACCCAGAAAGATTGCGCCAAAAAGTGTGACTCTTAAAGATACATAATCCAGATATTTTTTTGTTGGAGTCCCTGGTCTTATACCTGGTAAAAAACCTCCTTGCTTCATAAGCATTTCAGAAATTTGCTTTGTGTTGAAAGCAACAGTCGTGTAAAAATAGGTGAAAATTATCACAAGAAAAAAGTACACCACGCTGTAAACATTATTACCAGGCGAAAATAGGCGCTGGAGTTCCTGTGCAAGATTGGCAAGGACTACGTTTGGAGACCGTTCAAAAAATCTTCCAAAGGTTGTTGGCAGTAGAATTAGAGATACGGCAAAGATAATTGGAATTACACCTGCCTGATTAACCCGAAACGGTATAAAACTTGAAACTGCATTTTGGGCACCCTGGGCTTCTCTTCTTGAATAATGAACCCTTATGGGGCGTTGGGCTTCTGTGACGATTACAATTGACACTACAACAACAACTGCCATCGCGGCAAAAATTAAAATATTTCTAAGCTGCGACGGGTCAAAAACTGACAACTGCTGGAATAAACTAATGGGAAGCCGGCCAACGATTCCAGCAAATATTATCATGGAAATTCCGTTCCCGATTCCCTTTTCCGAGATTAATTCACCAAGCCACATTAAAAGTAATGTCCCTGCGGTAATTGTCACAACCAGGGATAGAAGCGTCAGTGGATTAATGGTTGTTAAAATGTTGGCGTTTTTAAGGAGAATATAAATTCCAAAAGCCTGAACCGCTCCAAGGGGAACTGTTAGATACCTTGTATATTGGTTAATTTTTTCGCGACCGGCTTCACCTTCTTTGGCAAGTTCTTCTAGCTTTGGGAAAACCATCTGCAATAGCTGCATTATGATGCTTGCGTTAATATATGGGTTTAAACCCAGCGACATGACCGAAAAGTTTGCCAGAGTACCGCCGGAGAATATGTCCAAAAGAGAGAGCAGTTGGCTTTCTGCAAATAAACTTTTCAAGCGCAAAATATCGACTCCGGGAACGGGAACTTGGGCAAATATTCTAAAAATTAAAAAAATAAAAGCGGTGAATAGGATTTTTTTTCTTAAATCTTTTACTTTAAATATTTTGAGCAGTAAATTTAAATATCTCACCTTATTTTGACTTTGAAGCCATTATTTCTCCGCCAGCTTTTTTAATTTTTTCGGCGGCGCTTTTTGATGTTTTGATATTAAATTTGTAGGAGTTAGAAAGTGTTCCGTCGCCGAGTATTTTTACGCCGTATATCTTTGCGTCGTTTTTATCAACGATTTTGTACTTTATTAGAGAATCAATTGTGACAACTTCTCCTTTGGGTAAAACGTTAATCGTTTTGAGGTTGACTACAATTGGCTTTTTGGATACCTTGCGGTTACCTTTGCCTTTTCGGTAAGGGAGTCTTTTTATAAGTGGCCTCTGACCACCTTCGAAATGAGAGTGGGTGATTGGCAGTTTGCCCCTAGCATTTTGACCCTTTTGACCGCGACCGGACGTTTTCCCTTTTCCAGTCCCCGGACCTCTGCCAATTCTTTTAGCACTTTTTGCTTTTTGTTTAGGAAGGTCTTTTAAATTCATACTAGAAAGCTCCTTAATGCTTCAAGTGTTGCATAAACATTGGAAGCCTGATTTTTAGTGCCTAAAACTTTACTGGAAATGTTTCTTATACCAGCAGCTTCTACGACTGCTCTAACTGCCCCGCCGGCGATAACTCCAGAACCTTCAGGGGCTGGTTTTAGCAAAATTTTTGCTGCTCCTTTTTTAATAAAAATATCATGCGGAATTGTGCCTCTTACAACCGGGACAGTAATCAAGTGTTTTTTAGCGAGATTTACACCTTTTCTGATAGCTGATGCGACATCTTTTGACTTTCCCAACCCGACGCCAACACGACCTTTTCTGTCGCCAATAACAACTAGTGCCGAAAAGCTCATCTGGTTGCCGCCTTGTGTTTTTTTAGAGACACGATTGACCTGAATCACTTTTTCTTCAAATTCTTTAACTTCCGGGATATATCTTGAATCTCTTACCATTAGAAAATTAAACCTCCTTTTCTTGCTCCGTCGGCGAGTGCTTTAACACGTCCATGGTACTTATTGCCTCCGGAGTCAAAAACAACCTTTTTTACTTTTTTAGCTAGCGCTTTTGTCGCTAAATCTTGGCCAACTGCAAAAGCAGATTGAATTTTTATAGTTCCTTCTTCGCTTTTTGCCTTGTTTTTTGATTTAACATCTGATGAGGAAACAATTGTTTTCATGACCGTGTCATCTATGATCTGAGCGTAAATATATTTTGACGATCGAAAAACCGAAAGCCGTGGTGCCAATTGGGTGCCAGTCAACTTTTTCCTTGCCCTTATATGTCTTTGTCTTTTTTGCTGTTTTTTATTTATCATATTTATGATGCTGCTTTAACAGCCTTTCCAGCCTTTCTGCGAATAAATTCCCCTTGATATTTTATTCCTTTGCCTTTGTAGGGTTCCGGTGGGCGGATTCTTCTTATTTTTGCTGCAACTTCTCCAACTATTACTTTGTCCGGTCCGGAAACAATAATTTTATTCTCCTTGGTTTCGAGCTCGATACCATTTACCGGTTGAATCACAACCGGGTGCGAATAGCCAACGTTTAATACTAAATTTTCGCCTTGTTTTGTTGCACGATAACCGACGCCCACAAGCTCCAAAACTTTTTGATGTCCTTCAACAACACCTTTGACCATGTTTGCCAAAATACTTCTGGTTAGGCCGTGCAGTGCTTTGGCAATTTTGGTTTCAGACCTTCTGGAAATCTTAAGCTGGCCATTTTCCAAGTCAACTTTAACTTCTGGGCGAAACATAAATTTCAACTCTCCTTTTGGGCCATTAACGCTGACCTCGTGGCCCTCAATGATGACTGAGACAGTTGATGGTATATTTATTGGTAATTTTCCGATTTTTGACATAGAAACTATTTACCAAACTCGGCAAATGACCTCCCCTCCCAAATTTTTCTTTTGCGCTTCTTTTTGAGTCATAACACCTTGCGAGGTAGAAATAATTGTCATGCCCCTCCCGCCTTTTACCGGGCGGATATTTTTACTTTTGGTGTAGAGTCGCAATCCTTGTTTGGATACTTTTTTAATTTCTGTGATCCTCGGTTTTCTGTTTTCAGAATAAAGGAGATCTACTTTTATGGTGCCTTCTGATTTCGTGACTTTAGCCACAAAGCCTGCTTTTTCGAGGGCTTTTGCAACTTCAAACCTAAACCTTGAAAAGGGCAAGACAATTTCGTCCTTGCGTGCAAGGTACCCGTTTTTAATTACAACTATCATGTTTGCAATCGAGTCCATAAAATTTTAACGGCAAACCTAACGGCTTTCCGAGAATATCCCCCTTTCTTCATTCGATGGTTTTGTCCAGGCAAAACCTGATCCACTTTTGATATTTATTTTGAAACCTTTAGTTTTCATATTGTTTACCAGGATGACTTTTTAACACCCGGAATTTCTCCTTTATGAACTAGATCCCTAAAACAAATTCTGCAAAGTGCAAACTTTCTAAGATAACCTCTTGGTCTCCCACACAATTTGCAGCGATTCCTTCTACGATTTGCAAATTTTTGTTTTTTATCGTTTTTTACGATTTTAGATGTTTTTGCCATATTTTAAATTTATTTATGTACTTTTTCTAAATGGTAATCCCATTATTTCAAAAAACCTTGCGGATTTTTCCGGATTACTATTTGATATTACAAAGGTTACTTCAAGGCCCCTTATTTTGTCGACTTTTGAGTACTCAATTTGGGGAAATAAAATTTGTTCTGTAATTCCTAAATTATAATTTCCCATATGATCGAATTTTGTTTTTTCCAATCCTCTAAAATCTCTCATTCTTGGAACTACAATTGAAATAAAGTTTTCTATAAAATCCCAAGCTTTTTTGCCTCTTAGTGTGACCATTACACCGATTGCGTCACCTTTTTTAAGCTTAAAGGTTGAGATCGATTTCTTCGCAAGCGTTATCCTTGGATTTTGTCCAGTAATTTGGGCGACTTGATCCTTAATTTTTCCAATAACATCTTTACTTGAAAGTGCTTCACCAGCTCCTACATTGAGTACCACTTTTTTTATGGCCGGAGCCGCCAAATCGTTTGCAATGTTAAACTCTTCCCTTAGGATCGGTAAAATTTCTTCTTTGTATTTTTTATAAAGATTATTCATATTACTCCTTCACAGTTATCCTGCTTTTGCACTTTTTGCATATTCTGTTTTTTGTTTTTCCGTCTTTTGTGAAACCCACTCTTGTTTGCTTACCACATTTGGGACACAGAAGACTCACCGATGCAATCGAGATAGGTCTCGTGATCTCATAAATTCCTGCCGGCTGTGTCCTTGTAACCTTTTTGTGTCTTTTGTAAACATTAATTCCCCCTACTACAACTTTGGATTCTTTGGGTAGAACTTTTTCAACTTTTCCTTTTTTACCCTTCTCTCTGCCTGCTGTAATTTTTACCTCATCACCGATTTGAAATTTAAGCATATTAAATTACCTCCTTTGCGAGTGAAGCGATTTTAGAAAAACCTTTCTTTTTAATTTCACCTGCTATAGGACCAAAAATACGAGTTGCTCTCGGCAAGTTGTTATTGTCAACAACTACTGCTGCATTGTCCGAAAACCTAACATAAGATCCGTCCCGCCGTCTTATTTCTTTTCTGGTTCTGACAATTAACGCTTTGACTATTTCGTGATCTTTAACCTGGCTGTTTGGTATTGCTCCACGAACAGCGCAAGTGATAATATCACCGACTTTTGCAAATCTCTTTCCTGTCCCTTTTCCGATGCCAATAACTACTAATTTTTTGGCACCGCTGTTGTCGGCAACAGTTAGAATTGATCTGGGTGCAAGCATTATTTAATAACCTCCAAAACTTTAAAGTTAACGTTTTTTGAAATAGGTTTCGTTTCAACAATTTTTACCTTGTCGTTTACCTTAACGCCAATTTCATCACGGGCTTTAATTTTTTTTGACCTTTTAATTTGCTTTTTGTATAAAGGGTGCTTGACGACAGTATCTATTTTGACTACGGCGGTCTTTAGCATCTTTGTTGATATCACAGTACCGGTTTTAATTTGCGGCATCTTTTACTCCTTTTATCTTTTCTTGGTTTTCTTTTTCAAGAATCTCTTTCATGCGGGCAATAGTTTGGCCCTGGGCAATACTTCTTTTGATTTGAGCAACTTGATGAACATTTTTTATCTTGCCCATCTTAAGCTCGAGTGTCGCATTTACCATTTCTTTTTCAAGAGTAGAAATACTACCTCTTACCTCTTTTAAGGATTTTGTCTTTAATTCTTGTAAATCTTTATTTTTCATCTTGATATTATTTTTGTTTTTATAGGCAATTTGTGGGCGGCTAATCTTAGCGCTTCCAGGGCAACAGTAGAATCAATTGATCCCATTTCAAATAAAATTGCACCCGGTTTAACTACTGCTACAAAATGGTCAACGTCTCCTTTTCCAGAGCCCATTCTAGTTTCTGCCGGTTTTTTAGTCACAGGTTTATCCGGAAAAATTCTTATCCAAATTCTTCCCCCACGTTTGGTGTAATGAGTCATTGCACGACGAGCTGCCTCAATTTGGCGAGCAGTAATCCATGCTGTCTGCTGGCTCTTCAGGCCATGAGACCCAAACGAGAGACTGCTACCTCGAACGGCAAGGCCTTTTCTTCGGTTTCTGAATTGTTTCCTAAATTTCGCGCGTTTTGGTGCAAGCATTATGATTCCCCTTTATATATCCAAACTTTTATTCCAATTATTCCAGCCTTTGGTACTTTTGCATCTACTTTTGCAAAATCAATTTCTGCTCGTATTGTCTGAAGCGGAATTGCGCCATCCTTTAATACCTCACGTCTGGCGATTTCGGTACCGCCAAGCCTGCCGGATAGGGCAATTCTTGCACCTTTTGCACCGGACCTTTTGATCCTTTCGAGCGATTGATTCATTATTCTTCTAAACGGAATTCTCCGGGCCAATTGGTCAGCAATCCCAACTGCAACGAGGTATGCGTCCAGGTCGGGTGTTTTTATTTCCTCAAATTTTATTTCAAGTTTTCCTGCATCTTTAATCTGTAATTTTTTGAGCAATAATTCTTTTAACTGTTCTACTCCTGTTCCACCTCTTCCAATTGCAACACCAGGTCTTGAAACATGGACTATTATGGTTCTTTTGTCAAAGAACCTTTCAATTTCAACTTTGGATATTCCCGCGTTTTTTAAATGTTGCATCAAAAATTTTCTGATTTGGTTATCTTCCAAGAGGTTTTTGGCAAACTCGCCCTTTGGCGCAAACCAGCGTGAGCTCCAGGTATAAATACCACCCATGCGAAAACCTATTGGATTAACTTTTTGACCCATTTGTGTTCTCCTTTTCTGATTTTATTTCCTTTTTTTCAGTTATCGTTTTTTCTGGTTGTTTTAACTCTTTTGATACTGCTTTTTTCTCTCCTTCTAAAACTACCCTAATATTGGCAGTCCTTTTTAAAATCGAGTGCGCCCTTCCCCTTGCAACAGGGCGATATCTTTTCAATATCGGGCCTCTGCCTATTTGAATTTGATTAAATTTTAGCGATTCTTCTGCAATATCATAGTTATTTTTTGCATTTGCAATAGCCGATAAAATCACTTTTCGAATAAGGAGTGACGACTTTTGCGGCAAAAATTCTAAAATCTGAACAGCTTCTTGCGGTTTCATTTTCTTAATTTGGCCAACAACAAGCCTCGCCTTTTGGGGCGAAATTCTTTGGTTTTTTGCTATAGCTGTTACTTCCATATTATTTCTTGGCTTTTGCTTTTTCGGTTATTTTTCCGTGACCCCTAAAAGTTCTAGTCGGCGCAAATTCACCCAAGCGATGACCAACCATCGGTTCTGATACGAATACGTTTATAAAAGTCCGGCCATTATGAACTGAGAATGTATGATTTACAAATTCCGGTGCAATCTGGCTTGCGCGGGCCCAGGTTTTGATGGCGGATTTTTGTCCACCTTCTTTTTGTGTCATTACTTTCTTCATCAATTTCTCGTCTACATACGGACCTTTTTTACTTGATCTAGACATTTTTCCCTTTCCTTTGAGACAGTTTTCCTCGAATAAGTTTCATCGTTTTACTGTCAGCTCCTTCTTCCTTCCAAATGCCTAGACTTTGATGATTAAACATAGCTTTTCTGGCTTTACAAGTTGCATCGCGATCAATATCTGGACCAACTACAACTGGTGCAGCATAGCCTATTTCAGTTCTTTTTGCTTCTTCAAGTGCTGATTCCAAATTAGGTTTAGCAGCAGTCCATGCGTGGAAAAATATTCTACCTTGCTGATCTCCCCTACCCGAAGCATAAACTCGACCAAATCTATATGGATGCTGGTCGGGCATATATAAAATTGTTGTTGGATCTATTTGATGTCTATATTGCTCAGTCATTTTATTTCTTCCTCCTCGATAATATAAATCTGCTTGACGGTTTTCTGCGTCTTCTGGTTTTGCCAAAAGCCGGTTTGCCGCTTCTGGTTTTCGGATTCATACCCGTTCCAGATTTTCCTTCACCGCCGCCATGCGGATGCGAAGCCGGATCCATTGCTACACCACGGACTTTAGGGCGTCGACCCATATGGCGAGATCTCCCGGCCTTTCCAAGAGAAATATTTTTCCAGTCAACATTTCCAAGTTGACCAATTGTTGCGTAGCATGAAGTGTGAACTTTGCGAACTTCTTTTGAGGGGAGTTTTAGGTGGACGTAGTTTCCTTCGCGCGCTGCAATTACTGCTCCCGTTCCAGCGCTTCTTACAATTGCGCCGCCAGCGCCTGGTATTAGCTCAACATTATGGACTACTGTTCCGATCGGCATCTTACCGATCGGCATACTGTTTCCGGGTTTAATCTCAGTTTTGTCGGAAGTTGTGATTTTAGCGCCAACTTCAAGACCTAAAGGAGCCAATATATATCTTTTTTCTCCGTCTTCATAGTTTAAAAGAGCAATATTGGCTGTTCGGTTTGGGTCGTATTCGATTGAAGCAACTCTGGCCACAATGTCTCTTTTGTTTCTCTTGAAATCTATTATTCTAAAATGCTGTTTGTGACCACCGCCAATACCCCGTGCAGTTATTTTTCCAAAGGAACGACCCGAGGCTCTGTTTTGGCTTTTTATCAGAGATTTTTCCGGTCCGGTTTTTGTGATCTCCATAAAATTTAGACCGGATTTAAACCTTTGCGCTGAAGTTGTAGGTTTGTAAATTCTAAGTGCCATGAATTAGTTACCCTTTTCTTTTGTTGATTTATTTCCTCTGATTTTTGATAGCAAACCTTTATTTATGGCTGCTGATTTTTCTTCCGGCTTCTTAATCTCTTTGGCTTTTTGTCTCTTTGACTCTTTCTTTCCCTCCGCCTTTGGCGAAAGCATTGCAATAGTTTGGCCAGGTTTTACCTTAATAATTGCTTTTTTTGCTCCGGTTATTTCAACTTCCCTGCGTGTGCCAGTAATTCTCCTTTTTTTGGGCGATTGAGCAATAATGTTGACGCTTACAACATCAACAGCAAACTGCTTTTTGATGGCGCTTGCTATTTCTTTTTTAGTGGACCTGTTATCCACGCGAAAAGTGTAAATTCCCCGTGCCATCTGTTGATGTGCTTTTTCGGAGAGAACTGCCTCTTTTATAACGAATGTTCTTATCATGATAGTTTTCCTATTGCTTCCTTTGAAAAAATAATTGTTCTACTTTTGTAAACTAAATAAGGGTTCAGGTTTCTTACTTCATCAACTGAAACATTAGAAATATTTCTTGAAGCAAGCTTGATGCTTTGGGAATTTTGCGAAGTCACTAAAAGTGTTGAGCCGCTTGCATTTGATTTTAAAAGCAGATTTGCAACAACTTTAGTTTTGGGCTTAATGGATTCGAAATTTGAAACAACACTAATTGCGCCTTCTGATGCTTTTTGGGAAAGGCTGGAAACTAGTGCTTTCTTTTTCATTTTCTTGGGGAGGGTTAATATGGTTTTTCTGGGTTTTGGCCCAAGAGCGACCGCGCCGCCTACCCAAAGTGGCGACCTTTTGGAACCGGCTCTTGCGTTTCCTGTGCCTTTTTGACGCCATGGTTTTTTGCCTCCGCCGCGTGTTTCTGATCTTGTTTTGGTGTTTGCAAAATGTGAGGTTTGATTTACGAAATAAACACGGAGTGCCTGAGCCAAAAGTTTTTTGTTAGGTTTTTGGCCAAATATTTCTTTGGGAAGATTAATCGTTCCCTGGCTTTTGCCTGCAATATCAAAAAGCGGTGCTGAAAGACCTGCGGTTTTTCCTTTGGAGTTTGGGGATTTTGACTCTATTACTCTTTTACTCTTAACCTCTTTTTTGGCTTTTGTGATTTTTTCGTCCAGAGGACGGCCAGCTTTCGGCTGGGACTTTATAGCTTTTGCGTTTTGAGTTTTGGGTTTTGAGTTTTTAGCCGGCATTTTCCCCTCCTTCTGATTCAGTCTGAGGCTGAGACTCCTGCTCTACAACTTCGGTTTGATTTTCAGACGCTTCAGCCTTTGCTGCTTTTGCTTCTTCTTCTGCTTGTTCTTCTTTTTCGGCAGCTTTTTCTTCGTTTGGGGGGGGAGGTGGTGTATAGCCTTTTACTTTCCCGGTTTTTTCAATTACCAAAAAACCGTTTTTGGCGCCGGGAATTGCACCTTTTACAGTTAAAATGTTGTTTGTGGAATCAACATCTATAACTTCCAACCCGGTAACGGTGATTTGCGAAGCACCCATATGGCCTGCCATATGTTTACCCTTATAAACACGGCCAGGAGTGGTACCTGCCCCGATTGATCCTGGGGCGCGATGCCTGTCGGACTGGCCGTGAGTTTTTGGACCACCACGAAATCCCCATCTTTTGACTCCGCCTGCAAACCCTTTCCCTTTGGTAGTACCCGTTACCTTAATTTCGTCACCTGGTTCAAAAACGGAGACAGTTATTTTGTCTCCGGATTTGATATTTTCCGATTTTTCGGATTTTATCTCTTTTATAAATCGCGGCATAATACCTGCTGCCTTAACATACATGCCATCTGTTTTTTTGATTTTTTTCCTTTGGCCAACACCAAGTACGGTCTTGCCTTCTACAATATTTAAAACTACATTAGGTTCGACCATCACATTAGTTACGGCAACTCTCGCGCCTTGCTTTGTAAACCTTACGGTCATATTTTGTTTTGTACCAAGCAAACTATTTATCATTTTTCCTTTTTTACAGCAAAAAGGTAGGACTCCTTAAATTAAACTGTCGCGGTTAGGCAAATCAGGGTTTCAGGTGTCCCACCGATTAACGTTATTCTGTTTTTCGTTAATCGATCTTGTGTCGATTATTTAATTTTTAACCACAACCCCCAAATTTGAAATTCGAAATCCTAAATTCGAAATTCGAAAATTAGCATTTTGTTTCGGATTTCGGGTTTCGTGCTTCGAATTTTTTACCTACATCTTGAGTTCGATATTCACGCCTGCCGGTAAGTCTAAATGAGTTAGAGAGTCAATTGTTTTGTTGGTAGGTTCGATTATGTCGATTAATCTTTTGTGAGTTCGCATTTCAAACTGTTCTCTGGCATTTTTGTCTGTGTGGGGGCTTGTTAAGACAATATACTTTTCGATTTTTGTGGGAAGCGGGATGGGACCAGAGATTTTAGCCCCGGTTGACAGGGCAGTGTTGATGATGTCACGACAAGCCGCATCGATTACTCGACCATCGTAAGCTTTTAACTTGACTCGTATTCTTCCTTTAGGCATGATTATTACCTTTTAAAGTGCTACCCGAAAAATTTACGGGTGGTAAATTAAGTTTCGCTAGTGCTTAGCTAATTTTGCTAAACGCAAAATTATAGCAAAGTTTGTGCCTGAGAAGCAAATATTATGAGGTTTGTGGTTCTTGACCGAATCTAACAATAATCATAATAAAAATTGCTTCCGGAAAAGTAAAAAACCCGCTTTTGACGGGCTTTTGCTTTAGGCAACTACTTTGGAAACTACTCCGGCGCCTACAGTATGACCACCCTCACGGATGGCAAACCTAAGGCCTTCTTCGAGTGCAACGGGGACAATGAGCTTAACCTTCATTTTAATATTGTCACCGGGCATTACCATTTCGGTGCCTTCCGGCAACGTGGCTTCCCCTGTAACATCGGTTGTTCGGATGTAAAACTGCGGTCGGTAACCGGTGAAAAATGGAGTGTGCCGACCACCTTCTTCTTTGGTTAAAATATAAACTTCGGCTTCAAATTCGGTGTGGGGAGTTGCGCTACCAGTTTTTGCCAAAACCTGTCCGCGTTCTACATCGTCTTTTTCGATACCACGCAGCAATACTCCAATATTGTCGCCGGCCTGGCCCTGGTCGAGTTCCTTTCGGAACATTTCAACTCCTGTGACAACTGTTTTTTTGGTCGGGCGGATTCCTACGATTTCAATTTCGTCGTTTACTTTAACGACTCCACGCTCGACTCTGCCGGTGACAACAGTTCCCCGACCTTTAATCGAGAAAACGTCTTCGACAGGCATCAAAAATGGTTTGTCCAGATCGCGAACGGGGGTTGGGATTTTTTCGTCGACCGCGGCCATGAGATCTTCGATGGCTTTGACGGAATCGGCATCACCTTCGAGTGCTTTTTTAGCTGAGCCACGAATGATGGTTGCGTTTTTGCCGTCGTATTCGTATTTGTCCAGAAGTTCACGGACTTCAAGTTCAACCAGATCCAAAAGTTCGGCATCCTGAACCATGTCGCACTTGTTGAGGAAAACGACAATTGCCGGCACATTTACCTGGCGAGCTAAAAGAACGTGTTCGCGGGTCTGAGGCATTGGGCCGTCGGGAGCTGAAACCACAAGAATTGCGCCGTCCATTTGAGCGGCGCCTGTTATCATGTTTTTGATGTAGTCTGCGTGGCCCGGAGCGTCAATGTGGGCATAGTGACGCTTTTCGGTTTCGTACTCGACGTGGGTAATGTTGATTGTAATTCCGCGTTGCTTCTCTTCGGGAGCGTTGTCAATCTGGTCGAAAGCTTTTGCTTCCGCCAAACCTTTTTTGGAAAGGACCGATGTTATTGCCGCGGTCAATGTTGTCTTGCCGTGATCGACGTGGCCAATTGTCCCTATATTTACGTGCGGTTTACTTCTTTCGTATTTTCCTGTTGCCATGATATTTTTTGGTTATAAAAGCACAATCAGCCCATCAAGGCTGACCAGTTTGGATAGTTTAAATAAAAATTTGCCAAAATGCAAGCCCCAAAAGTAAAAAACATTTTTCGTGACGATATGGAAAGTATGGTTTACTTTACGAGGGAAATGGTATCTGCAAGTTGTTTTATTTTATCTTTTGCTTCTAATATGGCTGGTTTGTTAATTATATCTTCCCAATTTAAATTATCTGTAAAGACCATTGAAGAAGTGTTCATATATAGCCTGATAAATATTGGATTTCCATTTACAGAAGAGTTTTGAAATGATTCTAGGATTACGTTTTGAAGATAATGGGGACCACCATCATAAGAAAATCCAAATTTGATTGAATTGGAATTGGTATAGAATTCTTTCCAACCTGACTCAATATCCTTTAAGTAGGTTGGCCAACCGGCATAATTTTCATAGCCCGAAAAAATAGCATAATCAGGATTAGAGGTAGTTTGATTCGAACTTTTCGGGAATTCCCATACTTCTACAGCTTCATAAGATGGGGTATCACTAATTATAATTTTCTTTTCGGTTATTTCTTTTTGATGGAATCGAGAAATCAAATATGAAACTTGCTTTCCGGAAAGTAGTGATGAATTTATTCCAACATCGTTTGCATTAAATTGTTTCGTATAATTATTGACAAGCTTACCAAAGTTGTTTGGATCATCTGTTGGAGTTGGACTAGACGTGATTGGTGTTTTTAAAGCAATAGTCGCTGAGGGTGAGCTATTTGTTCTTGAGTTAATTGACTGTTTTGGTGGTATAGAAAGAGTTGTAGCCTTTTGAGCAGTTACCTTTGCAAAAAAAATGAATGCTGTAGCTATGATTAGCACGCCTGCCGAAATTAAAATAAAAATCGGTGTAAAACCTTTTTTCACTTAATTTCAGTATAGCAAAATATTTGGAGATAAATTTATAAGAAGAAATTAACTTTCTTTTTTCTCGCCCTTGTTTTTGGCGACGATTTTGTCGGAGATATTTGTTGGGACTTCGTCGTAATGGGATGGTTCCATGTAGGTAGTTGACATAAACATACAAAAACTATATAATTGTATTGTATGCAAAGAGTAATTTTACAAGTTCCAATGAGCCGTGAATTAAAAATTAATGCGCAAAGCGCTTCTTCCGAGATGGGTTTTTCTTCGCTGCAGGAAGCAATTCGGGTACTTCTTACAAAGCTTTCCAAAAACGAGCTGGCAATGACAATTGAACCTGTTGAGGAAATTCATCATCTTTCTCCCGCGGCAGAAGCAAAGTTTAAGCGCGCGGTCAGCGATATAAAAGCCGGCAAAAATGTTACAAAAACCAAAAACGTAGATGAGCTTCTTACTCTGCTTCGTTCATGAAGGTAGAGTTTACTCATGAATTTGTCAAAATTTACAAAAAACGTTTTTCAAACAAGCCAAATGTAAAGCTAAGGTTTGAAGAAAAGTTAAGATTATTCGTTGTAAATGAAAATGACCCGATTCTTAAAAATCATGCGCTTGGCAAGAAAATGTTAGGAAAACACGCTTTTTCCGTAACCGGAGACATTAGGGTTGTTTACTATATTCATAAAAATATCGCCTATTTTGTAGATATCGGAACGCATAATCAAGTTTACGGCAAATAAGACCGTTTGAAGTTAAAAGTAGTTTCACAAGAAGATTTTAGCAGAAATTACTTGTCAGACACTTCCTCACGTCTGACTAATGTAAATGCTCTATGGGCAAACTCTCTTGGTGTCCTACTATAGCCACTTTCACCGTCCATTTGGGTCCAGATATTGAAATCGCTGTCGAAGCCTGCAACCCTTGCTTCCTTGCCTCTAAACTGTTCATAGGCTTCATCAGAAAATCTAATACGATCTCCAACTTGAAAACCTTGGATTTCTCCATCAAAAAGATCAATTTGTGGTCTTAAGTAATCTTCATCTCCTTGGCGACCAGAAACATAATGTCTGAGTAAACCTCCAAGATAATCATTTTCCCGATTCATAAGGAATGAATTTTATACTTTTTATAGGTGAATGTCAAACTATAGGGCTAGCTTTCTTTTTTCTCGCCCTTGTTTTTTGCAACTATCTTGTCGGAGATATTGGTGGGGACTTCGTCGTAGTGGGATGGTTCCATGTAAGCGGAACCGCGGCCTTGCGTCATGGACCTTAAAGTTGTGACGTAGCCTGACATTTCAGCCAAGGGGACAAGTGCGTTGATGATAACGGAATTGCCGTGATGATCCGAACCGTGGATCTGAGCACGTTTACTTGATAAATCTCCGATTACATCGCCCATAAATTCTTCGGGGACAGTAACTTCCACTTTCATTATAGGTTCCAGTAAAACTAGTTTGGCGTGTTTAGCTGCTTCTTCCAGTGCCATAGATCCTGCGATTTTGAAAGCAATATCGGAAGAATCTACATCGTGGTAGGTTCCGTCGTAGACAATGACTTTCATATCGACCAAAGGATATCCTGCAAGGACACCCATTTCCATTTTTTCGCGTACACCTTTTTCGATAGACGGGATATATTCCTGCGGAATAGCGCCACCTTTAACTTCGGATTTATATTCGTAACCTTCACCCCTTGGTTTTGGCTCAACTCTAAGGAAACAATGGCCGTACTGACCACGGCCACCTGATTGACGGATATATTTACCTTCACCAGTTGCGGTCTCTTTAATGGTTTCGCGGTAGGCAACCTGTGGGGAGCCGACATTGGCGCCGACGGAAAATTCACGCTTCAGGCGATCTACCAAAATTTCCAAATGCAGTTCGCCCATCCCGGAGATGATGGTTTGTCCCGTTTCCGGATCACCTTTGATTCTGAATGTCGGATCTTCTTCGCTAAGACGACCTAGTGCATACCCTAGTTTTTCCTGGTCCGCTTTTGTTTGTGGTTCAATGGCCAGTGATATAACCGGCTCAGGGAAGGAAATCGATTCGAGAATAATTGGGTGGGCTTCGTCACAAAGTGTATCCCCTGTTCCTGTTCCTTTAAGGCCGACGATCGCCACAATTTCACCAGCGTAAGCTTCGGTTATTTCTTCGCGCGTGTTGGCATGCATCAAAAGAATCCTGCCAATCCTTTCGCGGTCATGTTTGGTCGTGTTTAGAACTGACGTGCCCGATTTTAGAGTACCGGAGTAAACACGGACGTAGGTGAGCTTTCCAACATGGGGATCGATTTGAATTTTAAATGCAAGCCCTGCAAAGGGTTCTTCCATTACCAACTTGCGGACTTCTTTTTCGGCGGTTTTAGGATTTGTTCCTTCGATTGTCTCAATATCCTGCGGGGAGGGAAGATATTCGACAACCGCGTCCAGGAGCGGTTGGACACCTTTGTTTCTAAGTGATGAACCTGCCAACACCGGCACGATTTTGTATTTGATAACCGCTGCACGCAAAGCGCTTTTGAGTTCGGCTTCCGTTATTTCTTCGCCCGCAAGAAATTTTTCCGTCAGGCTATCATCCGTTTCGGCGATCTTTTCAACAAGTTCGGCGCGCCACTTTTCGACCTCATCTTTTAAATTTTCCGGGATTTCTTCTTCTTTGAATTCCTTACCAAGACCCTTTGGGTCTGCTTCCCAGACAAAGGCTTTTTTGGTTATAAGATCAACTACTCCGCGGAAGTCATTTTCACTGCCTATTGGAATGTTGTATGGAACCGCCGGTGCGCCCAGGCGCTCGCGTATAGATTTTAGCGTTGCAAAATAATCTGCCCCCATTTTGTCCATTTTGTTAACAAAACAAATCCTCGGAACATTGTATTTGTCTGCCTGACGCCAAACGGTTTCGGATTGTGACTGGACGCCTTCTTCGGCGTCGAGGACCGTTACTCCACCGTCTAGAACGCGCAGTGACCTTTCGACTTCGGCCGTAAAATCAACGTGTCCGGGAGTGTCAATGATGTTGATGCGGGTTTCGATGTCTTTCATTAGACCCGCCTTTGGGGTCCAAAATGCAGTGACGGCTGCGGAAACTATGGTTATTCCCCTTTCTTTTTCCTGCTCCATCCAGTCGGTAACAGTTGTACCTTCGTCGATATCACCGAGTTTGTAGGATTTACCGGTATAGAAGAGGATTCTTTCCGTGGTTGTCGTTTTGCCCGCGTCGATATGAGCAATGATACCGATGTTTCGGATTCGATCGAGCGGATATAATCTGTTTGTAGTATTAGTAGCCATTTAAAAATCCTTTAGCTGATTTATCTTGATATTAGAGTCTTTCTTGGGCATAGTTGTGGGGAATTATTGTTTTGACTTTGACTCTACTTGGTGCTCTAAGCTTTTAATTTCACCTTTTACTTCGGCAACCATAGCTCTAAGAACGGAAACTTCCTCGTCTGCAAGTTCCCAAGCGGCATTTTCCTGCCAAGCCGAACTTGATTCCTGGTAAGCTTCACCATATTTAGCAAGTGCTTGTTTTAACTTTACTTCTTCGAGCTCTGTAAGCTTCGCTTTAAGTTGTTTTAATTTTTGATTTTTTGATATAGCCATATCTTTAAAATTTTACTAAAAAATTGAAAACTAATGCAGGATCATATCACAAGAGTCAATTATTATCTAGAACTTGAAATGGACGAATATTTAGGTTGGAGATTACCACCTAAAGTGGGCAAAAGCTTTGTTGGCCTCTGCCATGCGATGCATTCCCTCCTTTTTCGCGACTGCGCTCCCGGTTCCCTCTGCTGCTTTTACGATTTCATCTGTTAATTTCACTATCATAAGCGGTTTATTTTTTGGTTTTTGGACAACACTGGACGCAGCTTGAGATCTTGCTGCTTCTACAATCCAGGAAAGGGCAAGTGATTGGCGTCTGGAGCCCCTTACTTCCATGGGTACCATGTAAGAAGCACCACCAACGCGGCGGGGCCTTACTTCCATTTTAGGCATAACATTTTCAAGCGCTTTTTCAAAAGTCTTCAGCGGGTCTTGGCCATTTTCTTTTATGTTTTGAAACGATTCGTAGACAATTTTTTGTGCGACAGATTTTTTTCCGCTTTGCATAACCTTATTTATTAACCTGGCAACCATAGGGTTTTGGTAAAGCGGGTCTGGCTGTATAAGTCGTTTTTCAATTTTTCCAGTTCTTGGCATGTTATTGCTCCCTTCGGTCGCAAAGTGAAAAGTGAAAAGTGAAAAGTGAAAAGTATTTATATGCTGAACAACCTTGATTTTTCATTATTGTCCACCCACTGCACCGGCGCCCACTGAGGCTGCGGCTTGTACCCCAGAAACCGCACCAGATTTTTTAGTTCCATATAAAGATCTTCCCTGTTTGCGGTTAACAACACCTGTGGTGTCGTATTTTCCGCGAATAATGTGGTATTTAACACCCGGGAGATCTTTTACCCTTCCACCTCTGACCAGTACGACTGAGTGTTCGGCAAGTTCATGGCCGATACCGGGTATATAGGCTGTAACCTCCTGCTTATTTGAAAGGCGTACACGAGCGACTTTTCGAAGAGCGGAGTTAGGCTTTTTAGGGGTCATAGTTTTTACCACAGTGCAAACACCCCGTTTTTGGCTGGATGGATACGCTACATAACGGTTGAATTTAGAATTAAAAGCACGTCGCATTGCAGTTGCCCTAATCCTTTTAGGTTTTGTGCTTCGTCCTTTTCGAATCAGTTGGTTTATAGTTGGCATAAATACCTTTTAAATTCGTTTGGATATTATATCAATGATAACTTTTTGTGTCGAGTAGTATTTGGCTTCTTATTGAACCTTAGCTCTTTCAGGGCTTGTTGGTATTAAACGGCCAATGATCACGTTTTCCTTCAGGCCTAATAGTTTGTCCACCTTGCCCTCAATAGCCGCATCGGTTAAGATTCGCGTTGTTTCTTGGAATGAGGCTGCAGACAAGAAGCTTTCTGTATAAAGAGCCGCACGAGTTATTCCAAGTATAACAACTTGAGCTGTTGCAGGTTCGCCGCCTTCTGCAAGAACTTTGGAATTTTCTTCCTGGAACCTGTTTCGGTCTATTAGTTCACCCGGCAGAAGAACAGTATCTCCGGAGGTTTCAATCCTAACTTTAGAGCTCATTTGTTTTAC
>JAKALT010000012.1 GCA_021813125.1 bacterium | reverse complement strand
AAAATTTAAATCGAAACGATTTTTTTGGGAAGTTAAAAAGATATAACTTTGATCTTTTTTAAAAAAGGCTAGTGATAGAATAATTGAAGCTATAATTAAAGCGGCTGCTGCTGATCCCAAAATAATGCTGGGACTAGGCTTCATTTAATATCTTTTGGGGCCTCTCCCTGGCCTTCTTCCTCTGTCGCGATTGTCAAACCTTCCACGAGGAGCTTCCCGCCTAACTTGACTTGATTTTTCTTTTATGTCGTCTCCAAAAAGCATCGAAAGATTTAGCCTTCCCTGATCATCAATCTCAACTACCCTTACTTTTACCTTTTGGCCTATTTTGACAACGTCTTCTACATTTTCTACCCGATGGGGAGCAAGCTGCGATATATGGACGAGGCCTTCTTTGCCCGGCAAAATTTCAACGAAGGCACCAAAATTCATTATTCTTTTGACAGTTCCTTCATATTCTTCTTCAGGTTGGGGTTCTTTAACAATTCCTTCAACCCATTCTGCGGCTTTTTGGCAAGCTTGTGCATCTTTGCTGCTTATTGTGACATTGCCATCGTCGGTGATATCGATTGCCGCGCCGGTTTCTGCAATAATTTTGTTGATGACCCGGCCTCCAGAGCCGACAACCTCGCCAATTTTTGAGGGATCAATTTTAACAACAATAACGCGGGGTGCGTGAACAGAGAGCTGTTTTCTGGATTCCGGAATAATTCTTTGCATCTCGCCAAGAAGATGAAGCCTTGCTGTTTTTGCTTTTTCGAGCGCTTCATCAATAATTTTCAGAGAAAGACCGTTTAGCTTGATATCCATCTGGATTGCTGTAATACCATTTTTTGTTCCGGCAACTTTGAAATCCATGTCACCCTGGGCATCTTCCTGGTAAGCAATGTCTGTTAAGGTGACGTATTTTGAGCGGTTAACTTTATCGGTTATTAGCCCGATTGAAATTCCGGCGACGGGTTCTTTTATCGGAACACCGGCGTCCATAAGAGCAAGCGTCGATGCGCAGACAGAGGCCTGGGATGTTGAGCCTGCAGATGATAGTACTTCCGAAACAACCCTAATTGTGTAAGGGAATTGGTCTGATGACGGAATGACAGGTACGAGAGCTTTTTCAGCTAAAGCCCCATGTCCGATCTCCCGCCTTCCCGGTGCACCTCTTCTTTTTGCTTCTCCGGTTGAAAAAGGCGGAAAGTTGTAGTGGTGCATGTATCTTTTTGTTTCTTCACCGTACATGCCCTCAATCAGCTGCTCCAGTGCCGGAGAACCGAGAGTAACTATTGAAAGCACCTGTGTTTCGCCTCGTTGAAAAAGGCCCGAACCGTGGGTTCGTGGAAGCAAGCCCGCATCAATTGAAAGTGGACGGATTTCGTCGGGTTTTCTGCCATCAGGACGCTTGTTGTGGGTTAAAATGTCATCCCTTAATTTATCCGTAACGATTTCCTCTAAAATATCTGATAAAACTTTTGCGCTTACTTCCTGTTCTTCTGCTTCTTTTAATTCACTTGCTTCCTCTTTTTTGAGAAACTCATCTTCCAAGGTTTTTATACTGTCACCAAACCAACCTTCATCCTGGCTTTTGTCCTCAAAATCTGCCATAAGATTTTTTTCGATAAATTGACGGATTTTTTCTTGGGTCTTTGCTGATAATTTTTCTTGTTCGTAGTCTTGCTTTGGTTGACCTGCTTCTTTGGCAAAATCTTCGATTAAGGAAATTACCGCTTTACCGGCTTCCAGCGCAAATTTAAAAGCACCGGCGATGGTTTTTTCTTCTACTTCGTTTGCAGCAGTTTCGATCATGACAATCTCGTCCTTTGTTGAGGCAACTAAAACCTCCAGCTCGGAAGCCGCTCGTTCCTCCTCTGTCGGATTAAGAACATAATTTCCCTCTTTTAGGGCTACTCTAAGACCGGAAATTGGACCATTCCACGGAATGTTAGAAATTGCCAGCGCTGCCGAGGTGGCAATGAGAGCCGGTATATCGGGGTCATTGGTATTGTCGATAGAAAGAACGGTGATTATTACCTGTACCTCTGCCTGAAAACCTTTGGGAAAAAGTGGTCTGATGCTTCTGTCTATGAGCCTGGATGTTAGGATCGCCTTTTCGCTTGGTCGGTTTTCGCGCTTTATGAAACGGGAAGTTGAAATTCGTCCACCTGCATAAAGTTTTTCATCAAGATCAACGGAAAGCGGGAAATAGCCCAAATCTTGGGTAGGGTTTTGGGAAACGGCTGTTGCCAAAACCACTGTTTCGCCGTATGTTGCCAGTACTGCACCATTTGCATGGTTTGCTAACTTACCTGTTTCCAGAATAAGCTTCTTACCACCTATTTCAAGTTCTTTTTTTACTATTTTTTGTTGCATTAAATCTAATGTAACTATGGGAGAAAGAGGAGTTAGAAATCGGGCAATTTGAACCAGAATTGATTCATATTACTCAACTTCCAACATCTCTTTTCCCAAGTCTAACTTATGTAAGTGTAACCTATAACCTTCAAAAAGGCAAGTTACTTTGACATTCCAAGCTTGTCAATTATGTCCTTGTACCTGTCGGGGGCTTTTCTCATTAAGTAGTGGAGAAGTCTTCTTCTTTTATTGATCATAGAAAGAAGCCCGCGCCTGGAATGATTGTCATGGGAGTGCGATTTAAGATGAGCCGCCACGTTTGTGATACGCTGAGAAATCAGAGCAACTTGAACTTCGGGTGAACCGGTGTCGCCTTCGTGGGTTTTAAACTTATCGATGACTTGTTTTTTTGATGTTGCAGCCATTTGTGAGAGTTAAGTATATAGTAGTTAGGAATCCGTGTCAAAAGACTTGGAACCGTGATATATCTTGGGAGGTTTTAACCAATCTTCCTGAGAACTTTCATCCGCATCAAAATCTTGTTGAGCAGTAAGGTGCTGAGCAGGTTGGTTTTGAGAAACTTCTTGTGCTGTACTTTCCGTTTTTGGGGTTCCTGTTGCAAAGCTTGCTTTCCCCGCCCCAAATTTAATAAGCCATTGTGCCGCTTCAAAACTTGTCGGGTTTGTTAACCCCGGAGAGAAATTTTGCGTCGAATGGGATATGCCGGAATAAAGATTAAAAGCAATATCCTCGTCAACCGGTAGGGCCAGCTCTTGCAAAAGACGGGTTATAACTTCGCTAACCCCTGCGGCTCCTTCTTCTAAAATGTTTATCTGAGCATAATTTTGATTCATTTGTGTTTTATTAACACTGATTATAAAAGATTTTGAGTCTATTGATTGTTCATGGGTAAGATCGTTCCTCAAAGCCTCAAGAGAGTCGTAACCAATAGCAATTATCAAATCGGGGTTTGAGGCTTCTTTTGAAAACGAGATGTCTCTCTGGGAAATTCCCAAAGAATTTGGGATTGCGTGAACTACTATTTTTAAGTTGCTACCTTCAAGTGCATGAGTTACTTTATCAACATTTGTAGAAGCATTTTGTACAGAAATTACCAAATTTTTCTTATTTTCGTTAACGTTTCCAATTTTTCCAACACCATAAAGTTTCATTGCCTCATCGACGCTTGGGCTTTTTGCCAAAACTACAGGGTTTTTACCGAGTTTTGAAAGTGAAAGGTAAAGGGCTAAGGCCGATGCTAACCCGTCGAAGCCCAAACTTTGGGAAACTGCTATACAGATTTTTTGCGATTTGGTTATTTTGTCCAGCGTTTGTTGCTTTAAGTAATCGTCCATCTGATATTGGGTATAATTTTAGCCCAGGGATTCTATTATATCCCCTTCCCTAAAGTCAAGTTCAGTGGAAAACCCAATACCGCATTCCTGGCCAGCCACAACCGTTTCGACATCCTTTTTAAATTTTTTCAGAGAAACTATTTTCGACTCTTTGGTTCCACCCAGAGATTTTACAAAAATGTTGTCTCCAAGCGTGAATTTTCCCTTAGTAACCTTAGTACCTGCAATTGTTTTGCCATCGATAGTGAATATTGCAATAATTTGGCCCTGGGCTTTTACTTTTTTCTCCTGTTTAGCAGCTTCAAATCCGGTCGATACGTCTTCCATGTCGGCAATTAGTTCATAAATAATTTTGTAAGGCCTAATCATGACGCCTTCTCTTTCGGCCTGGTGTTGGACGGATGGGGAAGTTTTTACGTTAAAAGCTAAAATAGGTGCGTGGGCGAGTTTTGCAAAAGATACGTCATTTGGTTGCACTTCGCCAACGCCTTGGGATACAACTAAAACGTTTTGGGGCAAATTAGCCGAGATAGCCTCAAGTGAACCCAAAACGTCCGCTTTCACGACTATTTTGAATTTATCTTTTACTTCTTGGGATTTGGCAATGATATCGGATAATGTTGCTTGGGTTTTTTGGACGGAATTCTTTGTTGTTGTTGTGTCACGGATTACGGTACCAACGTCCAGTGCCTTTTTGAAACCAAGTATCTCGCAAGGCTTGCCGGGAAGGGCTTCCTTAATATTTTGACCCAAGTCGTCTATTAAAGCTCTTATTGTTACCGTTTCACCGTCAAGATTTATTTTATTGCCTACCTTAAGTGTGCCTACTTTCGGAATTGCGCTGACTATAGCACCTCTATTTTTGTCCATGTAAGACTCAACAATAACTGCTTCGAGGGGTTCTTCTGGTAAGTTTGGCTTAGGAGAAATTTGCCAGAGTAGCTGGATAAGTTCTAAAAGTTCTGAAATTCCGTTGCCTTTTGGGGCAGAAACTTCGACGACCGGGACTTGCCCCCCATAGCTTTCAACGAGAACATCCTGATCTTTAAGTTCCTTTTTAACCTTTTCGATGTTGATATTTGGGAGATCGACTTTTGTGACAGCCACGATTATCGGTTTGTCTGCCTTTTTGATGTGTTTTATAGCTTCTGTGGTTTGAGGTTTCACCCCATCATTTGCGGCAACAACCAAGATAACAATATCTGCAATTTCGGCTCCGCGCGAGCGCATTTTTTCGAAAGCTGCATGGCCGGGAGTGTCGATAAAAGTGATAGGTTTTTCTTCAAAAATTATCTGGTAGGCACCAATATGCTGGGTTATACCACCATGTTCGCTGGAGACAATATTAGTTTTTCTGATTGCGTCAAGAAGCGTTGTTTTGCCATGATCCACATGCCCCATTAAGGTGACAATTGGTGGACGAGCGTTTGTTGATTTTGTATCTGTCATGTATATTTAATTTTTGCGGCAGCTGCTGACTTTTCATTTGGCAGGCTCTTCGCTGTCCTCAGTTGGACTTTCAACTTGCGTATCAACTTGACTAGTTTGTTCCGTCTGTTCTACTTGGGGTTGCGGTTCTTCTTTTGGCTCTTCGGTTTGATCTGATGGGACACCCGCCTCTGAGATTTTGGATGATACTTCATCCGATGCCTGTTCGTCCGCTTTTTCCTGTTCATCGGAAATAAGTGGTTCGGCATCATCAGCCGGTGGAGTGATTTGGGTATCATCGGTTGGTTGGTCTGATGGTTGATCTGATGCCTGCTGAGCTGCAGCAGCCTGTTGATTTCCGGCTTTAGGAGTCTCGGAGACCGTTTCGGCAGCTTTTTCCTCTTTGGCAGCATCATCAGTTACGCCAAGAGCACGTTTGGCTTCCTCCTGAAGCGCCTTTTCTTTTGCTTCTACTTCTTTTGGAGTGCCGCTTTTCCCGCGAATATCGATCTTATAACCGGTGAGCTTAGCTGCAAGCCTGACATTCTGGCCTTCTTTTCCTATTGCCAGAGAAAGCTGGTCATCAGGTGTAGTTACTTCAGCAGTCTTTTCTTTTTCGTCAATTTTCACCTGAAGGTCTTTTGCCGGTGAGAGTGCCGCTTTTATAAACTCAACAGGATCTTCCTGATAAGAAATTACGTCAATCTTTTCGTCGCCCAACTCATTTATAACTGCCTGGACCCTGACACCTTTTTGGCCAACGCAAGAGCCGACCGGGTCAACTCCAGCTTGGTTTGAACTGACAGCAATTTTAGATCTTGAGCCACCTTCTCTTGCTATTGTTTTAACTTCAACTGTTCCTTGGGTAATTTCCGGAACTTCCTGCCTAAAAAGACCTTCAAGGAGCCCATTTGCGCTTCTTGAGACAATTATTTCTTCACCGCGAGCACCTTCTTTGATGCCCACAACATAGAATTTCAATCTTTGGTTAACAAAATACTTTTCGTTATGTGACTGCTCGCCCGGTGGCATAATCCCTTCAGCTTTCCCTAAATTGACCGTTATAACCGGGCCGGAAATGCGCTGCACCAGACCGGAAACTATTGTATTGACTTTAGATGAGTATTCTTCAAGAATTGCGTTCTTTTCAGCCTCGCGGATGCGCTGCAAGATTACCTGTTTGGCAGTTTGGGCCGCTATGCGGCCAAAACCAGGCGGTGTCATTATTTTGCCATCTTTGGTAAGGGAAACTTCGCCACTTTGAACATCCAGGTCAACATCTATACCTTCTGCTTCCCCATAATCTTTGCGGTAAGCAGCTAGAATCGCCTGCTTAATAGACTCAACAACAACTTCCGGTTCCAAGCCACGTTCGGAACAAACCTGATTTAGTGCCGATGCAAATTCTGTTCTTGCTTGTATAGCCATTTTTAAAAATTTTCTTATTCAAAAAAAGGCGCAAATAGCGCCTTATCTAGTTTCAAAAAACCAAATGTTTAATCTTGGGGAATTCTAGCAGAAAGTGATTGGGTAGTCAAACGCGGTATTAAAAAAGCGTGTAGATAAAAGGGCTAACTCCAGAGGCTTGCGCAAAAATGAGAACCAAACCAAAAACAATAAGGATGACAACAAAAGGAATTAAAAACCAAAGCTTTGCTTTCCAGAGAAAAACCATCAGTTCCCCGGCTTCCCCGCTTCTGGAAAAAAAGCTTTTTAAAAATCTCATTTTTCTAAATTATCAAAGTTTTGACGGATTTGCAAACAACTTTTTGGGTATATCTCTTTTTTCGATGATAAAGTTTTCAAGTGCCAGAATATCGAGCCCAGATCGGACAAAGGTGCTGAATGCTTCCTTCGGTGAGCTGACAATGGGTTCGCCTTTTAAGTTAAAGGATGTGTTCATCAAAACATAAACACCGGTTAGATCGCCAAAACGTTTGACTAAGTTGTAATACCTGGAGTTTTGGGACTTATTAATAATTTGCAAGCGTCCGGAGCCATCAACGTGGGTGACTGCAGGAATAACCTTGCGTTTTGAAGATTTTACCGGAAAAACACCAAGCATGTAGTTTGTTAAATATTGGTGTTCGAGCTTCCCCAATTCAAAATATTGGTCTGCTTTTTGGGCCAAAGTAACCGGAGCAAAAGGCCTGTAAGGTTCACGGAATTTAATTTTAGTATTGACCACCTCTTTCATTTCCTCACGTCTAGGATCTGCCATAATGGATCTTGCTCCAAGTGCCCTTGGACCCCATTCAAAACGGTCATGGAAAAAACCAATTACCTGGCCATTTTTGATGGATTTGGCTAAAAAGTCGACTAGGGTTGTTTCGTTTGAGATCTTTTTAAATTTGATTTTATTTGTTTTTAGAAAATCTTCAATTTCCGCTGATGTATAGGACTTCCCAAAGTAGCAATTGGTTTGTTGCCAATTGCGCGGTTTGCCGATTACAGAATGGTAAGCGTAAAGTGCCGCACCCAGTGATCCGCCATCGTCACCAGCTGCCGGTTGGACGAAAATGCGTTTAAACGGGCCTTTTCTAAGAAGCATTCCGTTGGCAACACTGTTTAGGCCGACACCACCAGCAATGCAGAGATTTTCTGTTTTAGTCTTTTTATAAATTGCTTTTGTAAGGTTTAGTAAAACTTCTTCTGTAAAAGCTTGGATAGAGGCAGCAATGTCGGCATATTTTTGGTTGAGTTCACAAAGCTCGTTGTAGTTTTTGGGTTTATCACCGAAATAGCTAGGATATCCAGACGCTTTTGTAAAAAAATACATATCTTTTGGTCTAGGTTTGCCAAAAAGCTCCACAAATTTCCGGTTGTAAGATTTGCGTTCGGACTTGTAGTAGGTGAAATATTCCATCTTAAGCTCATAAGATCCGTCAGGGTAGACTTTGGCAAGTTTTTTAACTTTATCCAGATATTTAGGCTTGCCATATGGTGCCATACCCATAACCTTATATTCCCCGTCGTTTACTTCAAATCCCAAAAAGGCTGTGAAGACTGAGTAAAGGAGACCCAGGCTGTGGGGAAATGTTATTTGTTTTTCCAAAGTTAACTTGTTGCCGTTTCCAATTCCATATGTTGTTGTTGTCCATTCACCCACACCGTCCAGGGTGATAATTGTGGCTTTATCGAAACCGGATGCGTAGAAAGCGGAGGCGGCGTGGGAAATATGGTGAGGGACGAAAAGGATTTTTTTGGCATCAACTTTTAACTCTTCTGTAATGATGGACCTGACCCAAAGTTTATCCAGAAGCCAAACTGACATTGCTTTGGCAAAAAGACGGAAGGCTGCCGGATAAGATTCAAGTGTTGAAAGAATGATGCGCTGAAATTTCCAAAATGGCTTCTCGTAAAAGACAACATAATCGACATCTTCCATTTTTATGCCGGCAAATTCTAGGCAAAATTCGATGGCTAGCTTTGGGAAACCGTCATCGTGTTTTTTTCTTGAAAACCTTTCTTCGGCAGCTGCTGCCACAACTTTTCCATCTTTTATTAAAGCTGCTGCAGACTCATGGTAAAAACAGGAAATTCCCAAAATGTACATTAGTACTGCCTCCTGGCCTCTTCGAGAGTTTCCTTGGGGTGGTTCCAAGGAGTAAAATTTGACCTTTTGGACTTTGGTTTTAACCTTAGAGGGTCTGCGATTTTAAAATAAATAACAAGTGGGGAAAGAATGACGATATAAAAAATGCTAAGGATTACCTGCGACTGGAAATTACCGATAGGTTTGGCAATTTTCAGCCAAGCGCGCCAAATGCTTTTTAGAAAATCCATGAACACAATTTAAACATGAAGCTTACCAAATGCCAAGCTTTTTTCATTTCGTGTTGTAAGAGGTAAGGCTTGTGTAGTTTAATTATTGGCATGCCGGCTGTGCTTTGGGGACATCTTAGTTATTTTCTTCGGGATTTTTCGGTTTATCTTATTCTAATTACCATTTCTTTTTTCATTTTAATTGGATCACTGTATTTTGTATTCAAAGCTAAGGAAAAAAGAACACTACACAAAATTATCCTTGGAGTTGCCTTTTGGATATTTTTCTTTATAATCGTTTTTTCGGCTTTCGAAGCATATTTCCGCTACCGTTACGACAAGACAGATACTTTGGGTTTTTTAAAGGTCAACCAGAAGTGGATGCAAAGGCATGTTGTATACACGACTTACAAACAATATTATTTCAGGACAAAACCTTTTGGTTTTGAAAAACCTGTTGACACTATTAGGATTGGCGTTATGGGCGATTCACTTGCTTTTGGGGCGGGGATAAAAGATCCGACAAATAGATTTTCTGACCTTTTGGAAAAAAAGTTAAATGACGCCGGATACAAAACGCAGGTTATAAATTTTGCTATTCCCGGTTATGACACACATGGTGAGATAAAAACATATGAGGGCATAAAAGACCTGCATTTTGACATTCTCGTTTGGGCTTACTATTTAAACGATATTGAAGATGCCGGTGGGCGCACCAGTTCGGGTACGGCAATTTTAAATCGAAACAGCCAACGTGCCAAGATTTTAGAGGTGATGTCCAACTTTTCCTACTTTTTAGATTATGCCTACTGGAGAATTACTTCAACGTATCAGACAACGGTCAAAGAGCTTGGCCAAGCCGACATCAATGCTTACCGCAACCCAGAAGTGATGAATACCCACTCTTTTGAGATAACAAACTTTCTTGCAGAGTTAAAAGATGATCACGTTGTGCCGGTTACAATTATTTTCCCTTATCTTGCTTTGATCGGACCAAATTATCCGGCATATGACATACATCAGACAATGGATAAAGTTTTTAGTGACAACGGGGCAACAACTGTTGATTTAATCGGCGATTTGAAAGATAAGAATGCGAAGGATTTATGGGCAAGTAATGTTGACCCGCATCCAAATGAATACGTCCATTTCTTGGCAGCCGAGAAATTATTTGAAAAAATCGAACCGATTGTTAAATCCGTTGGAGTGAAATAGCCGGCTCTCTTTTTTATTTCGCCTTTTAATTTCCCTTAGGACGTATTGAGGAATGTATCCTTTGTATTTTTGGGCAAGATGCAAATTTTCATCAAAAATATCCTGGCCAGAAATCCTGCTGCGGCAAGATTTAGTTCCGCAAAAACAGTCGATTATGTAATCGTTGTCGATATCGCAAATACTATAATCATATGTTAACTCTTCACCTTTTCTAATATCTCTCATAGCAACAAAAATACCGGCTCCGGAAAATCCTATGTTGGGTTCGCAAGAATGGTTTATGAAACGCGTTTCGTTGATTGGCAAGATATATTTTTCAATACCAACAGGGATTGCCACGTCTATTCCGTATGACCAATAAAGTGTTTCGGCAATTTTAGGGCCAATCGAGGGGCCGACAACCCTGATTATTTCTTCATCTTTGAAAATATTACGTGCCGCGTAAAGCCCGTTGCCGCGCTTGCCTGAAGGACGCAGTTTATAGGCGGCAAGAATTTGCTTAGTAACATACTTATTGGTTTTTACACCAATTGACCTTAGGTTTAGGGCGCAAGGCGCTGAATCCATAAAGGGAATTTTACCACTTTGTGCCTAGGTTGTCAAACTATGGGCTTTATTGTAGGTCTTTTCGCAGTTTTAACCGGTCGCTGAGTTAATTTTCAACTGCGGCTGGCTTGCAGTTTTTTTGGCGAGTTGCAGCAATTTCTTTTCCCTTTGGGCCGCAAATGTGGCATCCACTATCTTTTGACACTCTTTATCCGCGCAAATTTCCACAACATGAGTTACTGGATTACCTTTTTCGGTTTTTTCCACCCACGACTTAGAAAGGATGCGCGGATTGCCGCACCTTATGCATACCGATATCGCCAAAGCTTTAGCCATTTTTTACCAACGTTTATTTTGCCTTTGAAAACCACCAGTACGGCGGTTGTCGAATGGTCTTTCTTCTTTTGGTTTTGCAATATTTACAACTAGTGACCTTCCGTCCATGCTATAACCGTTAAGCTCTTTTATTGCTTTTTCGGCTTCTTCATCCGTTGACATTTCTACAAACGCAAAGCCTTTACTTTGACCGCTATATTTGTCCGTAATAAGCTGAGCGCTTATGACTTTTCCGATTTTTGCAAACATTTCCTCAATTTGAGGTTGAGTTGCACTGTATGGAAGACTTCCTACAAATAATTTTTTTGCCATTTATTTTTTCCTCCTTCCTTCCATAGATATTAAATGTTATCGAACCGGAGTTTGGATATTTTTGAGGTATCTTACACTTTGAAGGTTACTATTGCACTTAAACTCTACCAGCGAAATATACCATTTTTTTGCAAATGTCGCAACCTTAATGTTTGTCTTGTTCTAACCTTGGTAAGAATTTGCTGCGTCTTCTATTATTGTTATGACTCTGTCTACAGAAAATCCTTCCGGTCCTGCTGCCATAAAAAGATGTCCTTGTATATTTAATAAAGGAAGAGTGTTTGGGGTTTGCTGGGAGGCGAGGTGTTAATAGTGGGCTTCCTCAAATCTTTTGTAAGTATCTGGAAATATCGATGCCAGGCTGTTTAACAAGCTCGCCCTGCCTATAGGCGTCATTCTTGCCCAGTTGCTGGTAACAAAATTTATTGCACTATTTTGCCCAAATTCTGTCACAGCCAAAATATAAATATTTGAAGCCTCGGTTGTCAAACGGCAAATTGCTTTGTACCGATGTCTTTTGCTAATCTTTTTCTGCTATTTGAAATGAGACTAAAGCCTAAGCTTTGATAATAATTTACTAATTTTTTGCTTGCTGCCTCGATTGTGATTCTGACAAATCCATCTCTTTGGGCCTGCTCTTCCGCTACCCTGATAAGTTCGGCTGCTATACCTTGTCTCCTACATGCTTTTTTTACAACCAGCCCGTGAAGATCGACATCTACAAGTCTGGGGAAATAATAAATGCATCCTACCATTTCACCTATGCTGTCTTCAGCAATAAAAACCGTTTCTCCGGGTTCGGGGATAAGGTCTTCTGGTGCCGAATCTTTCTTTGAATTAGACTTTGGCCAATTTCCCAAATGTAGCTGTTCTATTGCATTTTGATCGTCTGGACTATGTGGCCTGATAATTACATAGTCTAGTTCTCTTCGTACTTCAGGGCTCATTGAGGGGAAAATATAAGCTTTTGATCGTTAAAAATCAACGGATAGTTCTTTTAGGGCTTCATTTACTTTTTCAAAAATCTTCTGGTGGCCTTTGGAATTTGGATGCAGGCCATCTTCGAATTCGTCGATTGATAAAATGCCAAAAAGGTCAATAAAAGTAAGTTTCTGCTTTTCGGCCAACTTTTGGATTATTCCGCTTACAGTTTCAATAGATTCGTTCTTATAGCCTTTTTCATTGTTATCATCGACATTTGTTGGGCCAAGGATAATTATCTTTTGGGTAAATCTTTTGGCTTTTTTTATAAGTTCAAGATACTGGGTTTTTAGCTCTTTTAGATTTGTCCCGTTTGGATTAGAAGAATGCGGACTGTCGTTTATGCCGATTGCAAGGACAATGATTTGAGGATTTCTGGCTTGTGCTTCAACGTTAAACCTTTTTAAAACATCGCCTACATAATCCCCGTCAACACCGCAGTTGTAAATTTCCGTTTCTTGATTTTGATTGTCAAAATAAAGCCGCAAGCGGTTAACCCAGCCGCCTAATTCCTTATCCCAAGCACCCCAAGTGATGCTGTCGCCGAAAATGCAAATTACCTTTGACATAATTATTTGAAAAAATCTGTTTCTGGATTGCGATCTGTAAGTTCGTGGGCTTTTTGCATTTCTTCCAGGGTATAAATATAGATTATTTTAAATTTTCCGGAAGTTGTTTTCTTTTGGTAATCGCAAGTTGTTTCCAAAATTTGCACCAGACCCCAATAAAGCCATTTGCCATTGATGTTGTGGACTAAAAAGTTGCGGACAGGAGGACTTTGATAAATTCTGATTCCAGGTTTTTTGTAAAATTCGAAAACTTGATCTTTGAAATCTTCTGCTTTAAAAGATTTCTGCTTGTGTTTTTCAAAATCTAATTCTTCTGGAAATCCTTGGTCGGAAGTTAACTGTAAAGTGTCGTTTAGTTCAACAATGGAGCCCATTTGGAGAAATTATAGCAAAAGTGATTTATCAGAGGCTGTCGTCATTTTGAATTGTGGCGATACCGGCAAGACCCAGTCTTCAAAGGAATATTCCTTGTGGCCTTGTTCCAGGCATTCTTCCATTCTGTCCGGTGACGGGATAGTATCGTTGCCAACTTCGGGAAAAACTGTTTCCCTAAAAAAGATCGGGCCAAGATTATCTACGGAAAAATCTGCCCTTAGGCATAAACGAGTCCGTACGCCGGTTTCGGTTACAACATTTCTTTTGTTAAAGTTGGGAATGTTGTGGGCTTGGGCTGCAGAAAAAAGCATTTCTTCCGCGTCGTCCGTTTTGGGCTCGATATAAAACCTTTTGCCTTGCGGCTGGTCTTCAAGGCCAGGTTTCCAATCCGTTACAACCCTGTAATTTGCCGTTTCTTTTACGGTCCGGTTTGTAGCAAATTCCGGCAGTGCTAATGCATCTTCGTATCGTTCTAAAACATTCATTTTAAAGCCTTTTTGCCATTATTAATTCGGTAACTGTATCATTGCCGCGTTTTGCAGGCTCCTCGCCAATTTTTATAAAGCCCCGACTTGTATATGTCCCAATTGCTGAATTTTGACCAACGACCACATTAAGAATTGCAATTTCCGCGCCTCTTTTCTTTAATTCAAATAGCAATGTATCCAAGAGTTTTCCGCCGATTTTTTGCCCCCGGTGCCCGGAATCGACATACATGTGCTGAACTTCTGCAAATCTTTCGTTTCGAACTACTCCGTTCACCATACCAATGTAATTGTTACCGTCTTTGGCAAAAAGGGATACAGTTTTGGATGCTTCTTCGTCAAGTTTTTTACGCCACTCGGCTTCCGTCCTTCTTTTGTATCTTCTGAGCCCGGGTTTTTGATCTTCAAAGGCAACTGGCTCCTGGGTAAGCGATCTAATTTTAAGATCGCGCAAGATTTGCCAAGAGTCGGGACCTAAATGGACAATTTGGACACCAGACTTTGCAACTATTTCCGGTTTTTGATCACGCTCACACATAAGCGCGGATTATACATAATTGAAGCTATATTTGCAAACTATGGGGTGGAAATCAAATTCGCGGCGGGGGAAGAGGAAAAATATTTGATGCTAAACCCTATTTAGGAGCTGACTGAATATCTTCTTATTTGGTCTTTTGCGGATTTGCCTGCAATTTTGCTGCCTAAAATTTTGGAAGCATTTAGGATTTCAATACCTAAAAGTTCTCCTTTTTTGCCAAGTTCAACACTTACACCCGGCGAAACTTCTTTGTGTTCGTATTCCTGGCCGCTTTTAACCAAAAGCCACAAAACGTCGCTTTTTTTATCGTAGAAAATTTTGTCTTCAGTTTTTTTCATTTTTTTTCCATCTTCCCGTCTTTATTTTATTTTTCATTTCCGAGTAATTTTGCCCACTTTTTGATTCTATCATGAATCGAACTGGCAAAAATCAAACTTGCGGTGGAGAAGGCGGGATTTATTTCTTTCTAAAATACGGGCTTTCTTTTTTGTCGATGAAGCGGACGTGGCGCTCATTTTTCTCTTTGAAGGCTGGTGAAACTGTGAGAACTATTTCCATTTTGCCAAAATAGTAGATTCGGGTTTTTGGTGGAATTACTATTAAATCTGTCTCTTTTGCTTCGACTTTCTGGCCGTTTAAGAAAAATGTTCCCTTGCCTTTTATGATGTAGTAAATATAAGTGCTTTTGACATCATAAAATTCCTGAAAATGGCCTTCTTTTACTGAAACGTGAATAACGTTTGCGCCCGGGAATCCCTCACCGTAAACGGTTAAATCTATTCCGTATTTGTTGAATTTTTTCGCTTGGGCTGCAGTAAATTTATATTTTGTCACAAAAATTCAATTTACAACGTTTGTCGGTTTTCCTTTGAGGAAGTTTTCGATATTGGCAACTAAAATTTGTTGTTTTGCTTCGCGGGCTTCATCTGAGATATAAGCAATAGGCGGATAGACAATGCAAGTAGGGTATTTGGACATTCTTTTTGCATCTTGAGGATTCATTTCGTCCGAGTGGTCGAGGATGGAAAACCAATTCTTTTGCCTGCAAGCTATTTTCCAAAGCTTTGAGATCCAGTAACTCCATTGGCGCTGTATTTACGATAACTGCGCCTTTTTTTATTGAACTTATTAACTTGCCCGAAATGATTTTATCGGTTTGGCTATTTAATGCGATATGAATAGAAATAATGTCCGAAGTTTTAAATAAGGTTTTTAGATCTTGGTATTTAACCCCTTTAGTTTCCTGCGACTTTTTTCTGTGTTGGGACCAGTAACTTACGTTTGCCCCAAATGCTAACGCGAGCTCTGACACTCTTGTGCCAATACGGCCAAGACCAACAACACCAAACTTTTTATTCTTTAATTCAGTAGCCTTAAAACCATCTTCTGAATAATTGCCTTCTCTTGCTTGTTTTTTTGCCCTTTCCAGCTCCCGAATATTTTCTAGGATTGCGGCGAAGACAAATTCTGCCACAGATTCTGTACTATAACCGGGAACATTTGTTACTGTTACTTTTTTTGTCTTAGCGTAATTTGTGTCAACTTTCCCGTAGCCGGTTCCTAAAACTCCTATATATTTGAGTTTTGGCGAGCGATTTATGTCTTCTATTGCAACCGGATTAAACTTCACAAGCAAACAGTCGGCATCTTTTTGCTCTTCTCCTAATTTAGGATCGTTTGGAACACTAAAAACAATTTTTTTAGATAATTTTGATAGCCTTAGGAAAGTTTGTGGAGATAATTCAGATTTCTTAAAGCCGGTAATTAAAATCTTGTTAAACACGAGTGAATTATATACCAAAAATCAAATTCGCGGTGGGGAATCGTTTATTTATTTTTCTTTAAAACCTAAATCAATTAGTGCCTTGCGTGCGTCTTCCAACTTTTCTTTTTTTATTAGGATGTAATCTTTGGAATACGTCGAGACGATAAGAATGTTCATTCCCCTTTTGGAGATTGCATTGGATACAGTTGCCAGAAAACCAACCGCATAAAAAGGGACGGAAACATTGAGGGCGATTAATTTATAGTCTTCTTTGTTCCTTTCAATTAAATCCAAATCACCAAGATTTTCTTCTAGAGTTACAACGGTAATTTCGTCTTTATCCTGGGAAACTAAGAAATGATTTCCGGTTTTTGGTAATGTATTTACTTTGGAGTAAACAAAAATGCCATTTTCGACTTTAAAAGTGCTTTGGCGAATTATGTCTTCAATGCTCTGATTCATGAGGAAAGTATAGCAAAATAGTTATTTTTTTAGATAAACCCAAGCTTTTGTGCCGCTTTTGAGGACGACTTTATTCCGTTTATAAGCGGATGTTTCGTAGTCGTCGGCCTTTTTTAACTCTTCATCTGTGATTTGCAAAACCAAACCATTTATTATGTTTCTAGCTTTGGGTTCTAGAGCCGGGTAGACTTCTCCTCCAATTTCAATTTGCGTCATTCCGTAACCCTGTAAAGCATCAGGTGTACCCGTGACAACCCTGCCCAAAACCTGTTTTCGGCTTTGCGGGTCTTTTAATGTTCCGTAGACAAAAAGATTGTTTTGCAATGGAAAAATTATAGCAAAAATTGGATTTTGCTTTATTTTTTTCTAGTGTTTGGTTTAAGCTCGCAGGTAATAATCACTCTATTTGCCTCTTGCAAACAAGGAATATCTCTAGGATCTATTTTCTTGCTTTCTTTGAGCGCTTCCTCCCATATTTCGTCCGTTAAACCAAAGTCTATCTGTCCAACATAAATATCGCTAAGTTCCTCTTCTGACAAATTACGAGCTAGAAGTTGCGCGAGTTGAGATAAATTTAATCTTTGATACGTGCCGGCAGATACCGCTGCCACATTTTCGGGGTGCGAAAGGGCCGCCTCTACCAAGATCGAACTTAGTTGTATATTGCAGCTTTTTGCTTCTCTTAAGTCGTCTGCTATGTCATGGGGGGAGATCCCCCAATTTACAGGAATCCTTCCTCTGTAATAATTTCTCCAATTTGCTTGCCAATACCCTGATTCTAGATATTCTATTTTTGCCCCCGTGCTGGCAGAATTTCTCTCGATAAAGTAATAATAACGGTCGGTAAAATCTCCGACAATTTCATTCGTGGGCCAATCAAAAGTACCTGGTTCAAATAAAGTTCGTTCGAATTCCGCAATCATAGTCCAGAAATATATACTTTTGGAATTTTTAAGTCAAATCGTCTAATTCTTCCAGTAGCCTTTTCTGGTCCCGGGAAAGTTTAGTGGGGATTTTGAGGCGGATTATTACATAGTGGTCGCCTTGGCCGTGGCCGTTGACGTGCTTGACCCCTTTGCCTTTAAGGCGGATTTGGGTGCCTGGTTGAGTACCGGCAGGGATTCGGATTTTAACCGGGCCTTCGACAGTTTCTATTTCGGCAACCGTGCCGAGGGCGGCTTGAGAATAGGAAATTTCCTTTTCGGTAACAATGTCGTATCCCCTTCTTCTGAATTTCGAGCTTTGGGAAACTTGGCATACCAGAATGTAGTTTGAAAAGCGGATTTCGGACCCGTCGTCGACACCGGCCGGAATTTTGACCTTTTGTTTCTTACCGTCTATTGCGATTTCCTTTTGGACTCCTTTAATGGCTTCCTCAAAGGTTAGGTTTATAGCGTATCGGGGAAGGCGCGCTTCGCGGCCGAAAGGTGATTGGCCGCCGAAAAATGCTTCGAAAATGTCAAAAGGGTCGGCAAAGCCTCCAAAATCCTGGCCCTGGCCGCCGCCACTAGACCAAGTGTATGTGCGAAAGCCACCTTGGCCACCGCCGAATCCGCCAAACGGGCCCTGGCCCGCAGCACTTCCCATTCCACCCTGCTGAAAGGCAGCATGGCCGAACTGGTCGTATGCAGATTTTTTCTGGGGATCGGAAAGAACCTGGTAGGCTTCGTTAATTTCCTTGAATTTTTGCTCGGCGCCTTCTGTCTTGTCGACGTCCGGGTGGTGTTTTCGCGCCAGCGTACGATAAGCTTTTTTTAGATCTTCGGCCGAGGCGTTTTTAGAAACACCAAGTATATCGTAGTAGTCGCGGGTAGTTGCCATGGTTACATTATAAAAGTTTCAAAGGTCTCAAATGTATCGGGGGTATCAAATGCAAATAGTAGTTGATTCTGACTTTTGATGCTTTTGACCCATTTGATACTTTTGATACCTTTCGTTAGTTAACTTTATTCGGTTCGTAAGTAGCAGTAGTTTTGTTGACTTTGAATTCCAATTCGCCAACCAGTTCTTTACCGTCGACCAACTGGACTTTGTAAGTACCGGCAGCAGCAAGCGGGAAGTTGACCAGTTCCGTCATGACATTGGCTTTGCCGTTTTGGCCCAAAGTGATCTTGAATTCCTTGTCCGGGAAATTGCTGTTTTGCTCTTTTGTCGGGGTGACAAGTTTTAAGGTGAGTGGATATTCTTTGCCAGGTTCGCCTGAAACTACGGCAACCAAATACATTTTTGGCCAGGTTGTGGGAAGATTAGCTACAAAAAACTGGTCGAAAATGCCGATTATTGAAAGCTTTTGCTCCTGAGAAACAGATGCGTAATCGCAAAGGACAAAAATGTCGGTTGAAAGTTTGGCCATTTAGAATTGCCCAGCTAGTTTTCGATAAAGTTTCGTGCGTTCATTGTCTGTCATCTCACCAACATGTTTGACCCTAGGCATCCGTGCAAGTGCTTTGGTGGGACCCTCTCCCCAATAATCAGACCACGACTGTCCTGACCGCATGCGTCTGGCTCTGTGCATATCAAGCATTTGAGCTGTAGTTGATTCTGCCTCGGAGGCTGTGGGTCGTACGGTGCCTGGTTCGGAGTCTTTAGTCATTATTCTTTAACCACTTCCCCTTCTTCTACTTTGTCCGATTGATTGTCGGCTGACTGGTCGTCTTGGGGCGGCGTTTGGCCGTTTGACCCAGGAGTTGGCTCGCCGGAAGGTGCTTCCTGGCCTTTGTACATGGATTCACCTATTTTGGAAAGTACAGACGAGAGTTCTTCGGTTTTGGCTTTAACCTCATCCACTGTGCCGGTGGATTGGATTTCCTTGAGGGCTTTGATCTTTTCCTCAACTTCGGTCTTAACATCGGCCGGGACTTTGTCGCCGCCGTCTTTAAGAGCCTTTTCGGCCTGGTAGATTAGGGCGTCTGCCTGGTTTCTGGTTTCAATTTCGCCTTTTTTCTCTTCGTCTTCCTTGGCGTGCTCTTCAGCCTCGCGAGTCATGCGCTTAATCTCTTCGTCGGTTAAGCCTGTTGAGCCGGTGATTTTTATGGATTGTTCCTTGCCTGTTGCCTTGTCTTTGGCTTTAACGTTTAAAATTCCGGATGCATCCAAGTCGAATGTGACTTCAACTTGCGGAACACCGCGCGGTGCGGGAGGAATGCCGTCTAAAATGAAGCGGCCGAGGGATTTGTTGTCGGCTGCCATCGGGCGTTCGCCCTGAAGGACGTTTATCTCAACAGATGTTTGGTTATCCGCAGCCGTTGAAAAAGTTTCGGTTTTTGAGGTCGGAACGGTTGTGTTTCGGGTGATAAGAGGTGTGGATACGGATCCCAAAGTTTCGATACCTAAAGTAAGGGGCGTAACATCCAGAAGGACCATTTCCTTCATTTCGCCGGTTAAAACTGCGCCCTGGACTGCAGCGCCGATTGCAACTACTTCGTCGGGGTTAATACTTTTATTGGGTTCTTTACCGAAAAATTCATGGACGTTTTTGACAACCAGGGGCATCCTGGTCATTCCGCCGACCATAACTACTTCGTCGACGTCTTTGGCCGTGATTTTGGCGTCTTTTAAGCAGGATTTAACCGGGTCGAGGGTTTTTGTGACCAGATCGCCAACTATTGATTCCAGCTTGGCGCGGGTAAGCTTGAGCTGCAAATGTTTCGGGCCGGTGTTATCGGCTGTTAGATAGGGAATGGAAACTTCGGCTTCTGTTGTTGTAGAAAGTTCGATTTTGGCTTTTTCGGCTGCGTCGCGAAGGCGTTGGAGCGCCGGGCGGTCCTTGGTAATGTCCATACCCGAATCTTTTTTAAATTCTTCCGCGAGGTATTCAACTATCTTGGCGTCGAAGTCGTCACCGCCAAGATGGGTGTCACCATTTGTGGCTTTAACTTCAAAAACTCCTTCGCCAAGTTCCAAAATGGATATGTCGAAAGTGCCGCCGCCCAAATCGTAAACAGCAATGGTGTGGGCGTGGGATTTTTCCAAGCCATAAGCAAGAGCTGCGGCTGTCGGTTCGTTGATGATGCGGTCAACCTTAAGGCCGGCAATTTCGCCGGCTTGTTTGGTGGCCTGGCGCTGGGAATCGTCAAAATAGGCGGGGACTGTAATGACAGCTTGTTCAACTTTTTCACCAAGATAAGCTTCGGCGTCTGCCTTAATTTTGCCTAAGATCATCGCGGAAATTTCCTGAGGAGTGTAATCTTTGCCCTCGACGGAAACCACCGCCATGCCTTCACGGCCGGATTTAATTTCATATGGAAGCCATTTGAGGTCTTTTTGGACTTCGGGGTCTTTGAATTTGCGGCCCATTAGACGCTTGATTGAAAAGATCGTGGTTTTGGGATTGACTACCATCTGGCGCTTGGCAACATCGCCAACAACGTGTTTTACAGGGTCGACAACGGACGGGATGATGTTTCGGCCTTCCGAGCTGTGAATAACCTTAGGTTTGCCGGCTTCCACAACGGCGACTACCGAGTTCGTGGTTCCTAAATCAATGCCAATTACTTTACTCATTCCGCTACCTCCATATAATGATCTTTGAGTAAAGAAATATCAGAGGAGCGCCATTGGCATGAACGTAGTGTGCCAAGGCGACCTGCTGATATAACTTTGCTGTTTCTTTGGCTCATTTATTGATCCTCCATTTGAAATTTTTCTTCTTCGCGTTCTTGGTCCATTTGATTTGGTGTTCCGGACTTTGTGACAACAACTTTTGCCGGACGGATAACCTTATCTTCTATTTTATAACCTTTAGCGATGATGCGGGCAACGGTGTTATCGTTTTCCCCTTCCTGTGTTTCGACTGCTTCGTGCTGGTTCGGGTCAAATGACTGACCTAGTGCCTCAATTTCCTCAACACCTTCTTGGGTAAGGATATCTTTAAACTGTTTGATGACTATAGCCAAACCTTCATCTTTTAGGTGAGCCTGGGCATTTTCCAAATTGTCCAGAACAGGCAAAAGTTTTTCGACAAGAAGCATGGCCGAAAGCTTGGAAAGCAGCCTTCTTTCTTCTTCGATTCTTCTTTCCAGGTTTTGGTAGTCGGCCATGGTTCGCTTCAGCCTGTCTTCCAGCTCCTGATGCCTTTGGTCTTTTTTAATCTGGTTGTCCTTTTTCTTTGCCATAAAGTTTGGTGATTATCTTGCCAGTTCGGATAAAAGCTGCGAAAAATAGCGCACTGTCGGGATGACCGTCGGGTAATTAAGGCGCGACGGCCCGATTATTCCCAAAACCCCGCGGTGGTTTCCCATTTGATAACGGGTAACAACAAATCCGCAGGGTTCAAGATATGGAATCCCCAATTCGTCTCCAAAAAGAATGCGAATTTGTTCCTCGCCGCGCATTTGGTCGATTATCTGCTTGAGCATTTCGAACCTGTCGACCATGGAAAGAACGGTTCGGGTGATATCGATATCATAGAATTCAGGCATGTCTAATATGTTGGCCATGCCGGAAGCGTAAATGTCGCCATCCTCGTCGGTTGCAACAGCAAGCGACCGGGTTTGGTTTGCCATGCTTTGGGAAATATGTTTAAGAAGCCGGTTGAAAGGTTCCGACTGGTCCCTAAATTCTTCTTTAATGGCAACTTCGTCTTTAAGGGAAAGCGATTTTTCTTCCATCAGCTGGTCAACATAAAATTTCATACCCATGGAAGTTGGAATGCGGCCTGCGGATGTGTGCGGTTGGCGCAAATAACCAAGGCCCGTAAGCCTGACCATTTCGTTTCTGATAGTTGCCGGAGAAACACCAAGTTTTGCTTCTTTTTCGATAGTTTCGGAACCGATTGGTTCGGCGGTTTCGATATATTTTTCGATAACAGCCCTAAGCAGGTTTTTTTGGCGTTCTGTTAAATCAATCACGCAAGTTTTGACCTCGAATTAGCAATAGATTACCACGAGTGCTAATGGTTGTCAAGGGTCCCGATTATTTCTAAAAGTTGACCATGAAGAGTACAATTATTGGTTATGGCGAGCCAAGAAACATTAAGAACTGTTGGAGTTTATGACAAAACGGCTGAGGCGTATGCCCAAAAGGCGGCTTCTCTTGATCCGGGTAAGGACCTGGTACACTTCACCAGACATCTTGGCCATTCGGCCGTGATACTTGATGCAGGTTGCGGCTTTGGGCGAGAACTGGCGACTTTTGGAGAAAGGGGCGACTTGGCAATAGGTGTTGATCTGTCTTTGAATATGCTTCGCCAAGCGGTTAAAAAAGATCCAAAAAATATAGTAATCCGTTCTGAGGTTTGCGGTTTGCCTTTTCAAGATGAAACCTTCGACGGTGTTTGGTGTAGAGGTGTTTTGCACCATATACCGGATGTGGAGGTTGAAAAGACACTAACTGAACTGACAAGGGTTTTAAAAGTTGGCGGAACTATTTTTTTGATGGCTCGTGATGGTGAGGGCCATAAATGGGAACAGGATGATTTGGTAGCGGGTAAAAGCAGATTCATCAACTTTTTTTCTACAGATCGCCTGCAAGAACTGATGATTAAATCCGGCTTAACAGTTTTGGAAACCTATATTTATAACGAGTGGATGAGATATCGTTTTGGCAGAGCGAATGCTAATTTTGCAGTCGCCGTAGGCCAAAAGCAATCAAGATTGGGCTTGCGCCAATAATTTCCTGCAGAGTTCATACATTAGCGGACCGGCGACGATTTACCCATGATGTCAACGGAAATTTATGACGTTTAGCGGAATTGGTACCTTGGGGGCATCTGGTTTTGATATTGCTGCATGTAGGGTGAGTAGTTTCTCCAACCGTCTTCCCTATCCTTTGGCTTGTGGTTAAACTTCCACTGTGAAAGCAGCATAATGGTGCCAATTATGATAAGTGCGATTTTTATTGTCTGGTTATTTTTCAGATCGATTTTGAAGCTTGGATATTTGTCGGAAATGCCGGCGAAATAGGCAAACTGTGAAAGAGAAAGACGCATTGAATCCCTTGCGAGCTCAAAAGTACTGTCGGGGTAGCGGCCATTAAAAAAGACTGGGATTGACGAGGCGACTACTCCAACTTTAGCTCCGTTTCCGATTACTTGCGTGTAAATTGCATAAGGAATTATTAAAATGCCTCTTGCGATAATTCCAAGAATCGGAATTGCGAAAAATTTACCGGGATTTTTGGGCATTTCAAACTTAATATCAAAATCGCCATTTAATTTTAAGTTAAATCCCGGGTATTTATCCGAAAGACCATAGAAGAAAAAGGTTGTTTTAGTAACTAAATTAAAAGTTCCGACAGAAATTTCAAAGCAATAGGGCCAGTATTTTTTAGAAAATAAAACCGAAAAGGAATTTATGATTTGCAGAATAAAAACATATAAAAATAAAATGGCAATTTCGATAAAAACAGGGATTAGGATAATTATCTTGGCAAGACCTCCTAAAATTGGGATTGCCCAAGAGCGGTTAGGTGATTTTAATTTGGAAATTGAAAGTTGCGGGTAAATGGGATTTTCTGCGGCCATTTAAGATTAAGAGGGTTCTTCCAGCTTTTGCCTGAGCTGATCCCTGTCGATTCTTGCACGCCCTTCGCTGTCTGCGGCTACCGGAGGTTTTTCTTCAATAAATGGCTTTGGCTCCTTTTTCCCCAAGCCTAACATGGATAGCAGTTTTCCTCTTAGCCCGCTTGTAGGTATTTCGGTTGGAGTTGGTGTTGTTGCGACAATAGGTGTTTCTGCTTGAGCTGCGACCTGATCATTGCTACCTGTATTTACTTCTGGGCTTTTCCCGTCCATGCTTTTCTAATTATTTCATCCTTTCGCTTTTAATTCAACTTTGTCCAAGTTCGAGGTAAGGATATTGTGATGGTCAAAGGCAAACTCTTCTTTTTTTGGTAATTGATTAAGGTTTAACCAATGGATGGAATCAACTTCTGCATCTGAGTCGCTGACTTTTTCCCCCACCTTAATTTGATATATGAAAGAAACATTTTGGCGGTCTTCATTTTCGCGGTTTGGATTATCCAGCACTTGTAATAGTTTAACGATTTTGCCACTGTTGCCGGTTTCTTCTAGAAGTTCTCTAATTACGGCTTGGTCTGCAGTTTCATCGCGGTTTAAAAATCCGCCGGGGAGTGCGAATTTCCCGGTTTGGAGGACTTTTTGGGACCGTTTGACAAGGAGGATTTGATTGTCTTTTAGACAAATGGCGTCGACAACAACATGCCTTAAATTTGCTTTATTTCCGTTTTCAAAAGTGCAATCGATCATTATTATTTTTCCATGAGCCAAGCGTCGACTTTAGTGTTTTTATATGCTTCGTGGGCTTTTAATATTTTAACCTTTTTGAAGCCAACTTTTTCGTAAACGTGGATTGCGCGCAAATTATCAACATGCGGGTCGATTATAATTTTTTTGGCTTTTTTATCTTTGAAGATGTGATCCACTATCAGTTTTAGAGCTTTTGATCCTATACCTTTGTCCCAAAAATTGGGTTCACCAATCCAAAGATCTATTGCCCAAATATCATTAGTATTTTCCATTTCATAATCGGCCTCGTAAGGTTTAATGTCGAAATACTGGATGTAGCCGATTGGATGATTTTGGTATTCGATGATGCAGGAATTTATTTTTTCTTTTTTTGCAATTCTGGGAGCGTATTTTTTGTTGACCCATGCTAGATTTTTGGGCTTACCATGGATAAATTCATAGACTTTAGGATCTGAAAGCCATTTAGCCATTAAACCGAAGTCTGACGCTTTCATCGGGCGGATTGAAATGTCACCAGTTGATATCATTTTTCAAAGAGTCTAGGCTGGAGAAAGCGAACAAGAGCCGATATTACCCCGTGCTGGTAGGCTTCTTTGCGCATGAGTACACCTTTACTCATCAACCCGAAATGGCCTTGTTTGTGTTTGGTGTTTTTCTTGCCAAAGAACATATCGTCGATATCACCAAGCTCCATCCCTTTTTTAACATATTTCATCATAGAAGGCGGGCTTTGCATACGGATTGACGTGCCAATCCCAAGCGTGCCTTTTTTGTCAACGACAACTGCCCAACCCGTGTCGAACCAAAGCCCGTTTGTTTTGTGGATTCCGCCTTCCAGACCGACTCCGAAATCGGCTTTTGCAATTTTGATCGCGGCTTTCGCGCGGTTTTTGGCACCTTTAAGGGATTCTTCGTCGGATAAGGGCTGACTGGACACGCCGGATGCAACCTCGACACCGACTATTTCCCAAATTTTACCCGGCCAGACTTTGGCAAAAGCCTGCTTTGTGGCATTAATTTTAACGGGATTAGTAGAACCGACTGCGACTTTCATTCATTCACCGTTGCAGGTCTTCCACCTTCTAAAGTTTCGTCAACATAGGCCCATTCGGCATCGTTTTCATCCAATAGTTGTATTAATCTTTCTCGTTGAGATGGGACCACATAAAGATGCGAAAACTCAAGCGGTTTAAATGGGAACGGGGTACGTTTGTTGGCTTCATCTAGAATAGCGTCTGCCTCAAGCAATCTGTCCATATCTAACCTTTGTTGTTCGTTTGGGGAACTCGGGTCAATATCGTGATCGAGTATATCGTAGACGAAAGCTCTTCCACCTCTAAAAACTGCAAGGATAACGTTATTGGCGATGCCGGCACTTCTTATGGCGTCCAAATACACCTGTAAATTTTGGCGCATTGCGTCTTGAGGATCTGTGGGGTGAGGTTCGACTAATCTCAGTCTGTCTCTTAACATCGGCAGTATTTTAATTCTAAATATTCAAGACTGCAAGAAATGCTTAGTAGCGACTGTGTTATAAAAGTTTATTCTTCTGAGGGTTTTGCAGTATCGTCAGTTGCAGTTTCCGGTTCGGCAGCCTGGTCAAAATATCTTCGGCCACTCTGGCTAAGTTCATGGTGAGCCCTTAAATTAAACTCCATCCTAGGAGGTTTAGTTCTGATATCTTTTGGTACAGGCCCAAGACCTTCGCCATCATATCTGCCAACGATTCTTTGCGCTGTTTCGTTACTGGGGAGAGGACCAGGTGTTTGCGATGATCCTCTTTCAGCTACAACCTTTCGAGCAGCCCCGTCATAACGTCTGTCAGTTTCTGCATAACTTTCGCCCGGTCTTTGCCCTCCAAATTCTTGACGCAATCTTGCACGTTCAGCCTCAGTAAGGTTTTCCATTCTCGGACGCGCAGTTTCTGCACTAGGTTGCCCAGATCTTCTGATCCTACTCAACATACCTCGCAGCCTGCCTCTTAGATCTGTTCTCCTTGCTTGGTCAGCTTTATCAAAAGCAGCCCTTGTTCCTTTGGCTAATTCTTTATGTGTTTTAAGGGCTTGCTCTATTTTCGGATCATGCCTAATTTCACCTGCCATCAATTTAATTATGGGTAGGGGTTGTCTTAAATGTCAAATTTTGAGGACTGCTAAAAACGCCTCCTGGGGGATGTCGACGGAGCCGAAGCGGCGCATGCGTTTTTTACCCTTTTTCTGCTTCTCAAGGAGCTTCATTTTGCGGGTGACATCGCCGCCGTAAAGTTTTTGGGTAACGTCTTTTCTAAAGCTGGCGACTGTTTCGCGGGCGATAATTTTGCCGCCTATTGCGGCTTGGATGGGAACGGGAATTTGCTGGCGGGGAATAGCTTCTTTAAGACGCTCCGCGAACTTGCGGCCGAATTCTTCAGCGTAGCTTTGCGGAATGATTTGAGCCAAACCTTCAACTGGTTCGTGGTTGACGAGAATGTCGAGTTTTACCAATTTTGCTACTCGATATTCGGAAAGTTCAAAATCGAATGAAGCAAAACCGGAAGTTTGCGTTTTTAACTGGTCGTAAAAGCCGATTAGGATTTCAATAAGAGGGATATTGGCTGTAATTTTTTGGGAGGCACCGATATTTTCGACTCCTTCGTTCTCCCCTCTTTTTTCGTAAATTAAATTGGTAATTGTGCCGTAGTATTTTTGGGGCGCAAAAATAGTAACTTTGGCATAAGGTTCCTTGGTAACTTTAGCGGTTGGATTAAAATCGGATGCTTTGTTAATTACCTGGCTGTCCTGCTCGAAGTTAACGGAAGGAGAGGTGACGATGATATCGAGGTCGTATTCGCGTTCCAGGCGCTCCTGGGTGATTTGTGAATGCAAAAGACCAAGAAAGCCAAGGCGGAAACCTTGACCTAGGGAAAGGGATGTTTCGGGCGAGTAAGTTAACGATGAATCGTTGAGTTTAAGCTTATCAAGACCAAGTTTGAGTTTTGGAAGATCGTGCGGGTCGGTTGGGTAAAAAGATAAAAATACAACCGGTCTTGCTTCCTGATAACCAGGCAGGGGTGTTGACGGATCTTTGATTGTGGTGATTGTGTCCCCGACTTTGACTTTGGAAAGATCCTTAAGGTTGGTAACGACAAAGCCAACTTCACCAGATGACAGCTCGTTGACGTACTTAGGGGACGGAGTTAAATATCCGATTTGCAAAATTTCTGCCTGCGTTTCGGTTGCCAAAAATTTTATCTGCTCGCCGACTTTAATTTGGCCGCTAAACATACGGACGGTTGCAACAACGCCTTTATAGGGATCGAGGGAAGAATCGAAAATTAGAGCTTGAGCAAAAGGCCAGGCCTTCTGCTCTGATTCACCTTTGTTAAGGCCTGGCCTTAGTTGGGGTGCAGGAATGCGCCTGATGATTTCTTCTATTAATTCTTTGACCCCTTCGCCGGTTTTGGCGCTGACTTTAAAAATTTCACTTTCGGAAAAACCGATTGATTCGAGTTCTTTTACGGTGGATTCGACATTGGCTGCGGGCATATCTATTTTGTTTATGACCGGAATTAAAGTAAGACCTGCTTCTAAAGCAAGGTTAAAATTAGCCAAAGTTTGGGCCTGGATGCCTTGAGTTGCATCAACAACCAAAACCGCACCTTCGACAGATGCAAGAGATCTCGAGACTTCGTAGGAAAAATCTACGTGGCCGGGAGTATCGATGAGGTTGAGAATGAAATTCTCAACCGGTTGATTGTTCATGGTTGATGGTTCATGGCCAGCCGCATTTTTACTCTGAACGATGAATGATGAACTATACGCCAATCTAATTGCTTTGAGTTTGATGGTGATGCCGTGCTCCCTCTCCAGTTCCAGACTATCGAGAAGTTGAGCTTGATGATTTGCGCCTACTGCGCCGCAAATTTCCATGATGCGGTCGGCAAGGGTTGATTTGCCGTGGTCAATATGGGCAATTATTGCGAAATTGCGGATGTTTCTATCTTCCATGATTTAAGCGCTTATTGATTCCGGGCTTGGGGGTTTTATGCGGGAAGGAAATGTTGCAACCCTTTTGGCAAATTTGGTGAAAATTACAAGTTGTTCGACACCAAAAACCCAGGAAAGGAAAATGTAGACACCCAGACCGACGGAGCTTGCAATAACCGTCAAAATAATAAGACCGACAACTCTTGTTGTGTCAAAGACCAACTGATCCAAAAGCTTCATGGGAACATAAAGAGCAAAGGCTGTTGCCAGAGATATCAAAGTAATTTTGACAATTGGCAAAAACAATTTTTTCTTATCGAATCCTCCAACTTTTTTATTTAAAAAGTAAAGCATCAAAACGGCTGCCAAAATGCTGTCCAGCGCAGATGCCAGTGCAAGGTAAATTATGGAAAGCTTGAGGACAAAAACGAAAACTACGGCCATTACAATATTTAGGGCGGTTGTGAAAACCGTAATCTTTACGGGGGTGTAACTATCCCTTAGGGCGTGAAACGCGCGAATTAAAAGTAGATTCAAAGAAGCCGCGGCAATCCCAATAGAAAAAGCCAAAAGTGTTCTTGCTGCAAGGACTGTTGTTTCCCAGGGTAGATCTTTGGCACCAAAAATAAGCCTTACAACAGGAACCCTTAAAACGGCTAAAATTGCCGCGGTTGGCAAAACCAAAAATAAAATTTGATGGAACGATTCAATGAAAAGTTTTTTAAATTTTTCGCTTTTGTTGGTATTGGCATCTATTGAAAGAAAAACAAATGCCGCCTGAGCCAGGGACGCCGCAAAAAGCGACGTCGGGGCAATTTGCAGAACTTGGGCAAAATTTAAAGCGACAATTGAACCGACAGACGATATCGATGCCAAAACAACATTTATAACACTTGATGCACGGGAAAGCCCAATGGTAATAGACCTGGGCCACATAAGAGTTATGACTTCCTTAACGTCGGGGTTTTTAAAATCTAAATTAAATCTAAATTTGAAATCCAAAGAAAGAATCAGCGGAATTTGAATTAAAAAGTGCAAAGCCGCGCCGAAAATCATGCCGATTGCCGCAGAATAAATGCCAAAAACCGGCGACAGGAAAATAATCGAGATTATTATGCCAACGTTATAAAAGACAGAAGCAAGGGCGGGAATTATGAATCTTTTAAAGGAATTTAGGACCCCTGAGATAAAAATAGAGATCACCATCAAAGATTGAGAAAGCACCATGATCTGCAGGAGCCTGGCGATTTTGGCCTGCGTTAGAGGGAATTTTTGGACCAGGCCGGGAGCAAGAAGAGAGGCAACTTCATTTGAAAAGAAGAAGAATATAATTGCAAAAAATAGAAAAAATAGAAAACCTAAGGTTATCATTGTGGATGCCAGCGCCCACGCCTGTTTTACCTTTTCTTTTTCCAAATATTTTGAGAAAACAGGGATAAATGCAAGCGCAATGCTGCCGAAAATAAATGTATCGAAGACCGAATCCATCAGAGTCGTTGCTGCAAAATAACCGTCTAAAAGTGGCAGTTGATTACCGAAATATGCAGCTAAAAGCCGATAGCGAACAAGGGATAATAGTTTTGCGGCGACAACCGAGGCACCGATAACAAACGCTGCCGAAAGTATATCTTCCTGAGTTTTGTTAAAAAATGTCTTTGCACCGTTTTTTAAAAAGTACCACATAAAAATCTTCTTATTTGGGAAGAATTAAGGACTTTATTTCTTTTTTAAGAATAATAGTGTAAAATTCCAACAAGTTAAAAGCCGAGTCTATTTTGGCTTTATCTTAATCGAATGCCAGTCACAAAACAAGCAATAAAAAAGGTCCGACAGGACAAACGGAAAACTGCTATAAACCTTAAAGTAAAACAAACACTCAAAAAGGCAGTACGTGATTTTGAAAAGACAAAAAGTGCACTGAGTTTGAAAGCGGTCTTTAGGGCAGCAGACAGGGCTGCAAAAGTGAATGTGATTCACAAAAATAAAGCTTCCAGGATAAAATCGCGCCTGTCAAAAAAGCTAGAGGGTAAAAGCTCTACTCCTCAGTCAAAACCTGCTTCAAAGAAGAAAAATAAATCCAAATAAGCAAACTTCTCTTGACAAGAAATGTTTAGAAAGTTTACTCTTAAGTATAAGGGTATTATGAAAGCCTGCATAAAATCTTCAGTAAGCCGTTTCATTGGTTTTTCGACTTCTCTTTTGCTATGGCTAACACTATCCGAAAACGTCTTTGCCCAAACAGCTACGGGTTCTGCAGGCAAGGGTGGAACTTCCGGCGCATTGCCAAACGCCGGTTCAACAGATCTTACCTATGTACTTTTTATCGGTGGATTGGTGCTTTTTGTGGTTGGAACTTTAAAACTTGCTCTCAGCTTCAAGGATTAAGGTTTAGTTCCCTCTTCCCTTTACATTACCTGTTGTGGTCTTGCTGTTGTAAATTTCCCCTTGAATAAAATCCGCAAGGTCCGCCCAGTTGCCACCTTTTGGAACTAAGGCGAATGCCCCACCAAAGTTTTGCGGATCGCCAACCTCCAGTTGGCTGTTGTCTTCGCTTGCTGTTAAAACAATTCTTCTTATTGTTTGGGGATCGATCTTCAGGCCCAACTTGGCAAGAAGAGGGATTTCTTGGCTATCTATATCTGTATCGATTGAAGCACTGAAGGTTTTTTCGAGATCAATTATGGTTGACGGTTTGGTTAGTGTCGTTGAAGAAATGACTTTATCGCGGAAGGCCAAAATTACTTTCTGCTGCCTGGCGCTTCTGGCAAAATCCGACCCTTCACCGTTTGTGCCGTGACGAGAACGAACGAACTGCAAGGCTGTTGCGCCGTCCATATGTGCCGGGCCTTTTTTGAAATTGAGCGTTTCATAGCGGCAGGTAAACGGGTCGTTAAAGTCGTCAATTTTTGCAAGCGGGGTGGCCGACCCCGTTGCGTCTTTTACAACTTGTTGGTCGGTGCCATCGATGTTTTGGGTCTCTAATGTCAGCCCGCACAAATCATCTTCTTTCCCGGTAATCGGGTACCGCGGATCGGAGAAAGAATTGTCTACGGTTAAATCCAGGCCGCCAACCAGGTCAACTGCTTTAATAAAACCTCTAAAATCTATTCTAAAAGCATAATGGACAGGCACACCAAAAAGATCGCTTACCGTTTTTTTAGCCAGAGATAATCCCTGACCATTTTTATCTTGTCCATAAGCATACGCACTGTTTATTTTTGCATTAAGGCCTGGGGCCCAAAGGTCTCTGGGTATTGAAATTAAGGCGACATCGTGGCCTTGGGTATCTACCGAGGCAAGAATCATAGTGTCTGTTAAATCAGGGCCGTCATGACCATCTCCGCCAATGCCTAAAAGCAAAATGTTCGTTCTTCCCTTGTCGGATTTTAAACCTGTGTCTGTTATCAGTTGGACCACGGTTTGCGGACCCTTTAGAACCACCTTTTCCAGTTTCAGAATTTTAATGGCTATAAATGTCAAAACGGCCAAAATAGCGGCAAAAAAGATTATTTTAAAAACAGAAATGGGCCTTTTTGCGGGCCCGTGGCCAATCTCGTACATGTTTTATTTAGTTTGCCGTTTCTAAGATCTCGCTGAAGGATTTTGGGTCCAAGCTTGCCTGACCAATTAAAGCTCCGTAAATATTTCCTTGAGCAAAAAAGGTTTTAGCGTTTTCGGGATTTACGCTTCCCCCATAGATTACTGTTAATTTTTCCCCTACCAAATCCTGAAATTTTGCCGCATTTTCGTTTGCACTTTGGGGTGATTCGGGTTTGTAATCCCCGCCCCCGCTTATAGCGCCGGGTGGTTCGTAAACAAATATGATTTCCCGTGATTTTTCCTTAAGATGCGAAGTAGAAGACAAATACGTTTGCAGTTGATTTTGGTCACTGATGCAAAGGATTGGTGTAATTTCTGCTTCCAAAAGTCTTGATAGTTTTTCGGCAACATCCGAATCCGCCTCGGAGAAATATTTTTTTCTTTCCGAATGGCCAACAATGCAAAACTGGCAATATTCTTTAACTTGTGCTGCCGCAACTTCTCCGGTATAGGCACCCGTTTGGAATTTAGAGATATCCTGGCTGCCAAGTTTAATATTGAACGAGCTTGATTTAATTTGCCAATGTGCCTGGGCAAGAAACGGGAAAGAGGGGCACAGGACAACTGTCCCTTTAAAATTCTGTGATTTAGGACCGATTTGGGCAATCCAAGTGGAAATTTCTTCCCAAGTCAGATTCGCCTTGAGATTAGCAATCAGAAGAGGCAAGGGGTTACTCATACTTTGCAATCGCTTTTTCGAAATTCTCCTTTGAAGTTGCGCCGATAATTCTTTCCTGTTCTTTGTCGTCTTTCAGAATAATGTATGTCGGAATAGACATAACCTGATATTTGGCTGCGACGTCCTGTTTTTCGTCAACGTTAATTTTTTCAATTTGAATTTTGGAGCCAAGCTCTTTTTCGATTTCTTCAATTATGGGCTCCATGAATTTACATGGACCGCACCACTCCGCCCAGAAGTCCAAAATCTTAACCATAGCGGGTTTTATTATACCAACCAAAAAGCTCCGAGAGAAGCCAGATATCTTAATTAAGATGATATATAATTAGACGACTTCTAAATCTTCGGATTTTATATGGCAAATTTACTTGATGAATTAGACCCCAGACAAAAAGAGGCTGTTTTGGCAACAGACGGACCGGTTTTGATTTTAGCCGGAGCGGGGTCTGGAAAAACGCGGGTTTTAACATATAAAGTTGCTTACCTTATTTCGCAGGGTATAAGTCCAGATGAGATTATCGCAGTTACTTTTACAAATAAGGCTGGAAATGAAATGAAAGAGCGGGTTAGGAAGTTGATGGTTAATAGTTCATGGTTCATGGACAAAAAATCTACCGACTATGAACCACTAACTACAAACCAACTACCATTTGTCGGGACGTTTCATGCATATTGCGCCAAACTTTTAAGAATTGAAGGCAGGTATATCGGTTTATCTAGCGGATATTTAATTTATGACGATGATGATTCGCTTTCCTTGGTTAAAAAAATTATGAAATCGGGGAATATTGATACCAAACACTTTCGGCCATCCTCAATTTTGGGAGCAATTTCATCTGCCAAGGGTGAGCTATTAGATCCTGAAGCTTACAGCCAATTTGCCAGAAGCTATTTCGGGGAAACTGCAGCTAAAATTTACCGCGAATACCAAGCTAATCTTCAAAAAATCGGTGCTTGTGATTTTGACGATTTACTAATGAAAGCTGTAAAACTTTTTGAACAAAATCCTCAAGTTTTAGACAAGTATTCATCCCGATATAAATACGTTTTGGTCGATGAATACCAGGATGTTAATACCGCCCAATATGTGCTGACAAAACAACTTGCTTCTGTGCACGGCAATTTGACGGTTGTAGGTGACGCATCGCAGGCAATTTATTCTTTTCGCGGAGCGGATTTTAGAAATATTTTAAATTTTGAGCGCGATTTTGCCGATGCTAAAGTGTTTAATCTGGAGCAAAATTACAGGTCCACACAAAATATACTAACGGCTGCAAACGCAGTTATTTCCAAAAACATGGCGCATCCGGTTTTAAATTTGTGGACCAAAAAC
>JAKALT010000011.1 GCA_021813125.1 bacterium | reverse complement strand
CAAAGCGGTGTTCAGGATATAAAAAATTGCCCGATATGCCATGGGAAACTCAATTACAACTCCTATACGCTAGGACACCTTGGAGAATATACCTGTGCAAAATGCGGCTTCAAAAACCCTAAAGTTCAAATATCGGCATCAAATATCATCCTTAATAAGGATTTTTCGACATCCCTCAATCTAACAATCCTCAACCATAAACAATTGGCTATAAACTATAATCTGCCAGGTCTTTACAACGCCTACAACGTTCTGGCATCTGCTGCAATAAGCGCCTTTTATAAATTAACACCACCAATGTTTACCCAATCAATAGCAAACTTTACGCCGGTTTTTGGCAGATTCCAAAAAATCATGGTAGGCAAAAAAACAATTTACATTTTTCTTATTAAAAACCCGACAGGCGCAAATGAAGTTGTAAAAGTTCTGTCAAGCCAGGGCAATCTTAACCTTCTTGTTATCCTAAACGACAACTTTGCAGATGGCACGGATGTTTCCTGGATTTGGGACACTAACTGGGAAACCCTGTCGCAAAAAACCAAACAGCTGACTATATCAGGCACCCGCTCCTGGGATATGGCGACACGTCTTAAATATGCAAATTTTAAAGTGAGTAAATATAATGTTAACGAACAAATAGATTCCTCAATCAAATCTGCAATGAAATTATTGAACACCAATGATACTCTGGTAATTCTTCCAACCTACACGGCCTTAATATCGCTACAAAAATACTTTGCAAAAACAGGAACCGTTGGCAAGTGGCACAAAAACTAACTAATAACCATGAACTATAAACTCAACATCTGCCATCTTTATCCGGACTTAATGGACACCTATGGTGATAAAGGGAATATCTTGGCAATAACCTATCGCTGTCAAAAGCGGGGGATCAGTGTAAATCTTGAAAATGTTTCGGTTGGTCAAAACCTGAAATCTGCCACCTACGATTTATTTTTCTTTGGTGGCGGCCAAGATCAAGCTCAATCAATCGTTGGGGAAGATTTACTTAAAAAGTCCGACATAATCAAAAAATATATTGATTCAGGATCAGTCCTTCTTTCGGTCTGCGGCGGTTACCAGTTGTTGCAAAATTATTTCCAGACAAAAGAAGGCCAAAAAATTCCCGGTATTGGTCTTTTTGACGCGCATACAGTAGGGTCAGACAACCGAATGATTCAAAATTTACTAATCGAAATTGACCCAAACCTAAATAGCGAAATCGAAAATTCCTACCCGACGGACAATTTGCCCTCAAACTTCCTTATTGGTTTTGAAAACCATTCGGGTAAAACCTATTTGGGCAAAAACCTAAAACCTCTTGGTTCCGTTATTGTCGGCAGCGGAAACAACGGAGAAGACCAAACGGAAGGAGCAATCTACAAAAACGCTTTTGGCTGCTACTTACACGGCTCGCTTCTTCCAAAAAACCCTCACTTTGCCGATTACCTCATTGCAAAGGCACTTGAGAAAAATTATGGTCCAGTCCAGCTAGAACAACTCGATGATGAAATTGAATGGCAAGCACATGCAAAAGCAGTTGAAAAAACTCGCGCTTCAAGCTAAAAACTGCTAAAATCTCTCTGCCAGCAATCATAAAACATCAAAAGCCTGCTTTTGAGCCGAGGTGGCGGAACTGGCAGACGCGCACGCTTTAGGAGCGTGTACCGTAAGGTGTGCAGGTTCGATTCCTGTCCTCGGCACAGACAAATGCAATACACATCCTGCTTTGTAGGAATACCTCTTCCGAATGAATTTCAACGTAAGTTTGAAAATACTTTACGGAAAGTCAGCAAGCTGTATCCGTATTGGAAAATCGTATATCATAAAACGCCCCACATCACCGTTTATTATTTGGATAAGCAATCGCAAAATGTTCTGTATAAAATAGCCCAAATTGTGTCTGCAAACACTAAACTGATTAAAGGAGCTTCTTTGGCAGTCAATAATTTTGAATTTTTCGGGAAAGAAGATTCAAGAGAAGGTATTATTTTTTTAAATGTAATATACCCCAGTTCACTTACTGATTTTAATCGTCAATTGACCAAAGAATTAAATGATTTCAATGCCCTAGACAATAATTTGCCATTTCACCCTCACATAACTATTGCTAGGGCAAGCAAGACTAGCAGTGATTCAAGCTTAAAAAATTCAGTGCAATTTCTTAATTCAAGGATAAATCAAGTCGATTGGAAATTTATCGTGAACGAAGTTGCTATCTACGGCGTAAATTCAGCAATTCAGCCTGAGAATCAGAAAAAATTAATCACGATAAAAGTTTGATTAAAGTTTTAATCCCAAAAGTCCTAACTTCATTTAAATTTCGGCACAAAATCACTTATTCAACCCGGATTTTGCCAGGAAATTCCCAACGAAAATTATTGCCAAAGAAACGATCAAGCCAAAACCTGTGGCCCCGACAGCAAAAGTTAACATTTGCAGATAACTTGTCTTTGCAGGGTCAAAAAAATAATACGGGTACCAACCAGTCACAAATCCCCGGGCAAAAACATACGCAACGTAAATAGCCGGGAAGGCAAGCCACCTTAAAATAGCCGAAAATTTTAATTTTCTTTCCGGCGGAAAAATTAACAGCCCCAAAACCGTAACAAAAGGAGCTAATTTATGATCTATCAGATCAACCCAAAAAAACCGGTTTAATTTCAGGTCTTCCCGAAAGAGAAAACTGGTACACGACAGCCGATATCAGAATATACACGACAAAAGCAGCCCGAGGTTCATCAAAAAAAAGCCCCAAAAGACCCTTACGTTTATTTATAAATCCGCAATATAAAAAAAAATAACGTGTTAAAAAGAATCGAAAGAACAGTAAAATAGCTAAAAAAATTAACAATTCTGTGGGCATTTAAAGATGCGTCATACAAAAAAGACAGGGCAAAAATTAAGCCAAAAAAAATATGATAAAGGCGAAAAAAATTCTTCGTCACAATCTGATTATCCCACCAAACTAAACCTGCTAAAAAGGCCCAAAGTAATGAAGATTGAATTAGTAAAGCTAATTTGAATATAATTACCCTCGAATGAATTTTATCGACCCAAAACTATATATCTCCTGGGCAAAAAAGATTGTCAACAAAAAAGTTATTATCTCGTTAATTATTCTTTTTATAATTTGGACAGTTGGAAACCGAAATGCCCAAGATGCTTCCAGAATAAAGCTGTACACGGTAACGCCAAAATCAATCGAGTCGACAATTACTTCTTCCGGTAAAATCCAAGCCGAAAAATCTGCCGTTTTGCATTTTCAATCTGCAGGCCAAATTGCCTGGATAAATGCTAAGCAGGGCCAGCAGGTATCAGCTGGGGAAGCAATTGCATCACTCAATACGCAAACGCTTCAAAAACAGCTAAAATCAGACTTAAACACTTATATGACAGACCGAACAAAACTCGACGACACAAGAGATACATATAAAGACCAACCATTAACCGATGCTATAAAAAGAATTGCCCAAAGGTCAGAACTTACTGTCGACAGTTCGGTCCTTGATGTTGAAATACGCGACTTGGCAATCCGGTTTTCAACTATCACATCTCCAATTAACGGTTACATTGTTGCAGACCCGACATTTTACCCCGGGTCAAATGTCCTTGTAACGGACACTATTGCCACAGTTGCTTCAAGCGGTAAGCCGCAATTCATTGCGGAAGTCGACGAAACAGACATAGGCAAACTAAGGCTAAACCAGAATGCAAACATTTCACTCGACGCTTTTCCGGACAAAACATTTAGCTCTTCGGTTGCCCAAATTGCGCCTCAGGCCACGACAACCACAACCGGAGCAACAGCTTTTAACGTCACATTCGACATGGACAGTTCAGAACCGCTTCTGTTGGGAATGAACGGGTCAGTCCAGATAATAACCGGAGAAAAAGACAACGTTTTAAGCATTCCCCAGGAAGCTATAGTCAACGATAAATTTGTCTGGGTCAAAAAAGGCGCAAACTACGAAAAAAGAGAAGTATCAAAAGGCATAGAATCAGACACCGATGTCGAAATAGCTTCCGGCATTTCAGACCAGGAAACTGTAGTAATAGCCGGCTTTGACCAGCTTCAAAAAGCAAGCCTATTTCAAAAAGTAAAAGGGCTTGTTTTAAAGTGAAATCGTTAATACTGGTCAAAAATCTTACAAAAATATATGGACAACCCCCAAACGAAACTAGAGCACTAGACGGTGTATCCTTTGAAATTAAAAAGGGTGAGTTTGTAGCTATAATCGGCCCTTCGGGCAGCGGCAAATCAACTCTTATGCATATTTTAGGCTGCCTCGATCACCCTACGTCCGGCCAATATTTTCTGGAAAGCCAAAACGTTGCAAATCTGGATGAAAACCAATTGGCTTCTATAAGAAACGAAAATATTGGTTTCGTTTTTCAGTTTTTTAACTTGCTTCCCAGGACTAGCGCCCTTAAAAATGTCCAACTCCCAATGGTCTATTCCAATACCCCAAGGGCCAAACGCCAAGAACGAGCCATAGAACTTTTGGAAGCAGTCGGCTTGAAAGACAAGCTAAAATCCACACCTGCCCAACTTTCGGGGGGGCAACAGCAGCGTGTTGCAATTGCACGTGCACTGGTAAACAATCCTTTGATTATTTTTGCGGACGAGCCAACCGGAAACTTGGATACAAAATCTTCTTATGAAATTATGGATATATTGAAAAAACTCAACAAGGGTGGCAATACAATTATTATGATCACCCATGAGCCGGACATTGCTAAACTCTCCAAACGTGTTATTACAATTCGGGATGGCAAAATTATTTCAGACAAGAAAAATCGCAAATGAAAAACTATTGTCCTTAGTCGTTAGACGTTAAACGAAAAAAATGGATATTTTTGAAACATTTAGGCTCGCACAGGAAGCAATTTATGCCAATAAGTTAAGAAGCGCCTTGACTGCTTTGGGTATCATAATCGGAGTGGCCGCAATCATTCTTTTAATCTCAATTGGTTCCGGCCTTCAAAGCTACGTTTCAGCCCAATTTGCAAAACTTGGTTCAAATTCGATTTTCATCATTCCCGGTAAGGTCCAGTTTGGCCCCCAAGGCGGCCCGCCAAGATCCGTAAACAAATTAAGTTTTGACATCGTAAACAAGTTGGAGCGTGAAAAAAGCAGCGACATCCAAACAATAATGCCCTTTATTGAAATATCCGCGACTGCAAGCTACAGAAACAGTAGCAAAATAACAACGCTTGCGGCAACAAAAACCGATTATTTTGCAATGTCGGACATTCGCGCCCAAAGCGGAAGGGTTTTCTCATCAGCAGACGACAGGGCAGCCAGAAAAGTCGCCGTAATTGGACAAACCTTGGCAAAAGACCTTTACAAGTCTCAGGACCCGATAGGCCAAAAGATCTCCATTTCCAAAAAACCTTTTTTGGTGATTGGAGTATTGGAGCCCCAAGGTAATGTAGGCGGTATCGATGTCGACAATCAGGTCCTGGTTCCGCTTTCTGCAGGAAGAGTTTTAACCGGTGCAAACCAGGTCAACTCGATACTCGTTAAAACCACATCAACAGAAAGCATTCCGCAAGCAAAAGCCCAAATAGAAAAAATTCTGCTTAGGTCTCTGGGGGAAGACGACTTCACGATTATGTCCCAGGAGCAGCTACTTTCCTCAGTCACCTCAATTTTAAGCTTTATTACAATTGCCCTGGGAGGTATTGCCGCAATTTCGCTTATTGTGGGCGGCGTTGGGATATCAAACATCATGCTTGTTTCCGTCACCGAACGCACCAAGGAAATTGGTTTAAGAAAAGCAGTCGGCGCAAGACCAAAAGATATCCTCACACAATTTTTAATCGAAGCAATCATCCTTTCCCTTACGGGCGGAGTTATTGGCCTTTCCTTGGGATACATCGGCTCAGTTGCCCTTTCCGCTCTAATAAAAACAACAATTCCTCTTTGGTCGGTCTTTTTGGCTCTCGGTTTTTCTTCTGCCGTCGGAATAGTTTTTGGTGTAGCCCCCGCCTTCAGGGCATCTAGATTAGACCCGATTGTTGCCCTAAGGTACGAATAATCATAAAATTAAGCTAATGCCCAAAATTATCAAGGTTGTTCTGGCTGTTGTTCTTGTATTTTTAACCTTATTTCTGGCTACCTCGCAAATCAAAGCCCAATATCAGGATGCAAAAGAAAAGGAACGCCTGGACCAGGCGCTTCAAGATTATTCTTATCAATTTTCCAAATACGAAGATTGCCACAACAAGTATATTACCGACAGGTCCACATACATTGCTTTTCAAACTGCAACCGCCAAAAACAGTGCATTTTTAACAACCAAAGATTGTCTTTCGAAAATTTACGATGTTTATGTCGCCTACCTCAGATACATCAAGGAGCAGGGTAACGCGTTCAACTGGAACCAAAAAGATACCGAAAAAAACCAGATTTTTAAAATGCTAGACGACGAAATCGCCAACTATCAAAACAACAAAAAAAACGTGGACGGCCTAAAAACGCTAGAAGACACGGTTCCCTATGCTGCAGACCTGAAAACTTATGTCACCAAAACCACATACCCCATTGTTTTAAAAGCCCTCGCCACTTACGAGGTTGCCGAAAGTGAAGCCGCACTGGAAAATTTTGTGAATTTATCGGACGTTTTGAAAACCTTTGTTACTTCCAGAGTAGACCAAACGCAATATGCTTCTTTTCTTGCAAATTGGGACTCCGAAGTTGCCGACATCCGCTCGGCTTCTGTTGCAAATAACACGGCGGCCAGAACTGCCCTCAGCAAAATCAAACCGACATCAAATGACCCGGCAAACCTAAATGATATTTCCAAAACTACTGCCAAAACAAAAGGCGAACTGCAAAGGGCCAAAAATATCTTTGCGGAAATTTTAAAAACTATATGAACGAAGAAGCACAGGGGGTAATGGAAGAAGAAATAATGAAGGAGGAAAATGCTGCTCCGGCTAAAAATGCAGTTTTAAAACCTGAACAGGCACAACCTGATCAAAAAAAGAGGAAATCCGTAGGAGAGTCTGCAAGAGATTGGTTCTACAAACTTAAAGCGCCAAAGCCGATAAGCTATGTAATTCTATTTTCTTTTATTATCATAATTTACACAGGCTTGCTCCTGCTTTCTGGCAAACAAGCAGAAAACACATCAAAAACTTCTGTTTCGGGAGGAATCCAGGCTACACCAACCCCGACAGCCGATCCCCAAGTCAAAGCAATGCAGGATAAGGTCAACGAATTCACAGACTATGTCGACTATATTAATTCAAGTACCAGAAAATTCACGCCTCCCAACATCGACCTCGATATAAACTTCACCGGCAAAAAATAAGCTGGGTATTTTTTGACTTTAGCTTCAAAAAGTCATATAATTTACTATTATGAACGCAACAAAAACTGCCAAAAACGCGGCAAAAATAATCCGTGAACCGCTGGAAACCCTCAAAGACCAGCTTGGTCCAATAGGGGAAGATGCAAAAGATCAAATTATGGGTTTTTTCCCTGAAACCCTAATTGGCAAAAGACAGCATGAAATGGCAAGTGCAGATCTTAAACGAGCCCGTGAAGAACAAAAACTTAAGGAAATGAAAGAAGAATCGGACAACCACTCCGAACAAGAAGCACAAAGTGTTGCGGCAGCAATTCGTGCCATACAAGAAGAATATAGAACACAATCTTCAAGAACCGAAGAGCAAATTCAGCAGGACCTCAAGGCCGAAATCGTCGCCCTTCAGCAGGAAATCGCCGAGCTTTCCAAAATTGTCGGCAAACCTACAACGGCACACATGGAAGCTATACCTAAAAAGGTCGGTGCAATAGACGTTAAGAGGCTCACAACCATTGTTAAAACTTGGCGCATTGAAGCCAAGAAATCTAAAGATGCCCAGGACATGGTCGCCCAAAGGCAAAACTCCAAACCGGCAACCGGCATGCTTGCCTGGGTTTCCGGCAAACAAATGAAGATTCACGAACAAGGTACGATGCAGTTGCAAGGGTAATTGCAACTGTCCTGAGTTCATCGAAGGGCAGCTTCAGGGCTAGCCTTCAAAACATATCCCATAATATTGATTATCAGTCAATTTTCTGATATAATTTGCGCGCAAAAATAGGAGGTACCATGAGCGTAGAAATTCAGGCACCGACCGCTATTGCAATCGCACCATCTGTCCTGCCGGACGTAGGTTCCTTACAGCCATTTTCAACAAATTTCGGGGCGCAAATGGGCGAAGGATTTAACTTTAATCCTAGCTTCGGCATGGAAATTAAGCCTTTGACAATTGCCAGTTCTAGCGGCCCTGATTTGCACTTTCCTTCATTGGCAAAAATTGAACCTCAGATACATTTGGACAGAACGGTTCCTGTGCCGGAAATTGTATTCAACGAAAAACTTTTTGAAGCGATACGTCCTAACGTCCAAGCCGCGGAACCACTGCAAATACCTCCGGCTTTCAAAATCGAAACGCCCATAATTTCACCTGTACTTGAAAAAGAGGCAGACAAAAAAGCTCGCGCCGAAGCAGTCAATCTGGCAAACATTCTATTTCCTAACTCAAATGAAGAACTAAGCTTTTGGGTTGCAAAAATTCAGGAAATAGAACTAGCAGAAGAAGACAAAATTAAAGAGGAAAATAAAGCAGCTTACACCGAGCATACCGCACCGGAAGTTATTTTTCCTCTGACAGCTCAGCCACTTCCGGAAGCGGAAAAAGAACAAACTGTCGAAGTAAAAACTCAGCCGCAAACATTAACTAAAAATGAGGGTGGCCTGGAAACTGAAGTTGAGCCTCAAACAGAAACACAAGCTGAACCGCAAGCATTGGCAAGTTCAGGCATTAGAGGTCCCAAAATACCTGTTGATGGAGATGGCGGGGAAAGGCCGTCGGGCGAGGAACCAATCCGCGAGGAGCCGCTCAATGGGAGCGAGCCGGAATGGGACGAGTTCATAACCTCAGAAAAGCACCATGTTGCCAAAGCAAGTCTTGCCAAAAGGCAGCGCATCGCCAGAGAGATTCTGGAAGAGTCCGTATTAAGCCATGGCTCCGATCTTATAACAAGAGTTGAAGGTAAAATTTACAAACTTGATGTTCCAGACCCCCTTGAAGCATCGGCAATTGCTTCAAGAAAACTGGAATACCCGCAAATCGCCAGAAACGTTGAAACAAATCTGGCTTATGTAGAAGACAGGGATAATCCCGTGGAAGTTCATAACGCTATTAACAAAACAATTGCATCAGCTCCTCCAATCGAGGCGACCAGAAAATTGCAGTCTGTCACAAGAAAAAGACAATCAGAGCTTGCACCAGAGCCAAAAAAAATTGCGGCACATGGTGCAAAATTTATTGCATTACTAAAAGAAATGGTTTGGGTTCCAACAAGAAAACTTAAACTGGAAGAGCCTGTAGAAATGCAGAAAGTTAAAAAACAACCTAAAAAAACGGATAAACTCGGGTGGGCTCAAGAGGGCTCGAACCTCTGACCTCCACAATGTCAATGTGACGCTCTAACCAACTGAGCTATGAGCCCGAATACTGCGTAGATTTTACTTCAAATCAAGCACTCGTTCAAGTTAAAAGCTTCTCCCTTGCGAAATATTCTTCCTGTTATTTATTATTAAATTACATGGTCAAACAACCACGCTACCATATTATCTGTGACCTTTCAGGCTGCACCAAAAATCTCAACGACCAGCAAGCTGTGCATGAATTTTTACTTGAAATTGTTAAGCGCTCAAATATGCACGTTTTGGATGGGCCCCTGATATCTCCGGGGATTCCCGAAAACCCCGGCATGTCCGGCGTTATTCTTATCGACTTCTCCCATATTGCCGTTCACACCTTCACTAAAAATAGTGAAGTGTTAATTGACATCTTTTCCTGCAAACCCTATGAGCGAAACCCAATGGTCGATTACTGCTGCGAATTTTTTGGCGCCGACCGCCAGGATGCCCGCATCAAAGAAGTCTGGTGGGGCTAGAAAAAGGTAAGGCCTTTGTCAAGATTAATCCTGGGTTAAGGCCTGACCTTAGACCATTTCTGCTAAAATACACTTATGCGAAACAGTGAAATTCCAGAAAGTGACAGATCCGAAAGAATTAGAAGACTTAGACGTGAATTGGAAGAAACAGGTTCTGTCAACCCGGACCCAGAATCTGACCCGGATTACCTAGCTCGTCTTAATCAAGCCAATTTATCTCAAACAGAAAGCTCAACACCTTCTCCTGACAACCCGTGGGAGCCATTACCACGATCAATGGACCATGATCCCGATTTACCAGCACAGCATTTACCGCGCGTATACAGAGGCAAACCCAGAAACCAAATCGTTGGATCACAAGGAACGTTAGATGCTGGCAAGAAAAAAAGGGTAATGAGCGCAATAAGTAGTGGAAGAGAAATGACAAAACCTCAACCGATCGAGCGTGGGCGGCTTGGGACAACCTCACCAGCTGACAGGCAAAAAGCAGCCCAGCAACGCCATGAAATTAGAGAGGATATGGAAAAAAGAGGCGAGCTTTAATACTTACGAACACTAATTCCTTGCACCATACCCTGCGTTTCTAATACAATCAAACTAATGGCAGCAGAAATCCCGCAAGCACAAAATATACCGCCCCAACAGGCACCAAAACTCGAAAATTACGAAAAAGTCCACCGACCTTTCTTGAAAATGATTTTCAACAACTTCTTCGGCGGAATCGCCTGGAGCCTTGGCGTTTTGGTTGGCGCCTCAATCTTAATCGCCATTGCAGCCTATTTTGCCCGAAGGATAGATTTTGTCCCAATCTTTGGACATTTCTTCGCGGAAGTATTAAAATCCGCCCAAAGCAACCTGCAGCAGCCAGGCACCCCGATGCAATGAATAAAACCAGCCTAAAAGACCATCGCGAAATCGGCCGCGAACTGGAACTTTTTTTCACCGACGATATTGCCCCTGGTGCTCCGTTTTGGCTTCCGAACGGCCTGGTGATTTTTAAAGAACTGGAAAAATTTATCCGCGAGCTAACCCTAGGAGCTGGCTACCAGGAAACTTCTACCCCAATAATGGTCAAATCCGACCTTTTCAAACAGTCCGGACACTTCTCAAAATTTGGCGAACACAATATGTATAATTTAAGCCTTTCGGACGAGGAAGAAGGTAAAAAATCGGTAAGCTACACCTTAAAACCTATGAATTGCCCCGAATCAACAATACTTTACCGTTTTAAAAACAGAAGCTACCGCGAGCTCCCTTTAAGGTATTCGGAAATAGGCCGCCTCCACAGGCGCGAAAAATCTGGCGAGGTCCACGGCCTCTTGCGTGTTCGCCAGCTCACAATGGACGACGCCCATATATTTGCCAGGGAGGAAAAAATTGCGGAGGAAGTAGGAAACATCCTCGACACCATGGTTGCCTTTTACAACATATTCGATTTTGAATACGAATTTAAACTGGCAACCCGCCCGGAAGAGCGCGCCGGAAGCGACAGCGACTGGGACAAAGCCGAAAAGACCCTGGAAGATGTCCTTAAACACAAAAAATTAAAATATTCACCCAAGGATAGAGACGGGGCTTTTTACGGACCAAAAATCGACCTTCATATTAAAGACTCGCAAGGGCGGGAGTGGCAGCTTGCAACAGTCCAAATCGACTTTCATATGCCAAATGCATTTGATTTGAAATACACTGACGAAAATGGAGATCCCAAACGGCCGGTTATGGTTCACAGGGCAATCTTCGGTTCGTTTGAGCGTTTTGTTGCAATTTTAACCGAGCAATACCAGGGGGCATTCCCTGTTTGGCTTTCACCAACCCAAGTTGCAATTCTTCCGATTACAGACGGACAACTTTCGTATTGCAAAAAAATAGATGAAGATTTAAAAAGCGCATCAATCCGAACCCGGCTTTACGATAAAAACGAAACGCTTCAGGCCAAAATCCGCGACGCCACACTTCAAAAAACTCCCTATATCGTAATTGTCGGCGCCAAAGAAGTCGCGGCCAAAAAAGTCAGCATCAGAACCCGTGACGGAAAAGATCTCGGCCAAATGGAGCTATCCAAATTTAGGGACAAAGTCTTAGGCGGGATTGCCACCAAAGCATAAATCATGGTAATATCCGCTAGAACGATTTGTAAAAATCGGGAGGTCAGCCGTAAATAGGTATTTTAAACTAAATCAGCAAATCCAGGCAAAAGAAGTTCGGGTAATCGACGAAACTGGAAAACAAATCGGCATTTTGCCACTTAGCGAGGCTTTAAAAAAAGCACAAGAAGTCGAATTGGATTTAGTAGAAATTGCCCCGGAAGCGAAACCTCCCGTTGTCAAGATAATAGACTTTAAAAAGTTCCAATATCTTGAAGAGCAAAAGCGCAAAGAGGCCAGAAAACACACCAAGGAAACCGACCTCAAAGAAGTTCGTTTTTCGCCATTTATCGGTGAACACGACATGGAAGTAGGCCTCAAAAGGACTCGCAAATTCCTTGCGGAAGGCAATTTAGTTAAAATAAGCATCGTCTTTAAAGGAAGACAAATGGCCCATACGGAATTTGGGCCCAAACTGCTTGATAAAATTATGCAAAGCTTGGGGGAAGAAGGACAAATCGAAAAACCGCCAAGATTTGAGGGTCGAAGATTTGTAACAATTATAAAAAGAACCAAAAAGGCAAAATTAGAAAAACCTAAAGAAAATGAAACAGAAAACTAAAAAGGCAGCAGCTAAACGCTTTAAAATTACGGCTTCCGGCAAGCTGCTAAGAGGCCGCCAAATGGCAGGCCATTTAAAATCTGCCAAAAGCAAAAGTGCCAGAACCAGATATAAAAAAGTTGCATACGTTTCCAAAGTTGAACAAACAAACATGGAAAGGATGCTGCTTATAAAATGAGGGTCAAAAGAGGGGTTACATCCAGAAGGCGCCATACAAAAATCTTAAAAGCAGCAAAAGGTTTTAGGGGCGGCAGATCTAAACTCATAAAAGAAGCGCGAACCGCCACAATCCATGCCGGCGCGGATGCTTACCGCGGCAGACGCCAGAAGAAACGCGACAACAGATCCCTTTGGATCGTTAGAATTAACGCTGCGCTTTCCCAACACAACGTTTCCTACAACGTTTTTATAAACTCTCTCAAAAAGAAAAATATCGAACTGGATAGAAAGGTACTCTCCCAAATTGCCGCAGAAGACCCCAAAGCTTTCGAAGAGCTTGTAAAAAAAGTAGCCTAAAAATCCATTCTGTCAAGTAATTGACTTGCCAGTTTCCACTTGTTATATTTCGCGCATACCTCTCGTTCCAAGAGCTTTTTTCTTCCAACGAGAGGTATTTTTGTGGGGAAAAGGACAGGCCTTAACCTCGAATAGTCTGGACAAGGGCTTGCCCTTAACAAGGACTCTGCCGTTTCTGTATAATCACAGCATGGATAACACAATCAAAAATCTGCTGGAGCAGTCCAAAACAAAAATAGAAACCGCCAAAGACTCAGTAGAATTAAATAATCTCTATGTAGAAATCCTGGGCAAATCTTCAAAAATCAACAACCTTACAAAAACAATTCCGGCTCTGCCGCAAGAAGAAAGAGCGCAAGCAGGGCAAATGATAAATGCGGCTAAAAAAGAGCTGGAAGCAATTTTTCAAAAGACTAAGCAGTCACTAGCCGCAAGCCACAAGTTAGGTAAATCAATCGATGTTACCGCCCCCGGCAAAAAACAGGAGCTTGGCCACCTTCATCTTGTTTCACAGGCAATAGAGGAAATTGTCGATATATTTTCAAAACTTGGCTTTTCACTTCAAAGCTATCCAGAAGTCGATTGGGATTGGTACGCCTTCGAGGCCTTAAATATGCCCAAAGGCCACCCTGCAAGAGACGACTGGGAAACATTTTTCATTGCGAGTCATCGAGCAACAAGCTCTCTTATCGACTCCCAACCAAATCCAAAACTCGGACGCCAAGTCCTTACCCCGCACACCTCAAACGGCCAGGTCCGCGAAATGGAAACAGTTAAAACACCGCCTGTCAGAATGATCAACATTTCACGCTGTTACCGTCGGCAAATCGACGTTTCCCATACTCCAATGTTTCACCAGTTCGAAGGACTTTTAGTGGACAAAAAAGTTTCGATAACCGATCTTAAAGGCACTTTCGACTATTTTACAAAAGCCTTCTTTGGCCCAAACAGGGTAACGCGCCTGCGCCCGCACCATTTCCGCTTCACCGAACCTTCTTTTGAAGTAGATGTAACTTGTGGTGTCTGCGACGGAAAAGGATGCAGGATATGCAAGGAAGGCTGGCTCGAACTGGGCGGATCCGGCATGGTTCACCCAAAAGTTCTGGAAGCCGGCAGGATCGACCCAAAAATCTACACCGGATTTGCCTTCGGTTGGGGAATTGAAAGGACTATTGCCATGAAAACCGAACTGCCCGACATTAGGCTGCTTTACCAAAACGACATCAGATTCCTCGAGCAATTTTGACAATGAACCATAAACTATGAACCATGAACTATGAACCATGAACCATAAACTATGAACCTCCTCGTCCCAATCTCCTGGCTTCGCGAATATTTAAAAACCGACGCTGCGGCCAAAACTATTTCCCGTGAGCTTTCGCTTGCCGGCCCTTCTGTTGAGCGCACCGAAAAACGCGGAGAGGATTACATTTTCGATATCGAAGTAACCACCAACCGCCCGGACGCATTCTCCGTCTATGGTATCGCCCGCGAAGCCAACGCAATCCTCAACTATATTGGCAGTAAATCAAAACTCCAACCGCCCGTCGGTATGGATTTAAATTTAGATCCGGACACAAAAGAAAAATTAACACTGGATGTAAAAATAACAAATCCCATCCTCTGCCCAAAATTCACGGCAATTGTTCTTGCAAACATCAAAATCGGTCCCTCGCCGGCCGTAATAAAAAACCGCCTGGAAGCAGTCGGTATTCGCTCAATCAACAACATAGTCGACATTACAAATTACATCATGATGGAAACGGGAAACCCTATGCACGCTTTTGACTACGACAAAATATTAGGCGCCAAAATGGTTTTAAGAGCATCCAGGCAGGGTGAAAAACTGACAACTCTGGACGGCAAAAATTACAAACTCCCGGAAGGCTCAATTGTCATCCAAGACCAAAAACGCCTCGTGGATCTCTGCGGTATCATGGGCAGTGAAAATTCCCAAATTACCCGCCGCACAAAAAGGGCTATCTTTTTCGTCCAGGCATACGATCCGCAAACCATAAGGCGCACCACCCAGGCTTTGGCGCAAAGAACAGAAGCGGCTGCCCGTTTTGAAAAGGGGATAGACCTGGAAAATATCCTGCCGGTTTTATCCCGCGCGGTCTATTTGGCCAAAAAGACCGCGGGAGCCCAGATTGCATCCGAACTCATAGATATTTATCCCAGAAAACAGGCTTCAAAGACCATCAGCCTGAATTTTGACAAGCTCCAAAAGTATTCAGGCGTAAAAATAGAACCCGCCAAAGCGGCCCAAATCCTAAGGCTTTTGGGTTTTAAGGTACAAGCAGATGTAGCAAAATTAACCGCCCAGGTACCTTCGTGGAGAGCCCAGGATGTACAGGAAGATGTTGATTTAATAGAAGAAATAACCCGCATCTATGGGTACCACAACCTGCCTTCAACACTACCCGAAGGCCAGGTTCCTCAAAGGACAGACGGCAGCCTAAAACAGGTCATAGCCCTTAAAAATTCGCTGAAGATTTTGGGTCTAACCGAAGTAATGTCTTATTCCATAATTTCCAAAAACTTGCTACAAACATCCCAAGTATCAGAAAAAGAAGCAGTCGAACTTCAAAACCCTTTAACCGAAGAGTGGCAATTTATGCGGCCTTCCCTTATTCCATCTCTAGTCGACATTGTCGCAAAAAACCAAAATATCAAACCGTCTCTTGCCATTTTTGAAATTGCCAAAACTTACATAAAGCAAAAGGCCGGTTTGCCCACGCAGGACTTATGGCTTTCGGCCGTCAAAACCGGCGACAGCTTTTACGAAATAAAAGGCTTGGCAGAAAACATCATGCAAATCCTTGGCAAAACCGCCTCATTTCAAAAAGAAACAAAAGATGGCGGCATTTTCCAAAAAGATCTGGCCGCAACAGTAAAAGTGGAAGGCCAGGAAGTAGGCAAAATAGGCTTACTAAACCGTAATTTCTCAGGCTCTTTCGGCATCGAAACACCGCTTTTGGCCCTTAACCTTAATTTATCTATAATCTACAGTCTAAAATCTAAAACCTTATCTTTTCACCCTATTCCCAAATACCCGCCGCAAATAGAAGATATCTCTGCAATTTTCGCCGTCCAAACTCCGGTTGCCCTAATCACGGAAGAAATCACAAAAACCTCAACTCTTGTAAAAAACATCGAAATTACGGATATCTTTGAAAGTGAAAAAATAGGTGAAGGCAAAAAATCAGTAACCTTTAGGTTAACTTATCAAAAATCAACAGGCACTCCCGACGCCGGGGAAGTCCACGAAGCAAGGGACAAAATCATCAAAAAGCTCCAGAAAGAATTCCTGGCAACCGTCAGGATTTAGTTTGCAATTTGCCAAAAATTCTTGTTTAATACACCCCTAAAATGGAAAAGTTGACTCCCGAGCAGGCTGTAGCCCGCACCAAATCAACGCTTGCTTATCTTTCAGGCATAACCGAAACTGATTACGGCGTCAGGGTTTTGGCAAAAGGCCAGTCCACTGAGCACCCGAATAATGCACAAATCGAATTTACCCTTTCCCGCGAGGAGGTTAAATCTTTACCCGATAATGTCAGAAGAATCTTTCCTGTCCCGGCCGAAAAACAACAGCATGCCAGGCGTTACGACAGCACCCTGGTTCTTCCGGATCCAAAAGGCTCAACGGTTATTCTATATATCAAACCTATTACTGGCAACCATTCACAAGATTCGGTTTCCTACGCACTGGTTCTTGTTGCGTCAGCAAGCGAGATGGACTGGGTTAAAGCAAAACTCGAAGCTAGACGAAAAGCCCCGCTAAACCAGCACGTTGCCACGAAGTAACCTCATAGTCTATAATCCCGACCTATGACGCCGGAACTGCAAACTGTAGCCATATTTGGCTCGGAAGGGGATTGGGGCAAAAAAACGGGCCAGCTTTACGAAGAAGCCGGCTATACCGATAGAATCGGCTGTGATTTAAAAGATCCGGCCTCTATCCCTGCCGTTGAGGCAATAAGGCGCGCAGACATTGTGCACTTTAGCCTGCCGCCTGCAGAAATACCGCTCGTTATAAAAGAGGCGGGAATTCAAGCTTTTCTTGGCAAAAAGGTCATCGACAATGCTGGCGAAAAGGATCAGCTAATTGAACAATACAAACGACTGGACAAAATTGGCGTGAGCGTTTGCTCGACACACCCAAACTGCATTCCAACCCAGCCTCTTAAAAACCAGACAATTATGATGATGGAAGTAGGGCCAAACTCCGGCCCGGCCACAGCAGTTGCGCTTGAAATACACCGGGGAGCGGGCATGATTCCTGTACCCTTACAGCTCAAAGATCACGACCTCTACATGGACATAAACCAGTACCTCCCGCACCTAATAAACAGGGCGTACGCCGAAACCTTGGCCGACTTAGCCGAAAAATACGGCCTGGATCTGAAAGTTGTGGATCAGCTTTCAACGGCAAACTCAACCCTTTCCAGGATTGCTATGTGGAGAACAGAGGTTCTCAAACCGGAAATTTCGGCACAAATTGTCAGGCTGGACAATCCAAGGCGAGGGGATATTGCCCTGACTTTAACGGAAAATATAACCGGAATCTCGCAAACCGCAAGCCCAAACATTTTAAAAGAACGCTTCAGCAAAACGGCAGAAGAACTTGACCCAACCGGCCAAATACGGACAGAAAAGCTTGCAGAAACAACTGCTATTTTGGAAGAGGTAGCAAATCTTAAAGCTGAATCTGTCACAGTTACGATTCCTGTCGACAGAGCAGGAGCCTTAATAGAAGTCCTGATCCCGTTTGCCGATGCCGGGATAAGTATTGACGCAATCCAATCCCATAAAACAAACGGCGCGGTTGAGTTTCGCCTCGGAATTAAAGGTATTCACGAGGACCAAGAACTTCTAGATTATGTTGCCCGTGGAATTTCTGCAACCGGCGCCACACTCACACCTTAATTTCATTTACTACTATGGCCAGAGAAATTCTTGTACCAAGCTTATTGACAAACGCAGTCGCGCACGCAACAGCCGAGATAAAGTATGCACAGCTCATAGACAACCCCCCATCGGGCATACCTTTTTCAGAAGAAGCAACGGCAATTTCTCTTGCTCGATTCGCAGAAGAAATGCAGGGCCAAAGATTAAATGAATACATGCAATCATTCACTAAGGACAATTGCAGCGGCACATATAATTTTTCCCTAAAACCTGTCCCGACAAGAGGACCTCGCACAATAGAAAACGACCTAATGGGCACTTATTATCTAGATGGAGATCTCAGCCTTGCCCTTGGAGTTGACTCACAAGTCATGCATGGCCAAAAACTGTGGATTGCGGTAGCAAGTCTTTGTCTCGGAAGTAAAGTGGAAGACTATGACCCAGTTACAGACCATAACACTCTCAAAGGAAGCATGCCTTTTCGTTATCCACACCCTGTAATTGTCCAAATCCAAGGGCCCTCACTAAAAAATTACGGGGGCAGATTTGGCGAAAGACCAGACCCCGCACTTTACGAAGAAGCAAAATCTGTTTTAGGGGCACATAAATGGGAACGGGCAATGATTGGTCTGGTTTTAAAATGGGCTAGCGAAGCACAAATACGCACAGTCTACATGCTGCCTACAGAGAAAAACAGATGGATAGAAATACACAAATGCAAACAAAAAGATTGCCCCATAGGAGACGATATGAAAGCAAGAAAGGAAAGACTTGAAATGCGCTATGATGCAACCGCCAAAAAACTTGGTTTCAAGCTCCAGCCAAATGGCCTGTATGCTACCTCTGTAATATAAAGTACTAAAATAAAAACCGATTCTAAATACTCAAACCGGCGCCACGCTCACACCCTAATTTTCTCAAGTAACTTGAATAAAAGCCTATAATATGTTATTTCGTTGCACTTATGGGCAGGTTAGACATCGAACCACACTGGAATCTCGATCTAAAAGACATTTTTACCGAACCCGAAAAACGGGTGATAGAAGCCTGGACATACGGGCCGTGTGTACCGGCAGACGTTGCTGTTTATCTCGGCATTTCCGAAGGAACCGCGGGCAACTACGGCAATCGTATCAGAGATAAAATGGACCGGGGCAAAGGAACGGACCGCAATGCAAAGGCAGTTACCCTGGCTGCGGCAAAAGGCTGGATAGACCCGGCTCCGTTTCCCGATAATCTGGATCGTAAACTAACCAAAAGGGAACATTCTATATTAACTCAACGCGCCGTGGGCCTAACCAGGGCAGAAGTTTCCGTCGAGCTTAGTATTCCCGAAGAAACAGTCGTCGAAGATCTTGAAGCAATGCAAAGCTTAATAGGCTGCGATAACGATTACGGCGTCATTGCCTGGGCAATTCTAAAAGGCATAAAAAACAAAGCGCAATCGGTATAAATTCGCCACATTGTGCTTTTCTTCGTATCAGCTCACCCGTTTACTACTCATTAAATCCTGTAGTCTATCTTATTTGCGCTTAAACTGTTATAGTTCTCTAGCAGGAAGGGGGAACAAAATGAACGACGATCAAACAAAAGTTGAAGACCAAAAGAAAGAAGAAGCCAAAACAGAAGAAAAGGCCGAATAGTCTTCACGTAAACCAGAAGTAGGCGGATTTGGTGTTAATCGGTCCGCCGAAGCTTCTGTCCCCACACAAAAACACAAATTCCCAAATCGCATAAATTTTAAAAAAGAGTTTACACTGAGCTATAGCGAAGTGCTAAAATTTTTTGAACATGGCCAAAGTTTTTAAAGTAACCGCAAAACTTGCAATTTTCGAAATGTACGCCCCCTGGATGTATCTTCCGGTCCCAAACGGAAAAGTCCCGAATGTACGCCCGGGCGGATGGGGAAGTATCCCGGTTATTACCACAATTGGCAAAACCACCTGGAAAACATCACTCTTCCCGACAAAAGAAATTGGCTACTTTCTGCCTGTAAAAAAAGCGGTCGCCAAAAAAGAATCGCTGACAGTCGGAAAGATTGTAAAAGCAACCTATACTCTCGCCCAAATGGCACAAAAACCCCAAAATATTTAGGCTGTTTACAAAAAAATACTCGTTGAAAACTTGAAAAAAGAAAGGCGGCAGCGCTTGCTCTTGATCCACAGACGGTCTAAAATAGCCATTCAAATAGTAGTATGAACGAGCACGAACCCCAAAAAGTTGCTTGGAAAATTTCGATATCGCTGTTTTTGCACACAAAAGGGCTGCCGAAACAATAGAAGCTGCCACTTCACTCACCAGGCACGAAGCCCAACATTTAGCGGCAACCTGCCTCTTCTATCGCCTGCAGGCAGACATTCAGGCTAGAATTTACCATGCGGTTGCTGCCGAATTTGAACCGGGAATAGAACCATATGACAACGACCTGGAACTGGCCGACCAGGAAGCAATGAAAATTGCGCTGGACGAGGCAAAAAACGGACACTTTCAACCCGTTAAGCAGTACCTGCAGGGATTGGAAGATAATTGCCCGCCCGGGAAAAAAGACCAGCCGTTTTCCGGCAACATGGCAAAAATCCTATCCTTAGTGGGGGATACGGGCGAACCTTTCCACGAGCCAAAACTCCCGCACCAAGATACCGAAATTACCCAGGCTTACAAGGAACAAAAAATGTCAAAAGTCCCGCCGGAACTCATAAAAGCACTCGAAATTTAAAGTTAATAACTGGAGTGTTTACACCAAAAAACGATTTAGTATAATGTAAGTCATCTCATGGTAAATTTCTACGACAAAATCGGCAAAAAATTTGGTGGTTACGCATTTGGAACAAATAAACCCAAATATACTTCTGTCTACCCAAAAGCCGATCCGGAAAAAGTTTTTAAAAGTGAAATCCTCAAACTTTCATCGGCTCAAAAAATAGTCTTGGACATAGGTTGCGGAGACGGCAAATTCACCCACGATCTCAGCCACTATTTTAATAAAATTATCGGTATAGACAACTCAAAGCAACTACTAAAAATCGCTACCCAAAAGCAAAAGGGCGCAAAAATCAAAAATTTAGAATTTATCTTTGCAGATGCCCAAAAAATTCCGTTTCCAAACTCTAAATTCGATATTGCCATAAACCGCAGGGGTCCAAGCTTTTATAAAGAATTCTATCGAATACTCAAAAAAGGCGGTTATTATCTGGAAATTGGAATAGGAGAAAAAGACGTAAAAGAATTAAAGGAGACTTTTGGCCGCGGCCAAAACTACGGTAATTGGGACAAATCACGCCTCAAGAAGAACATTTTGGAATTTAAAAAACTCGGCTTCAAAATAATATCTGCAAAAGATTTTTATTACGAGGAATATTACCCCAATTATCAGGAACTGGATACATTCTTACAAGGTGTACCGATTTTTGAAGACTATAACACCAAAAAAGACGTCAAATATTTAAAAGAGTATATTAAAAAGTCTCAAACGAAAAAAGGCATTGTCGTAACCCGCCATCGCGTAGTCTACAAATTACAAAAATAACCCAAAACCTGGCATAAACCCAAAAACCTATTTCTCAACAAAACCGACGTCAATCGCGGCTTCTTTTGCCATATCCGAAATCGAAAAGCAAACCGAATCAACACTATTGGTAATGCTTTTCTTTAAGCCTTCAACTGTCATCTCCGATGGGGCGTCTCCAATATCATATCTGGCCATTGTGCCGTAAAGCTGTATCACCGCACCAAGCATTTGGCGTCTGTCTTCCTCGCTTGGCTTGTCCTGTGCCAAATCGGAAAAAATATCCCGCAAAACACCCTTTATAATCCGTTCTCTTTCTTTTGGATTATTCCAAACCGATTCAACAAGTCCGTGACCCCAACCCATTACAGCAACACCCTTTTTGTGGCTTCCATCGGCTTGGGCTGTAGCCTCATCCAACTTTGCAGCAATCAGTGCATTCCTAAAAAGATCATACTTCTCAAGTTTGAGTGCATGATCCGTAATTTCTGGTATTGCCGAAACAGGGGCAAAAGCAGGATTATATAAAGCCTCTTCAGTATTAAAAGTATAAAGTGCGCTAACCCTTGCGCTATTGGCAAGACCTGCCAAACCTATAGCACCGATTTTCAATGCTTGCCTTCTGGGCATTTTATGTTGAAAAATTGCCGGATGGGCAGCCAGATATGCCAGTGACAGGCCGCCTACGCCAAAAGCGGAAACCATAAATTCCGTGCGTTGTCTGTCTATGTAAGAGCCAACTTTGTCCTCTGCAACCATGTAATTAATGTCAGCTTCAATGCCTACACCGTTGGACTTTTCGTAATGATCAACTGCTGCCTGAAGCACCCTGGCACCAATCGGATCTTTTGCCTGATAGGTATATTTGTTTTTCTTGTAATCTACAAGTACCCCGAAAGGCAAGTCGGCAGCCAAAATTGAGAGTTCACCGGTCCTCTTTAGGGAAAACGGGTCACCGGGAAGCCCATACCAAAAATATTCATTAACCGTTGAAAAATTGGGGTCTAATTGCGTGTAGCCAAAGCTGTCGATCGCAATAACGCCCGGCTTAAGCTGTTCAAGCTCACGTCTTACGTTATCCGACCACATGTGCGTATCACTCAATCGGCCGCCGTTCGAACCCTCAAGCTGTAAACTGTATTGTTTCATCTCACCGGCAAAACCGGTATCATGCTTCCCGTAAACGGGTGTTATCAAATCGCTTCTATTGTAAGATCTCAGCCTTTCGTTGACGTCTGGAATTGCCGCGGCACCAAGAGCAAAAGCCCCTGCGCCCACAGCTTTTGGAATTAACCTTAAAAAACCTCTGCGGCTCACTTGCCTCACGGAAGTAGTTTCCACTCGTTCAGCCATGGGGAGAATTATACTATAGGGCTATCAACCAAGTCAATTCGCTTATCTACACGATCTCAAAGAACATGCTATAATCTAAGTACAACTTAATAAATCTAGAGTGATGGTGAGGGAATTGGCCCTGTGACCCATCCGGCAACCGAGTAAAAACCACGGTGCCAAATCCAACCATTTTGGAAAGATTAGGTCTAAGACAAAAAGCAAAACCTCTTTTTTCAAAGAGGTTTTTTACGGCAAAAGCCTCTTTCCAAATAAAAAGGAGGTGAAAAATGCCGGAGCATAAATATCATTATTTAAGCCGTGAACATGAATGGACCACAAAAACGCTTGAGATAATAGATGGCGAAGTGCCCGAAGGTTTAAAGCTAATTGGAACAGGGACAGGAATCAGCTTCCAACATTGTGTTTTCGAAGGAATTTTGCACACGCCGGATTTTTTGAAAAGGATAGTAGCCTTTAGAGTCGAAGGAGAAGACGAAGTAACAAATGCTTTGCAAGATGAACTCAATCTCATCGGCAAAACCGCAAACTACGTCTCTATAAGTTTTTATGAAAGGGGAGAAGAAAACCTGGCTTAATAACAAAAATTTTCTTTCCTCATCCTATAGTTTGCCTGCAAACAAAAAATTGTTTATAATTCGCCTCTATGGAAAGACCAGGCCCAACACCCGAAAAAAGGAACGGCAAGTCGCCTGTCCCTTATTTAATTTATCAGGGAGGTTACCAAGACCCTTCACGCCCCTTTATTGTTTCCGTGGATGCCAAAATATTGGGCGAGGCTCTAAGTGATTTCGGCTTAACCGACGAACAAATAGAAAAGCTCAACGTTGCGATTTCACCGGATGTGGCAACAGTCAGAAGAATTAAAAGGGAACACGGCAGACGGCATATATATATGCAACCACAACCCGCAAGCCTTTCAAGGAGAAGTCGCAGCGGTAAAAGAACGTTATTTTTGTATATGGGACATCACTATGCATCTTACATAGAAACCAAAACTTCAGCACTCGAATACGTCCATTTAAGCAAGGTCAAAAATCCCGAGCAGGAAATTTTATTCTGGCTAAACAATGTTTTGCCTCAAGCAAATCCTAAAACACATAATGCCGAAAAATTAGGAAAATACCTAAAAGACATCGGGCCCCAACAGGTTGCACAGTTTATTGACGAGATGAATAAAAGAAGAATAAAGCAGGCTCTAATCCGGTCAACCCTTCACTACACGCAGCATTTAAAGGACTTCGACGCAAACAGCAAGAAGCTCCTGCCACGACTTCAACCTGTAGTAAGCTGGTCAACTCTCTTTAGTGCCGGATGGAATGCGGCAGACATAGCACAAAGCGGTTTACCGCATACGGTAAGTTCAGATATTCCGGGGCTGTTAACGGTTACAGGTGTTGCAGCTTGGGTAGCATTGAGAAAACGCGGTAAAGATATCGAACGAACACAGGAGGCCAACGCCAAAGCGGCCGAATTGCCAATGCCGCCAAAATTTAAAGAAGCGTTTAATGTTTCCGTCAATCCCGAATTTGATATAAACACTCTTTCAAACCCCACACCCTAAAACTTGGCATCAAACCCGCTTGACTCTTTTATTTTCATAAACAATAATGGTTTCCATGGATATAATTACGGTAAAAGATCTGAAAAATATTCTTAAAGAAGAATTAGAACCTATCAAAAAAACGCTCGACGAACACACAGAAAAGTTGGATTCACTTACCCTGGACATGGCCGACGTCCAAAAAAAGACAGACGCAATTCCCGATATACGCAGCTTGTTAGAAGGTACAAAAACACAAATCGATGATCATGAAGAGCGAATAACAACCCTCGAAGCTGCATAACCCCCAAAAAAATTAACGTTAGTTGGAATAAAATTCTGAAAAGTATTTATACTGTTTATACTGAAGACGCTGAAGTGATTGGCAAGAATTGCCAGAATGGACTAAAATTATCGTAATTTCCAGCCCCTAATTATGATTATTACCAAAAATTCGCCATTTTCAAAAAAAGAAATAGGAAATCTAAAAGAAACGTTTGAATCCTACATAAAAACTGTTATCGACATCGAACAGGAGATCTGTTCTGCAGGAGCCGATAGGCACTTTGAATCGGAACAAATTCTCCTGAAACAAGGCTCAAAGCAATCGGATCTCTGGGGTGGCGGGATAGACTTAGAAACAAAAGAAATAGATTTTAATTCTTTTATTAACATTCGTCCAAAAGACAAAAATACCAGCAACGAAATCCAGGATGCTAAAATAAGAGAGAAGTATAAAAAACTGACGGAATTTTTCTTTAAGGAAATTTATGAGTAAAACTAAAATTGCCTTTTCTTCTCTTTCAATGGATCTCAAAAGAGTTGCTCTGGGTTACTGGAAAGGTTCCGAACAAACAGCCCTGCGATTTTCGGACGAAGCCCTAAAAAGGCAGCTCGAATTGAATTTCCAAAAAATGAAACCTTATGTAAGGGATTTATTAAAAAAACTGCCGCAAACTCTGGGTCAGCAAGACAAACAAAAACTGGCAGAGGATGCCTTAATGTTAAGCACACTTTTCCAAAACTATGCCCTAAAAATCGACTAATTTCCCAAAACCCCAAAAAATTTAACGTTAGTTGGAATAAAATTCTCAAAAGTACTAAAATTTTTTCATGCTTGTCTTTATTGACGAATCCGGCGATCCGGGATTTCAAACAAAGAGTGGTTCCAGTCCTATTTTTGTCGTGGCCTTGGTTATTTTTAACGATTATCTAGACGCCGAAAAAACATCTATAGCCATCAAAGAACTCAGGCGAAAACTAAAAGTAGATGACCGGTTCGAATTCAAGTTCAATAAATGTGATCAGCGATTTAAAAAAGCTTTTTTTAACGCCGTTTCGAATTTTGATTACAAAATAAGGGCAATACTCTTTGATAAAGATAAAATTTATAGTCCCAGACTTAGAAGCTACAAGGAAGATTTTTACAGCCATGCCATTATGCAGATCCTTAAACATAGCCAGCGAAAAATAAAAAATGCCAGACTTAAGTTCGACAAGAGAGGTGAAAGGGAAATTAGAGATAAGTTACGTGTTTACCTAAGCCGAAGCTTAAACAACAAAAAGGGTAAAATCTTCAAAGACCTGAAATTCGAAGATTCAAGGCAAAATACCCTCATTCAACTTGCAGATATGGTGTCGGGTTGTATCGCAGCAGATTATAAAGGAAAAGACAAATCATGTTTGCAAATACTTAAACAAAATAAAAGGGTGGAAGATATTTGGCTCTTTAAATAGTTCGACCTTGCTTCCTATTCAAACGAATGTTTGACACGCGCACCATACGGTGACAATTCGGAAACAAGGTCTTTGTACTAAGAATTATACCGAATAATTCCCTAACTGTCAAAATCATAATTCCTAAATCATAAATCTAATACTGCGAGTTGGAATAAAATTCTCAAAAGTACTAAAATTAGCCAAATTCCTTATTGACACTGACTAAATAGTCAGTATATTATTTCTGTATGACTGCTCGAAGAACAGAAGGATTAACTGAAAGACAAAAACAAACTTTAATGTTAATTTACAACAACATTAAATATTCTGGATACCCTCCAACCCTATCACAACTACGAGAAAAATTAGATGTTTCTTCGAATCAGGCAGTTCTCGACTTATTAAAAATTCTCGAAGGCAAAAAGTACATTCGCAAAGAAGAAGGGGCAGCACGCGGCCTACAATTAACTCAAAAAGGTTACGAGGAATTGAATGTTTCCACCTACGCTCCAATGGTTGGTGTTACAGCTGCTGGCCCTTTTATAGACACTCTAGAACAACATGGTGAATGGCTAGAAATTTCGCAAGACCTTTCAAAACTTTCAGACAAAATTGCGCTTTTTAAAGTGAAAGGAGACTCTATGATTGGCGCAGGGTTAAATGATGGCGACATAGTAGTTGTCCAATATCATGTGAACGAATTTAAAAACGGCGATATTGTTTTGGCAAGAAGCGACGAGGGCACTACAATAAAAAGATTTGTAAATGTAAACGGAAAAATTCATCTTGCCCCAGAAAACCCTAAATATCAGCGGATTCCTTTTACCCCAGATCTCCGTCTCATCGGAAAGGTAGTTTCAAAGATAGAAGTATGACCACAAAACAAATCTTAGACAAAATCTTTAAAAAACCAGATCTTGCATACGGCCTTGAAGAATTTGGTGCACTTCACCCAGAAGACATATTGGAAATTTTTGAAAAGGAAAAAGGCAAGTTTTACCTCAAATGTTTCAAGCGAGATAAAGATTTACTTGTTTGGAACGAGGAAAAACAAATAGGAGAGCCAGAAGAAATAGTCCGTCAACTTTGGCTCCAAAAATTAATCAAAGATTATAACTATCCACTAGAACGAATAGCAGTCGAAGTCTCTGTCGATTTTGGCCGTGAGGTTCATGAGAAAGCCGCAGACATTGTTATTTATCAAGAAGATAAAGAAACTACCTTAATTGTTCTGGAAATGAAAAGTCCTGATTCAAAAGATGGACTTGAACAAATTAAAAGCTATCTAAATGCCAAAGGAAGCCCAATCGGAGTTCTAAGTGACGGCAAATCAAAAGTTATCTTATACCGTCCTTATCCTCATCAATTCGAAAATACCCTTCGTGATATTCCAAGATCAAACCAAACTATTCAAGATGTTTTTGAATCACATCTCACTCTTAATGATCTGGAAACAAACTTCGATTTAGTAAAAATAATCAAAGTCTTAGAAGAGTTAGTTTTAGCAGGAGCCGGTGTCGATTCATTTAACGAAATTTTCAAGTTAATTTATGCTAAACTCTACGACGAAAAAGACGCTGGTGACATAAATAACGAACTTCTATTTCGCCAATCATCAGAAGCAAGAATAACTTACGACAATATTCAAAAACTTTTTAACGACGCCAAACGCGAATGGCCAGGAATGTTTCTGGATGGAGAAAGCATTCTTCTAGAACCTAATCATCTGTCAGTCTGCATTGGGGAACTGGAAAAAATCAAGCTTTACGACGCTAATCTAGAAATTATAGACCGGGCTTTTGAATATTTGCTCCCAGATGTTGCCAAAGGCAAAAAAGGACAGTATTTCACACCACGGCATGTAATCGACATGGCCGTAAAAATGCTAAATCCAAAAGAAAACGAATACATCGTAGACCCTGCGTCCGGATCGGGCGGATTTTTAATTCATGCCATGCAATGGGTTTGGAATAACGATATGGATGAAAAATCCCGCGAAACCAAGATAAACTTTGCCGCTACCCATATTTACGGGATAGATTTTGACGACAAACCAGTCAAAATTTCACGCGCCCTCATGCTTATTGCTGGTGATGGCAAATCCCATGTTTTCAAACTAAATTCTCTAAACCCAGCCGAGTGGAGCGGTGATGATCGAGAAAAAGAAAAAGCTCGCTCAGAACTGCGCGATAGACTGCATAAATTCGGCGATTATACAAAAGATGCAGAAAACGAAAGACATTTCAAATATTTTGACTTTGATGTCCTTCTTACAAATCCACCTTTTGCAGGCGAAATCAAAGATAGAACACTTCTAAACGAATACTCCTTAGCCAAAAACGATAAAGGCAAACTACGCAATAAAATGGAGCGCCACATTCTTTTTATTGAGCGCGCGCTTAATCTAATAAAACCAGGCGGAAGACTAGCAATTGTTTTACCTCAGGGAGTTTTGAACAATACAAACATGCAATATATCCGCGAATTTCTTTTCGATAAAGCACGGATTCTGGCGGTAGTCGGCCTAAACGTAAATACTTTCAAGCCCCATACTGGAACCAAAACTTCAGTGCTATTTTTGCAAAAATGGAGAGATAACGAAAAAGCCTTAAAAGATTACCCAATCTTTATGGCAGTTTCCAAAAAGAGCGGCAAGGATAATTCTGGAGATTATTATTACAAAAAAGATGCGGACGGCAACATAATTGTCGACGCCAAAGGCCACAAAGCTGTTGATCACGATCTCGACGAAATTGCTGAAAGCTTCAAAGAGTTTGCGCAAAAAGAAAGACTTAGTTTTTGGGGGTAGAATGAATGGGCCATTTCAAAGTCAAAAAGGAGGAGAAGCGATCGCGAAATTTACGAAAGATGAACTTTTCCCTACAACTAAAAAGATTCGAGAATTAGCTATTTCAGTATCACAATTTAAATCTGATTTTTTTGAAAGTTTTTTAAGATTTAAGCTTAATGCACTGGAAAAATCTTTCAAAAACACTTCAATTCACTTGCTTTCAACTTATCATAAATGGAGCACGCCTGACGAACTTTTTAAAAACGCTGATATAGATCCTAATAAGCCCGAAGAATTTGGTCCTGTTATGCAAGACTACTTCAATTCACAACAAGCGATAATGCAACATTTCAATGAAGCGTTTAGGCTTTCTAGTTACATCGACGGAACATTAACAGGTCAAAGAACAGCATCATATAATCGAACTTCGATCGGCCTATCTATCTTGGCCATAACAATTTCAATAATTTTGACTATCATATTCAAAAAATAAGAAAGGTGAATTTTTCAATAATTCAAAAATCTCAACTAGGTTATACAGACAGAATTGATGCTGAATATTATCAACCTGTCTTTTTGGAGTTAGAAAAAAGTTTGTCTAAATTTAAATCTGAGACCCTCGATCAAATATCATTGGTAACTGGAGGCAAGAGATTACCTGTTGGGGAAACATTCTCAGAAACTGGTATTCCGTATGTGCGAATTGTTGATATTTATAACACTTTTATCGACATAGACAATGTACAACTAATTTCAGAACACTTACATAAGTTGCTTAACAGATATCAAATCAATAACAGAGATATTTTATTAACTATAGTGGGTAATACCGTGGGTTTGATCGGTTACAATCAGTTAAATCTAAACGGAATCAACTTCACAGAAAACTGTGCAAGAATCCGTACAAGTAAATTAACACCAGAATACTTATTAATAGTGCTTCTCTCTAGAATCGGCCAGCTGCAAGTTTCAAGAGAGAAAGTTGGTACTGCTCAACCTAAGTTATCTCTAGATAGACTTAGAAAATTTTTAATTCCTATAACAAGTAACTCTGTTCAGCAAACCATAAAAACTTATGCGGATAAAGCATTAAGCTTATTTGAGGAATCAAAACATCTGTATCAACAAGCAGAAAAGTTGCTCTTGGATGAATTGGGACTAACGGATTTTAAGCCAAGGGAAGACTTGAGTTTTGTTGCAAATCTTTCTGAGGTGGCTGAAGCGAACCGCGTCGATTCCGATTTCTTCCAGCCAAAATATGAACAAATTATTGAAATTTTAGGCAGGAAACAACTAAAAAAACTCGATGACTATTTTCAAGTGATAAGGAGTAAGTATTTTGATTATTCAAATGAGGGAGATATTGGCGTCATAAAAACCAAACAGCTTGGGAAACAATTTATAGGTTTCGAAGTGGAAGATAGAACAAAAGCCAAAACTGTGGAAAAAGAAAAATTGCCTATTATCAAAAACTCCGATGTTGTCTTTGCCTCAATGGGTGTTGGATCACTTGGAAAAACAAATATTGTTTACGACTTTGAACTTAACAGAGAAAAATTTACTATTGATTCAACTTTAAGAATTTTCCGTTCAAAAGGTTCAGGTTTATTACCAGAAGTTTTATCTGTTTATCTTGCATCACCGATTGGGCAAGAACTTATTTACAAATATGTTGTTGGTACAAGTGGAATTATTTCAATTTACGAAAACTACTTAAGTAATTTTCCAGTTCCAGTTTTGCCAAAAGAAATGCAAGAAAGAATTGCGGATTTGATAAGAAAATCTCACGAAGTACGCAAAAAATCCAAAGAACTTCTCAAAGAAGCAAAAAGGGAAGTCGAAGAAATGATTGAGAAAGGTGGTGATAATTAATGGTTGCAAAAGGTAGAAATAAAGTTACAAGTCCAAAAGTTGCAAAAATCGCATCAAATTTACTGAGAAAATCTAAAATAAGCAAAGTTAAAAAGGTTTCCGCTAGTGATCTAGCTCAAGCAGGTGGAAAACGAAAAAAGAAGAAAAAGTAACCCCAGCATTTTCTGGAAAAATATGACAAAAAACAAAAAAGCTGTTGCTAGAAATTGCCCATTTTGCCGTTGCAATAAAAAAATATTTATTGAAAGAATGCGCGTTCAAGAAGACGGGCATTTCCGTTGTAACGGATGTGGAAATACTGTTTCTGCAGAAAAACTTGACGAGCTACTAGCATCTGAGAAGAATTAGAAATACAGCACAAATTGACACACTCTACTTAAAAAGCCTAATATCAAAGCCATAGAATGTCAGCCATCCGCCAAAAGAATATTTACGACCCAAAAGCAAAAGAACCCTTTAGAATTAGCCGCAGCAAAATAGATTTGTTTTTGGAATGCCCCAAATGTTTTTATCTGGACAGGAGGCTGGGAATCGGCAGGCCGGAAATGCCCGGCTGGTCCTTAAATTCCGCAGTCGACGCGCTTCTTAAAAAAGAATTCGACCTTTTGCGCGAAAACGGCCAGAGACACGCGCTGATGGAAAAATATAGAATAGATGCTATTCCCTTTAAGCATCCGGAAATAGACACCTGGCGCGAAAATTTTGTCGGCAAACAGTACCTTCACCCAAAAAGCAATCTTCTGATTTTCGGCGCAGTCGACGACATCTGGATAAACCCAGAAGAGGAGCTTTTAATCGTCGACTACAAATCTACTTCAACCGAAAAGGAAATTTCCCTGGAGGACGAATACAAGCAGGGCTACAAGCTGCAGATGGAAATTTACCAGTGGATTTTCAGGCGCAGCGGCTTCAAAGTTTCCAATAAGGGATATTTTGTTTTCGCCAATGCGGGCAAAAAACGCGACAAATTCGACGGCAAACTGGAATTTGAGCTGACAATAGTCGAGCATGTTGGTAGTGACGGTTGGGTAGAGCAGGCAGTAGTTGATATCAAAAAATGTTTGGACGCGCCAAAAATCCCCGAAGCATCCGAAACTTGCCAGCACTGCCAAATCCGCGAGGCTATCAGGCAAGCCGAAAGCTAAAAGTGAAAGTTGACAGTCTTTTCGATAAATATTTTTACATTTTTATTCTCCTTTGCATACCACTTTCCTACGGCCAAAAATGGCTGGAGAACAAACCTGTTTATTATTCAATATTCCCTGCAACAATCGTAGTTTTATACGTATTTATATTGACTAAAATATTCCGTGTTAAACCTCAGAAAGTGAAAAAGTCAAAACTGAAGGGCAAAACTTCTTAAGCCTTTCCCGTGCTAAATTTTTGTAGGCATAATTTTATTTAGCCTTTTTTTGGGCAGGGGCAAGTGTAGGAGAAATAAATTTTACATAACCCAAAACCAGGGAAATTATAAGGCCCACGGAAACGACAAAAAACTGAAACATTGTGTCTTGTGCCCCAAAACCGCGCATTACACTATAAATTAGAGTAAAAACTCCTCCCAAAAGAATTCCGTCGGCAATAAGGTATATCTTCTTAAGAAGTGTCAGGCTGGCAACAACCAAAATAGTTGCAGAAATTATGGCAATTATGGCAACGTTTCTGTTGTAGGTTTTTTCCTGGTCGCGGAAAGCAAGCTCAGCTTTATCAAACGCTTCTGCCTGAGCCTTAAATTCCGTAAATTCGCCGACATTTTTTGCCTCGCTTGTGCAGTACTTTAAAACCGCCGGCATCTCGGGATAAGTTGGCTCTTTGTAAAATGCGGCAATTCCCACTCCAACAAAGATTGCCAAAAATATCCCGACCAGAAATGTGTAAATTATCCTGATAATCATGGCAGCATCCTAGCAGAACAGCAATTTTCATTCAGTGACAATAGTCACAAGCCCCAAATTAACATCTCCCATCCCTTAATTTATTTTTTTGTACTTTAATTTAAAAACGTAGACTGGCAGATGTAAAATATATGTAGTCTATGAAAAAAACAGATCTTGCAAAACTTAAGCTAAAAATCGCCCTCTTTTTTGCACTGGCATTTATAATTCTTGGAGCAGTCCTATTTATTCCCGCAGGAACCATATTTTACTGGCAGGCTTGGATATTTTTACTTATCTTAATTACAGCGGCATTTTTCGTTGTCATCTATTTTTTCCAGAGGTCTCCCGAATTTTTGGAAAGGCGAATACAATTTAAGGAAAAAGAAAGTACGCAAAGTAAAATTATTGCAATTGCCGACATTATTTTCTTTTCAGGCTTTATTTTTGCAGGCCTTGATTTCCGCTTCGGCTGGTCACATGTGCCTGTTTGGCTTGTCCTTTTTTCCGATTTGGCGGTTATTATTGGATACATTCCTGTGTTTTTAGCTTTTCGCGAAAACCCCTTTGCGGCAAGAACTGTTGAAATATTTCCGGACCATAAATTAATCGATACCGGCCCTTACGCAATTGTCCGCCACCCGATGTACGCCGGCATTATCCCGATGTTTTTATTTATGCCCTTGGCGCTCGGCTCCTTTTGGGCTTTATTTTTTATGCTTCCGGTATTGGGAATAATTGTTGCAAGGACCCTAAACGAAGAGGAAGTTCTAAAGCGCGATTTGGCAGGATACGAGAATTACTGCAAAAAAGTCCGCTGGCGCCTGTATCCGAATATTTGGTAATAATCAGATTCAATATATAAAATTACACTAATCTTTCCCAGGAGAATTCACTGCGGCCGAAATGGCCATATGTTGCAGTAGGTAAATAGATCGGTTGTCTAAGCTGCAAACCTTCCAAAATTCCCTCAACCGAACAATCAAGTATTTTATTCGCAAAATCATAAATAACCTTAGCGGGCTTTTTCTCCGTCCCAAAAGTTTCTATAGCTTTCATAATTGGTACCTTTGCCCCAATATAATAGGCAAGCGAAACTTCAGCTTTTTCCGCCAATTTTTGCGCAACAATATTTTTAGCAATAAATCTGGCCGCGTACGCACCGGATCTGTCTACCTTTGTCGGGTCTTTGCCGCTAAAAGCACCTCCACCAACCCTTGCAAAAGCTCCGTATGAATCACACACAATTTTTCGCCCTGTAACCCCCGTGTCCGCAGCCGGGCCGCTAAAATGCCAAACACCCGTACCGTTAACAATCAAGTCTGCTTCTTTAATTTTGAAACCAAATTTCTCAAGAAGCGGGGAAACGATTAATTTATAAAGGTCATCTTTTACTTTGGCAAGCGTGACTTTTTCCGTATGCGGGGTAGCCAAAACTACCGATTTTATACCACAGGGTTTCCCGCCTTTATACTCAACCGTCACTTGGCTTTTACCGTCCGGACGAAGGTATGGCAACAGCTTGCTTTCGCGTGCTTCGTCGACTTTTCTACAAAGCATATGGGCAATTGTGATAGGCAGGGGCATTAGTCCTTCGGTATCCCGGCAGGCATATCCAAACATCATCCCCTGGTCTCCGGCACCTTTCTTGGAAACACCCGCTGCAATTTCCGGAGACTGTTGGTGCACCAAAAGCTCTATAGGGGATTTGTATGTAAATTTTAACGTCTCGTCAACATAACCCAGTTTAATAAGAAGATGCCGGACAACTTTTTTGTAATCAACCTTTGCATTTGCACTAACTTCACCGGCTATTATTATTTTAGGGTCTAGACAACTTTAGAGTGGTTTCTCTCTAAAGTTTTTAAGTAACTTCCTGTACATATTATCATTTCTTGTATTCCAGCGAAACTCAGATTCTTTGAGGTGGATTAGGAAGTTGTCTTTCCT
>JAKALT010000010.1 GCA_021813125.1 bacterium | reverse complement strand
GCATTTACGCCTTGGCCGCCTCTGGAGCTACCAATAACTTTGCCATCTACGGAAACGTTGCCTCCGCTTCCAAAAACTACGCCTTATATACAGCAAACGGCAACATTAAAAACGTCCTTGGTGCTTCTGACAACGTCGCTATCGACGCTTCAACAACCGTCAATACCGGCACAGCAGGCGTCCTATCCGTAATATCCCGCACCTCTAACATTGGTAACACCAGCCAATACGGCGTCTACAACACCTACACTGCAACCGGTGCCGTTGCATCCACCACTCCGTTCTATTACGGCGACTACACTGCCGTTACCAAAACCGGTAGTGACACCGGCGGCACGGTTACCAGCTACGGAGTCTATGGAAGCGCTTCCAATACCGGTTCGGGTAACTTCGGCACCCATACAACCTATGCAGGCGTCTTCTCCGCAACCGGTGACACCAACGGTACCGCCAGCACTTACGGCGCTTACGCCTCTGCCACAAACGGTGACATCGCCACCGGCCTTTACGCTACTGCCGCCAGCGGTGGTACCACTAACTACGGAATCTTCTCAACAGTCACTTCGGCCGCTAGTAACTACGCCCTTTACACTTCCGCCGGCAACATTAGAAATGTCTTGTCGGCAGGTGATCAAATATATATAGACGCCTCAACGACTGCCAGTACTACTACGGGTGGAGTCTTGGCAATCACAACCTCCAATACCCAGAGTGCCGGCGCAACCCAGTATGGCATCTACAACAACTGGGCTTCATCAACTGCCTTAACTTCCGGTACTCAAAGTATTTACGGCAACTACAGCGCCCTCACTAAAACCGGTGCAGATAATTCCTCTGCAACCAGCAACCTCTTTGCAACTTACGGTATTGCTTCAAATACTAACGGTGGTGCCGGTACTGTTACCAAGAATACCTACGGCGGTTACTTCTCGGCAACCGGTGATACTTATGGAACATCTACAGCTTATGGCGTCTACGGATCTGCCAGCGGGGCTTCAACCAACTATGCCGGCTACTTCAATGGTGCTACATTCGTTAACGGCGCGCTAACTGTTTCTTCCTGTACCGGCTGTGCCAGCGGCCTCAGGTGGGACCAAATCGCAGCACCAAACACTAATCTATCACTGGACATGCTCACAAATACCACAACATTCAGCTCTTCAACGGCCAACACCCAAAACCTCTGGACATTTAGCGGTGCAAATCTGACAACTGGAATTCTCATGAGTCTTACCGGCCCGGCTTCAACAGGCATCACCACCAACGCACTGGTTAAGCTAACTTCGGCAATTGGCTCGGGTGCATCACTCTTAAGCCTTAACCCTGGCTTCACCGGCAACGGTGTCACAGGCTATGGCACTTATATGGCAGCAACGGATTCCACCGCCAATACCAACACCGACTACGGCAACTATACTTCTGTCGCCCTTTCCGGCAACGCTGCAAAAGTCGCCTTCGGAAACTTTTCAACAGTCACTTCTTCCTCCACAACAGCAGATACTATATATGGAAGCTACATCACTCTCGCCCAGTCTGCAGCAGCCACCACCGGCACCAAAAACCTTTATGGTGTCTACAGCCTGGCAACCGAAAGCGCGGGCGGCGGCTCATCCGCCAACAGCTACGGCGGTTACTTTAAGGGAGTCGGCACAACTTCCGGCACCGGAAACGCTTATGGCCTAGCTGCAACTGCCTCCGGCGGCGACAACAACTTCGGCATAAGCGTCGAAGCCATTTCATCCGCAACAACTGCTAATTACGGAATCTTTACAGGCAACGTTTCGGGGGCAACCAACAATTACGGCATAGTCGCATCGGCAACAACAGCCACTTCAAACTACGCCCTCTACACCACGGCAGGTAAAATCAAAAACATCCTTGGTGTAACAGACTTTGTCACCATAGACAACACCACGGCAATTGGCACCAACACTACAACAACAACTGCAAGCCTCTATGTCAACAGCAAATCGTTAACTGACGGCAACACCGGCGCCAGCTTTAATTACACCTCCACAGGTAATAGCGTTGAGGATCAATATGGCATATATTCCGCTTTCACCAACAACACAAGCCATGTTGCCGGGAACACCAACCCAACCAATTACTACAACATTTATAGTTCGATTAGCCTTAATGCAGCGGACAATTTCGTAGCATTCGGATCAGGAACACAAAACATTTACGGTGCCTATGTTAATGCATCAAATATCAACACCGATTCAGGTCTTGCCGGAATCAGGAACACTTATGGTGGCTATTTCAATGCAACCGGAGCAACAGCCGGCACCACCACTGCTTACGGCGTTTACTCAACTGCCGCCGGCGCCAACAATAACTACGCCCTCTACACAGCAGCCGGCAATATCAAGAATGTCCTGGCTGCAGGCGACAACGTCTTAATCGATGCCTCAACAACCACCAACACCCAAGCCAACGGCACACTACAAATAAATACCGTCAACAGCGCTGTTAACGCCTACGGCCTCAACCTCAATTACACAGACTCTTCACTTTCCGATGTCACCCACACAGAATATGGTATTTACAATTCATTTACAGCAACCAGCACCAACACTACTGCCACAAACAGCCGGTCATTTAACTATTACGGCTCATATAACTTAGTCACCAAGACAGGCGCCGACAACTTCACGCCAAGTGTAGGTGCTAACGACCTCGCAGTTGGTGTAAGTGGCATATCAAGCATTACAGGCTCTCCTGATACCGGCACTAAAACAAGACCGAATACCTACGGCGGCTACTTCAAGGCAACAGGCGACACCGGTGGTCTAAGCAATGCCTATGGTGCCTATACAGTAGCCTCGGGAGCCGACAATAATTATGGTATCTTCGGAAACGCCATTACCGCAGGAAGTTCAGGCGTAGGTTGGCAGTACGCAACAAGCACAATCGCGGGTGCTGCCAGCGCCACTTTCGGCGGCATCAACTTAGGTGCCATTTCCGGCGCAGGCACAACCTCGTACGGCATGACCATTGGTGCAAACACCTCAACCGCTACAACTAACTACGGAATCAACATCGGCGCCATTTCGGGGGCAGGAACCACCAACTACGGCTTGCTTATTGGTGCAGTCACCGGGTCAACAACTAACTACGCCATCTCAACCGGAAACGGTGCCTGGAACGGAAATGTTACTACTACGGCAGTAACAGATCCCGGCGCAGGTACAACGACAATTTCAGGTGGCAGTCTGGCTTATTACATTCAATCAACAGCAACTGCAGGTGGCACCGCAAACTGTAGCACAAACGGTACAAGGACTTTTAATATTACAGGAATACCAAATACGGAAGGGACCTTCGCCTATGTAGTCACAAAAGCCACAAACAGCGGTTGTAATGCCGGTACCCTAACAATAACTGTCAATATAAACGGAAGCACCGTTAGCACACTTGCAAATTCTACGCTGGGTACAACGGCTACCGAAAGCTACACTGTTGCTTACATCAATGGCGCCTGGAGGGTTGTTTCGGTTAATTCTGCAACCGCAGGAGGCTCGGACACCTTCGACTTGGCCGAATGGGTACCGTATGCCGGAACCGCACCGATGCCGGGTGATGTCTTGAGCCTAAACTCGGCCCAGCCTGTAACCGTCCAGAAGTCAACAACTTCCTATGACCAAAGCCTAATAGGTGTCGTTTCCACAAACCCTGCCCAAACGTATGGGACTGACAACGGCCAGTCCGTCCGCATGGCACTTGCCGGACGTGTCCCTGTTAACGTCAATGACGAAAACGGCCCGATTGCCATCGGCGATCTGCTGACTGCTTCCTCCACTCCGGGCGTTGCTATGAAGGCAGACCCAAGGTTTGGCACAACAATCGGTAAAGCCTTAAGCGCCTTCAGTGGCCCAGGCCAAGGCCAAATAACAATGCAGGTCGGAACCGAGATGCGTCCGGATGCAAGAACTCAGTATGCTGACCTTAACCTGAACGCCAAGAGTTTCTCGACCGCTTCCGGCAGCATGACAATTGATGCTGGCGGAAACCTAATTACCGCAGGTGCAATAACAGCGGGCGGCGGCAATACTACAATCGATGCACTTGGGAACGTCGCAACAGCCGGTACGCTTTCTGTTGCCGGCGGACAATTTGGGGTCGACGCAACAGGCAATGTTACCGCCCAGAACATAACTGCGGCAGGTAACCTAACTGTTACAGGCAAACTGACTGCAAGCTCAATTGCCGCTCCGGCAAACCAAAATCTATCAGTTGCTCTAGGCGACAATGCAGGCACCAACAAGCTTTCGATAACAGATTCCCTGGGCAATGAGCTGATAAAGATTGACTCGAAGGGTAACCAAACTTTGAGTGCCGCAGGCGCCAGCTTAAATGTCACCAACGGCTACATCTGCGTCAACAACAACGGCAGCTGCTCAATTGCCAACCCTGTAAATGGCACCGTCTATGCCGATGCCTTCGACACCGGCCACACTGCCGACTTGGCCGAAAAGTTCCCAACCGCCGACAGTTCAATTGCGGAAGGCGATATCGTTGCCGTTGACCCCGCAAACGCCCAGAACGTCATTAAATCTACTTCGCCATACCAGAACACCCTTCTGGGCATAATCTCAACCGCTCCGGGCGTCACTTTGAATTCACAGGAAGCCGGCGGCAAACCACTGGCCTTGGCCGGCCGTGTCCCTGCCAAAGTATCTTTGGAAAACGGCGCAATCAAAGCCGGCGACCCGATTACGTCATCCTCTACACCCGGTGTGGGCATGAAAGCAACCCAGGCAGGCAGAATCATTGGTATTGCCCTAGAACCCTTTGATACTTTTGATACACCTGATACTTTTGCTACCTCTACCATCACTGTCTTCGTCGAACCCGGCTGGTACCTAGGTTCTGCTCTTGCCCAAAACGGCTCAATGAATGCTGTCAACGCTCAAGGCCAGGCCTTAGCGTCTGCCGGTTCCGGGCAAAAAGGCCTGGCCTTAATCACGGTCACCAACCCCGACGGTACTTTAGCAAGCTCACAAACTACTAACCATGAACCATCAACCATGAACAACGACCAAATAAAGAAACTCGTCGCCGACGAAGTCACCAAACAGGTCGGCCAAATTCTGGCCAGCAGTCAGCAGTCAGCAGTCAGCAGTCAGCAAATAGCCGCTCCTGTCCCGGCGGAAGGTCAGGCCTTAGCCAATGCCGGTTCCCAAGCAGAAGGCCTGACCTTGGGTGAGGCGACAGGTTCAGCCGAAGCCTCAAGTTCCGCAGAAGCCACAACATCGGCAGCCATCGCAAGCGGAGAAGCCATCATCGACCAGACTACCGCCACCCTAAACAAGCTAACCGAGCTACTATCCACTACTCACTTATCACTTGACACTCTGAGTGTTTCTGGAAACACTCAACTTGCCCAAACTCAAGTTGCCGGAACATTTAGCCAGGATGGGACTTTCATAATCGACTACGGCAAACAGTTAAACGTCTTAGGTTCAACCCTCTACCTGCAAAACGATCCGTTTGCCGGCAACCTGGAAAACGGTATTCTGGTTGATATCGGCGGCGGCAAAGCAACATTCGACAAACACGGCAACCTCAACGTCCAAGGCATAATAACGGCAGAAAAAGTAGAGACCAAGAGCATAACCATCGATGCCTCCGATCCCAACGCCAAGACCGTCGGCTCGGCATTATTACCGGCAAACCAGCACCTGGTCACCGTCTTTACATCCGCACTGGAACCTAATGCCAAAATCCTGATTACACCGACAACTCCAACCGGCGGTCGCCAATTGTACGTTTCGGCAAAGTCCGACTTTGAAGGCTTTACGGTAACAGTCGACAGCACCGCGCCGGCACTAACCCCAATTTCCTTCGACTGGCTCATTGTTAATACGAAACAAATTAGCAGCGCCCAGTAAAGGTCAGGCCTTAGAAAACTTAAAGGCCTGACCTTAACAAAGCTAAATATTAGAACTTAGAGTTTAGTGCTTAGAATTTGTTTAGTGTTTAGATATTAGATATTAGAATTTACTTAGTACTCGGAGGCTTGCGGTATAAAAACAGCATCAGATTCACAAAAACCAGCGGTAAAGTAACATAAATCCCCACTAGTGCTACGCCAGTCAAGCCATAGCCGGCAGCAATCCTGGCAAAATTCAAATTTAAAAATGCAAAAAGCAAAACAACCAAAAGGTGTGCCCAATAATCAGCCTTTTTATTTACAGGAAAATAATACTCAAAAACCCGAATTATTAAACAGCAAAGCCCTGAAACCAAAAACCAACCCCGGAAATCAGCAAGAGGAACCCCAAAATAAGCAGAATTAGAAAACCATCTCCAGTTTCCAAGATAAGTCCCCAAAGGCTCGACAAGAAGACCTATGGAAGATACCAGAAGTGCATCTATAACAACCATTAGGGGTATAAACTTAAAGCTGCCCTTATTTAAAAGGCTTGGTTTAGCATTTTTGGTCCAAGCCAAAAAAGTATTTGTGAAGCAATAGCAAAGACTTATAAAAATCCCCCACCAAGTTATTATTGAAATAGGCACCCTAAATAATTCAAGGTTTACAGGTGCATATACAAATTTATGGTCTAAATTTACTCCCTTTGCCTCAGCGCCAAATGCAATAAAAACGGACAGAGCGAAAAAAATAAGGCTTCTTTTTAGTGAATTTGTATTTGCCATCAGCAAAAAAATCAAAAATAAGACTAAAAAAGTAAGCACAAAATTAAACTTGTAAGCTGCTTCTATAAAACCGGGCCTCGGATAAAATAAAATGGTAGCGCAAACAGTTAGAAAAACTGCCAGCACAAAAGGCTTCTTCATAATCCAAATTCTAGCAGAAAGCTTAACGAAGGTCAGGCCTTTCAGTTTTCCAAGGCCTGACCTTGAGACAAAAGTAGTGTAAATTATCAGCAAAGGTCTTCCCTTGCTTCGGAACTGACCTTAAGAAGGTCTCACTTAACTTGTTAAAGCAAGGTAACTTTTGTATAAATGAAACTTAACTTGAACCCATTAGATTTTCTCTTCTTCTACCGCATCCTAAACTGGAAGCACAAAGTTTCCTCAATCCGGCCAATGGGCTACACCTTCTTTGGCTATCTTATGGCCGCAAAATTCGAAATCGCCCCGCTAGCCGCCAACACCATAGCCGTCTTAGGCGCACTCCTGTTTTGGTTTTCCATAAACGACTTCGCAGCATTAAAAACCGGGGAGGAAAACTTTATGGCAGCCCAGATCAAACAAAACAAACTGACCCGCCAAAAAGCATTGCTTCTTTGCCTGCTACCTCTGATTTTCTGTTCATATGTTATTTTTACAGGCTCAAGAACGGCTATTTTTATCTTTTTCTTTAGCCTGGTGTTTAATCTCCTTTATTCAACAGGTCCCACCGCTTTAAAAAACCTTAGGTATTTTGGCATTGTTGCGGCAATTATAGCAGCTCCCCTTCTGTTTTTAGAGGCCGAAACCGTTCTCGGAAAGTTCACTTTGCAAATGTTTTTTATGGCCATTATAGTTGCCCTCTTTCATTTATATATGGAACTTCTCCACATAATTGAAGACTTCCAGGCGGGGGAAGAGGTAGGCAAAATTAAAAGCCAGGCATCTGCCGTAAAAATCCTAAAAATTACCCCTCTTGCCACACTCACCGTCTCTTTAGTTTTTGCTCTCTTCTACCCAATCTTCCTGATAACAGCATTCTTTTCGGCAGTGAGAATCCTCTCCTTAAAAGGCTTCAAACAGGAACAAATCCAGAAAACAAGGCGGGATTTGCTCTCGCCAAGGCTTTCACTCTACGAATTTGCACTCTATGCATTGTTTGCGCTTATCCTAAGGTCAGGCTAAACCAAGGTCAGGCCTTGGAAAACTTAAAGGCCTGACCTTAAGAAAGAATAAGCCTTGTTTTAAAATCTAAATTGTATAAAATAAGAAAGGTTAACATGTCCAATACGACCCATAAGTCTAATAAGACGCTTTCCCTCAAATCCCTTCTCAAAGAAGCTTTTTTAACCATTATTATCCCCCATAAAACATTTAGCCGTATCCCCAAAAACCCTAAATTAAACTACCGCCTGCTAATTCCCTTTATGTTCCTTTCCGGCTTTGCCTTTTTGGCGCTCCATTTGCCCGTGGTTCACCACACACTTTCTATTATTCCGCGCAAGGAAGACACCGGGGTTGTTGTGGCAGTCCCGTTTTTCTCTGCAGGTACCTGGATCCTGGGATCACTTTGCTTTTTCTATTTAGGCAAATTTTTCAAAAAGCAGATTTCCTTAAAACGTGTAGAAGTTGCCGTGTTCTACCTCTGGTTTGTCTGGCTTTTGATGCCTGTTGTAGATCTTCTGCACCCGCTCCTCGGTATCCCTTTCCAGATGAAAGTTGTCTCCGGAGTCGCAATCCATTTTGCCACATTTTTTGCCTTTCCCGTTCTGGTAATTGAGGTATTTTTTCTCCTGAAAAACCTTCTAAAACTTACAGGCAAAGAGGCTGCCGTTGCTCCTTTTATTGCCCTATCGGCACCTTTTATCAACCGTTTTATTCTGGATAAGATACCCTATTTTGCTCACCAGTGGCTTTTAAGCACTACTCCTAATTAGACGGAAGTGATTTTCTTGCGCTTCTTGGTCCCGCTGTCAGCGGCCTTGTTTTTTCCCTATGGCTTGTCCAAAAAGGCAAGTACAATAAGCTTTTATCAATCGGCCAAACAACCCTCATTTGTATTCTGCTTTTTACAATCTCAACCTCAATAGTATTAATTGAGCCTTTTCCAGCAATAACCTCTCCAAACACGCCAGAAATAGTAAACACGAATACCAGCACCGGCCAGTCCCGCTTTACCCATTCGTATACATTTACCAGCTCCGACTTGGAATCTGGTACGATAACCGACACGGGCACAGTTGCATATCAATGGTTTACAACCTCGTATACAGGCGGGGTAACATTTGATTTCACGCCGGCAAACGAAACTATCTCAGACGTTGTAATCCAAGTCACTACAGGCTCTGTCACAAATGCCGATAGTGGCAACCCTCCCGAAATGCAAGGCTGCTATTCCCCAAACAGCGGAACTAACTGGTACTGCAGCAATTGGACTACTAACGTCGCTGGCACCACAACCTATAACTTCACCATTAGTTCCTCGGCAATCAGAAACTATGTAGCGGGAACAAATGGCAATTCTACTGATGGTCTTGGCTCTGCACTCACCAGCTCCGATTGGAATACCCTTGTTTCCCAAATGGGCACAGGGGCTACCAATTATGTCCGGGTTCATGTCCTTACCAATTCTGATGGCGCTGCTACCCCTACCTTCGACTCAGTTTCTTTTACGGTTGTCAAACTTATCGTCGACTACCGCACAACGATGTCGGGTACAAATTGGCAATGGTATCAAAATATAAATGGCATTACCCCTACTACATCACTGGCAAATACAAACGTGGCAGCCACAAATATCCATAGAAACGATATTATTAGACTAAGAATGCACCTGGCTTCAAATACAGCCGGCGATCTAACCATTACAGATGAATCTTTCAAACTCCAATACGCTGCAATGGTCGGCGCCGACTGCGTCGGCGGAGATGAAGTCTGGATCGATGTTGGAGCACCTACGGACCTCACTTTCCCATGGCGAGGCTATATTAACGCCGGAGCCACCGACGGTACTCAAATACCAAGTATTCTTCTACCCACAGGCAATAGCCGTGAAACATACGAGGATAGTAACCCCTCAGCTAGTAATCCAGCGGCAATTAATTACACCCAAAAAGGAGAATGGGATTGGGTGGTCCAAAATTACCTTGCCGACATATACACCAATTACTGCTTTCAAATGGTCGCAGCAACCGGGGTAAATAACGTTTCGCCATATACTGGAAGTGCTACATACGTCCCCAAACTTACAACAGCTAACGACGTTACTAACTTCAAGGGAAAAATCAACCTAAAAGGCAAAATCAACATCAAATAATCCCAAGAAGCGTTGCGCTAACTATATCAAATCCCTCCACTTCTACATCCCAAAACACGTTCCAATAACACGTTCCAAGGCCAGGCCTTGGAAGCTAAAAGGGGCAAGTTAGCAAAAGGTCCGACCTTAACCAAGGCTAATCCCGTGCTGAAAAGCCTGACCTTAACATTGATTTGACAGCCGCCAGGCATTTTCTTAAACTAAGGCCCTACATGCGAAACGCTTTAATCCTTGCAGTCGGCCTAATCTCCATAATCGGGCTGATACTTTTCTTCTCTATTAAAGGCAAGCCCGGACAAAATATCGCTAAGCCGTCACCCGCTCCCAAAAATCTTTCCGGAACTGCGCCCGGCCAAAAACAGCCAAACGGAAACAGCCAGGTTCAAGCTTCGCAATTTCCTTTCCCTGTCTTGGAAAAAAGTAAGATCAAAGGCAAACAGATAAGGATTTCGACAGCAAAAGGCGATATCGTGTTCACGTTATTAGAAGAAGCTCCCTTCTCCGGCTCTAACTTTATTTACCTTGCCGGAAAAGGCTTCTACAACGGCTTAAAATTCCACAAAAGGACGGCAACTACCATCGAAGGCGGAGACCCTAACGGCAACGGCACTGGCGGACCTGGGTATACCTATCCGGATGAGCCTCTCATTGCCAACTATGAACGGGGCGCAGTTGCCATGTCTAACGCCGGCCCAAATACTAATGGTAGCCAGTTTTTTATTATGCTCTCAGACGACCCAAACCACGCACGAAATTACGACATCTTCGGCTATGTTACCCAAGGTATGGACATTGTCGACCAAATCCAGCCCGGTGACGTCATGACCAAAGTCACCATTGAAAGCTTCTAAGCCCAAGGCCAGGCCTTGGAAGCTAAAAGTGCTATAATAGCTCTATGGCAACCAGAAACCAGCAATCAAACTTCATTCAGGGCGGCTTCTACCATGTTTTTAACCGCGGCAACCGCAAGCAAAACATTTTTCTTTCCGATAAAGATTACAAACGATACCTGGAAAAGATGAAGGAGTACAGAAAAAAGCATAATATTTCTATACTCGCCTATTGCCTAATGCCAAACCATATACACCTGCTCGTTAGGCAAAACGGTCCGGAGCCGGTCAGTACCTTCATCCAAAGGCTTCATACCGCCTACTCTATGTATTTCAATAAAAAATATAGCCAGGTAGGGCATATTTTCCAAGACCGTTTTAAAGCCAAAATCATAGACCGCGACGAGTACTTAATGCACCTTTCCAGATACATCCACCTAAATCCGGCAAAAATTGTCACTAAACTACCATCATATAAGTGGAGCAGTTACCCTACTTATCTTGAAGAAATCGAAGATGATCTCACAGAAAGCAAATTTGTAATTTCTATGTTCAAAACCAAAAACGGGACTTTCGATGAGGCACGAAATTCCTATAAAGAGTTCGTGAAATCCCAAGAGGAATACTTCGATAATATCAGCCACTTAATATTTCCCCACGAATCCTAACAAACTTTCTCCAGCAAAATAAAATAATCTCACAAACCCTATAATCTTCTCCAAATAACGTTTCAAGGCCAGGCCTTAAAAGCTAAAAATGGCCAGTTACAATTTGGTGCTTGACAAAAAAAGTCGAGTAATCTTATATGGGTATATAGCTTGAAAATGAAAGAAAATTTCTTAAAGCTTTCGCAATCCATAATCTTTTCGCTGGTAGTCGCCGCGGCCTTTTTAACTCCCCTCTTTTTTCTGCCGACAACCTCCGAATTTTTCGAATTCAACAAATTAACTGCCTTATTAATACTCACTATAGCCTCCTTTATTGTATGGGCAGTTAAAATGGTTTTTGAAAAAAGGGTTGTCTTTACCAGAACCCCCTTAGACATCCCAATCCTCGCACTTTTGGCCGTTTACTTTATTGCTGCCTATTCATCAATAGACCAGTTCATTTCTTTCTTTGGCGCTCAGGGCAGAATTTGGCCAAGCTTCATTCCTCTATTTATAATCGCCGCATTTTACTTCGTCTCCGTTGCAACCCTTAAAACCAAACGCCAGGTAAACACGGTTCTTTGGACCTTGGTCGGCGCAACCACGATTGGGGCTCTTGTTGCCATAACATCCTACTTTGGCGCTTTCCTGCCATTTGACTTTGCCCACATCCGCTCTTTCAACCCGCTCGGAATCATAAACCGCCTTGCCCTTTTGGAAGCGCTTGTTATTCCAATCGCCGCATCCTGGGCAATTTACGAAAAGGACAAACTGATAAGAATAATCGCCACAGGTTGCACTCTGATTCTTGCCTTCTCTTTCATCTTGATAAATGATTTGCCCGCTTATATTGGCCTCGCTATCGCCCTTGTATTTTTGACAGTCGGCACCCTTAGGGTAAAACTAACCAAAACCCAACAAGGCCACGCGGCAGTTCTGGCGGTCTTTATAATTCTCTTTTTGGTAATACGCTTTGTCCCTCAAGTCGCTCAAGGCACACTTTACCAGTGGATTATCAGCAAAGATCAGGGCTTAACCGAACAGCAGCAAGTCGACACACCCAAAGAACAGCTTGTACCCGCCGGCGCCGCTTGGGACATTGCAGCCCAGGCAATCGGCAAAAAACCTCTCTTCGGGACAGGCCCCGGCACCTATCAATTTGTCTACACCCAGCTTAAGCCCCGGGCAATTAACGGGACCCAAAACTGGGCAGTCCGTTTCGACAAATCCTCGTCCGACTTCACCGATGTAATCGCCACAACCGGAGTCTTTGGGGTGCTGGCATACCTCCTTTTAATAGTTGTAATCCTGCGTTTCGTATGGTCCCTGATTTTCAAAAGCCAGCACACTTTGGTTTACCTGCCGGTCGCAGCAGCCATTCTCGGATATGTCATCGCCAGCTTCTTCACAGTTTCTTCTTTCGCGACTTTTGCCTCATTCTTCCTGGTTCTGGCCATGTTGGCTGTACTTGCCAAAACTACCAGCGAAGATTATGTCTTTGAAGTAACATTGGAACTGGCTGCTTTAAAAAACCGCTTCTCCTGGTTTCCAATCGCAGCTCCAGGTGAAGGTGAAGCCCTTCTCAAAACAGAAGCCGGTGCAAAAGGAGCCAAATCGCAGATACTGCCGGCAGTCTTTGGAATCATTGTTGTTGTCCTTTCCTTCCTGGCACTTGCCTATCAGGTAAATGCCTACAGAGCTGAATACTACTACCGCCAATCACTTTTGGCCGCCCAGTCCAACAACGGCAATAAAACCGTCCAATTCCTGCAGGCAGCAATTCAGGCAAATCCGGCAATTGACACATATCACCGCGCCCTTTCCCAGACAACCCTAAACGCGGCAATCAACCTAAGTCAGCAAAAGGACTTAAATGACAACCAGAAACAGCTTCTGGGCCAGCTGGCGCAAGTTTCAATTGACCAGGGCAAAGCCGCCTCGGGCTATCAGATTCTGCCTCTTAAACTTCCGGGCATTTCGGCAGCCAACGTTGCCAACTGGGAAACTTTGGGTGCAGTCTACCAAGCACTAATCGGCGCAGTCCAGGGCGCGGATGTGCATGCCACAAACACTTTAGCCCAGGCAGTCTCCTTAGATCCTCAAAACCCTATCCTGCACAACAGGCTTGGAGTTCTTTACCAAAGGCTTGGAAACGCAGATCTTGCCCAAAGAAAGTTTGAAGATGCCGTCATCACCAAGGGCGACTACGGCCCGGCACACTACAACCTGGCCAACCTTTTGATAGACAAAAAAGGCAGCGTCCCAACAATTGTTAACGAACTTTCTCTTGCCAAACAATTCCTGCCGCAAGACGACCCGGCCATCTCCGACATCAACAAAAAACTGGAAGACTACAACAAACAGCTGAGGGATCTTCAGGAACAGGCAGCCAAGCAACAGGGCCAACAAACGCAAGCTTCTCCCTCACCTTCACCTTCACCGAGCCCATCAGCTTCCCCATCACCAAGCGCTTCTCCAACCCAAAGACCAAGCTTCTAAAAATTTATCAACGAATCTTAACAAAGGTCAGGCCTTGACCAAGCCTATTCATGGAAAAAGACCTGACCTTGAGTACGAGGTAGGTTGACTTCTCCCAAAGCAAAATGCCAGCGCAAAGGCCTGGCCTTGACCCAAGCTTTCTGGCCTTAACCTAAACTCTTCAGGATCCCTCGTACCAACTCGTCAACACCTTCACCTGTCTCCGCCGATATCAAATAAACCTTTTTCCTCTTGCCGCTAAATTCCCCTTTTATCCGGCCAATAACCTGAGATTCAGCAAGATCAATTTTGTTAACTGCGACAATTTCCCGCTTTTTGGCAAGTTCCTTGGAGTATGCCTTTAGTTCTTGCCGGATTGTCTGGTAATTTCCAAACGCATCACTACCCGTGGCATCAACCAAATGCACCAAAACCCTGGTCCTTTCAATATGCCTCAAAAACAAATCCCCTAGCCCCTTACCCTCACTTGCCCCTTCTATCAAACCCGGAATATCCGCGATAATTACCCTCTGGTCTCTGGCTTCTGGTCTCTGCTTTCTATCCATTACCCCTATATTCGGCTCGAGAGTTGTGAAAGGATAATCGGCAATCTTGGGTTTTGCCGAAGTTAACTTGGAAAGTAGTGTAGATTTGCCGGCGTTTGGTAACCCGATAAGACCCACTTGGGCAATCAGTTTAAGCTCAAGAACCAGATCGCAAACTTCTCCCTGACCCCCAGCTTCCCCTTTAAACGGCCGGCGTCCATATTCATCACGCAAATGACAATTCCCCCTGCCACCTTCTGCGCCTCGCGCAACCAAAACTTTGTGGCCATGCTCCGCAAGATCATAATCTTTAGGTTCTAGATTCTGGATCGTAAATGTTTTATTGCCATTTATAATGTTAGATCTGTCATCTAAGATCTTGGCTTGCGTGCCCACAGGCACACGCACTGTATAATCTGCCCCTTCGGCCCCTTTACGCTTCTTGGAAAGGCCGCTACCCCCGTTTTCTGCCCTGTATTCCTTTACAAATCTGAACGGCTCCAGCGTGCTTAAGTCGTTCGTAGCCTCAAGGTAAACATTCCCGCCACGCCCGCCGTCTCCACCGTTCGCCTTTCCTCTCCTCTTCCCTTTAATGTGCTCAAAAGAGCCCGACCCGCTTCCCCCATCACCCGCTCGGACGATAATTTTCGCAAAATCAATCATATGTTAGATTATAGATTATAGACTATAGATAATGGATTTGAAAAAACTATCTGGTTAAATACTTTCTAAGAGAGTTTAACATCTTGTTTATTTCTGTTGCTTTACCAATAAGCTCTTCATAATCTTTAGATTTAAGATAACCTAAATCCCGCGCCAAAAGTAAATGATATTTCGTTTCTTCCAAAGACGCATAAGCCGTGTTTATAAATTGTAAATACTCCTTTGAATGCTTCCTGCTGTTACCCTCAACAATGTTTGCGGCAACAGAGGATGCTGATCTGCAAACTTGATCCGTTAACCTGTATTTCTCGTGAGACGGAAAGTCTTTTGTAGCTTTGTAAATACTAAGAACTAACTCGTGAGATTTTCGCCAACTATTAAATCTTCAAAATTATTCGCCATCAATAATCTAAAGTCTAAAGTCTAGAGTCTATCATCTAGAATCTAAATTCTCAAGTCCTTGCTTTGCCAAGTTAAGGTTCGGGTCAATGCTAAGAGCCTTTTGGTAATTAGTGCGCGCCTCGCCCAAATTACCGGCAGCAGCTTGGCAGGAAGCCAAATTATTGTAGAAAACAGCCCGCTGGTCTATCTTCAAGGCTTCAGCATAAACTCTACCGCACTCATTGTAATTTCCGAGCGTAAATAAACTATTTCCAAGCTCATTCAAAGTATCCGCATCTTTCTTGCCAACCAAATCCGTCTGGCGACCTGCCAAATCTTTAATCTTCCCAACCAAATCTATCTCGCTTTTGACATTAGTATTATCCGGCTTAATCGCGTAACTTTTATTGAATAACTCCAAAGCTTTGTCATAATCACCGTTTCTAGCCAGGATAATACCGCTCGAATTATAAGAAACCGCATAAAGCATCGTGTCCATTTGCTGTTGTTTAAAAGCAAAATCGTTGAATTTGACATCTTTATTTCGCAACCCTTCCAAGAGCCCGGCAAGCTTGCCCAAATCCGGCTTTTCATTTCGGCTTCTCGTAACTTTCCACCACAAACCGTAAGGCACTTTATATGGATCCAGATACTTAAAAAACCCTTCTTCAAACGTTCCCTGTAAGATATAAAAATCACGGTCGGGGTTTCTGGCTAAAACGGAAAGGATATACTTCTCTGCGTTTCCTAGCTCCTTCTGATCACTAACCTTAGAAACAAATCCCTCGTCAACCTTCCCGGAAAAAAGTTCCGGATGGTAACTTTCGTTGTCCCGGTTATATTCGTTTGGGAAATACAAAAGAGTAATCCCCCCGTACTTCCCGTCAATCTTCTGCTCATAAAGACCGCCGAAATAAAATACATGGGAAACGGTTATAGCAACGCTTCCCGGCGGCAGCTGGTCCATGGCATCCTCTACCATCTTCTCCGAGAAGTAATTTTGGCTCAAGTTATGCGATTTAAAACTGGACATTAGATAAACAACCACAACTGCCCCCAAAAGCAAATTGACATAAGTTCCGTCGCCGTCAAAAAACCAGTCAACAAATTTTTGCGTTGACATCCCCACCAGCACAAGAATTGGTATATAAGAAACCAGGTAAAACTTTGTAATTTGGAAGGGGTTATCAGCCCCCAACGGGTCTATTGTCGAAAGCAAAAAAAGCTGCACCAAAACTACAGTCAGCCAGCTGAAAACAAGAAAAATAACTTTCTTTTCCTTCCATAAACCTTCCTTTACCAAACCCAAAGGCACAAGTACGGGCAAAACTACCCCAAACCCGACAATAATATCCAAAATGTAAACATAAATGTGTTTTGCGTATTTAATCAAGGAAAACGTCAGGACCGGGTTTTTGATAAGGAAAATGGAACCAAACTCTTTGCGCCTTAGATAATACAAATAACCGGAAATCCCTTTGGCGTGTCCCCAGTTGATAACCGGATCCTGCTGCATCCGCAATAGCATCATTGCCTGGCCGACAAAGCCCAAGGCAAAAACGCAGACTGCCAAGACAAAATCGCGTATTTTTGGCTTAAATCCCCAAAAATACCATACAAAAATTGGCGCAAGCATCACGGTGATGTAAAAATGCGAAGCCGAAAACCCTAATGCCAAAAATGCCGGCCACGGTTTATTCCAGAAAGCAAAAAGGAAAGAAAGTGCAACCAAAAATGTTGCGAAAGTAAAAACATCGGCAGAAATCGAATACTCCCAAAAAGCAGCAGAAACCGCAAGGATCATTGAAACCAAAAATGCCAGGGAGCTTTTTACACCAACACGAAGAAGAGTCAAATACACAACCAAAACTGTCAGGGCTGCATATAAAGCCGAAAGAAAATTGGCTCTAAAAATCAGACTTCCAAATGCAAAAATAGAAGTTAAAATATGCCCCAGAAAAATGTAAAACGGAAAGCCCGGCGGATGGCAAAGTCCCCAAAATTTAATGCAGAGCGTAAATTCGGCACTGTCAACAGGAATATATGTTGGCGATAAAGTTTTAAGGTAAAGTCCAAGCGGCAGTAAAAATGAAAAAACGCCCAAAATAACCGGTAGGTATTTCTTCATTACCAAAAAGTATAGTAGATCTAATAGGAAAAAGGCCAGGCCTTTGAAAGTAAAACTGGAGACTTAACAAAGGTCAGGCCTTAGCATCCGCCATTCCAAGCAGAAGGCCTGACCTTGGGAAACGGGTATGTTATCTTGATCGACTACCTTTACTTTACTTTCCCAAAAGCGATAGTGGATTCAGCCTTGCTCCGTCTTTATAAATCTCGAAGTGAAGATGTGTTCCGGTGGATCTTCCTGTAGAACCCATCATGCCAATTACCTCTCCCTTGCCAACGCGTTGGCCAACAGAAACATTAATCACCGAAAGATGGCCGTACCTTGTTTCGAAACCGTTCCCATGGTTTATAAGAATCATGTTTCCATATCCGGAAGAGTCCCAACCGGCACTCACAATTGTCCCAGAATCGGACGCGTGGATCGGTCCTCCCGCCAGATTAGCGATGTCATCACCGGGATGGTACCAGGAAAAGTACTGCGTGATACCGCCGGCAGCCGGCCAGACAAACTGAGCGCTGCCCAGGTCCTCAACCGAAAGGTTCAACTGGCTCGAAGCCAAATATTGGGTTGGCGCCGGCTTAGCAACAGCGGGAGGCGCACCGTCCGGAACCACCAAAACATCGCCCGCATGCAGCTGAAAATCGTCACCAATATCGTTAAACGGAAAATCAATTATTGCCTGAGGGTTTGCCTGATACTTTTTGGCGATAGTATAAATCGTATCCCCGGAAACAACTTTATGCGATACACCCGAAACCGGCAAAACCTTAACCTTCTGGCCAATAGTCAAACGGCTGGAAGCAGAAAGGTCGTTAGCCCACATAATTGTTTCCTGAGAAACACCCCAGTCCCTGGCAATAGAAGCTATTGTATCTCCGCTTTTAACTTCATAATCGACACTTTTGTCTCTGGGTTTGTCGGAAATAATAGTAACCGGTGTAATTGTTGAAGTAATTACTCCCTGCGCTGTTGCCTCCTCACCGAACGAAGCAATAAGTGGATTAACCGGCACGCCCGGATATGAACCCGAAACCACCGACGTCGGCGATATTACTCCCCCGCCAATAAGAACAACCGCCGCCAAACCTAAAATTGAAAGGTGCACAAAGAGAGAGGTATTTGCACCCCGCCTTACCATAAGAATGTCGACCACTAAATTCTTAACTTTTTCAAAGTTCAGACCCGTCTTATGTAATCTGTGGGTAATATAGAAAAAAAGGTCGCGGATAAAAGAAAAAAACTCCAAAAAAAGGGGTCGTTGGTCCATTGCTGCCTGCTCCAACATCACATACTACCAGAAAAAATGGCCAATTTCAAAGCCGCGGCCCGCAAAAAAGGGCAGACAGTTTTACGAAGGTCAGGCCTTAGCGTCGGCCAATTCCAAGCAAAAGGCCTGACCTTAAGCTAAGATAAGTTTTGCCCTTTAACTTTGGAGTTTGAAATTTGGAATTTGGAGTTTACTACTTAATATCTTTTGCCAGTCCTTCTAAAAACTCGGCATTCGAAGCGGTTTTGGAAAGCCTGTCGATTAAAATCTCTGTTCTCTCGTCCGGATTAAGAACCGAAATCATCCTGCGCATTGTCACAATCTTTTTGTAATCCGTCTCCGAAAACAGCAACTGCTCTTGCCTGGTGGAAGACCTTTCTACATCAATCGAAGGGTAAATCCTGCGCTCGGCCAGCTTACGGTCCAAGTGCAATTCCATGTTACCGGTACCCTTAAATTCTTCGTAAATTAAATCGTCCATCCTCGAACCGGTGTCGATAAGTGCCGTTCCGATAATAGTTAGTGATCCGCCTTCTTCACAGTTCCTGGCAGCACCGAAAAAGCGCTTTGGAGGATAAAGTGCCGCCGGATCAAAACCTCCGGTTAACGTTCTTCCCGAAGGTGGAACCGAAAGGTTGTAAGCCCTGGCAAGCCTGGTGATTGAATCCAAAAGGATCACAACATCCTGACCCCTCTCGACTAACCTTTTAGCTCTTTCTAGGGCAATTTCGGCAACCCTTGTTTGATATTCCGCCGGCTCGTCAAAGTTGGAAGCAATAACCTCACCCTTTACTGATCTGGAAATATCGGTTACCTCCTCCGGTCTCTCACCGATTAAAGCTGCCATCAAGTGAACCTTTGGAAAGTTTTCCGAAATCCCCCGCGCAATATCCTTTAGCACCGTTGTTTTACCGGCTTTCGGCGGCGAAACCACCATTCCCCTTTGGCCCTTGCCGATTGGCGCAATAATATCGATCATTCTGGTCGAAAGCGGCGCCTTGCCGGTTTCCAGCTTCAATTTTTCGTTTGGATAAATTGGTGTCAGCTGTTCAAACTTTGGTCTTTTTTCCTGTTTTTCGGCATCTACCCCGTTAACATTTACAACTTTCAAAAGTCCGTAATATCTTTCGCTTTCTTTTGGCGGCCTGCCGAGACCAATAACATCGTCACCGGGCCTTAACATGAACTTTCTTATCTGGGAAGCGGAAATATAAACGTCCTCGTCCGAAGGCCTGAACTTTGGTCTCAAAAAGCCGTGTCCGTCACCCATAATATCCAGGATTCCCTTAACTTCCATACTTGGTACATCTCTCCCGCCCTGGTATTCTTCGTCCCTGTCGTCATAATTTTGGTAAGACCTGCCGCGTCTGGGATCATCCTGGGCCCCGTCATTATGCGAATACTGTTTGGACCTTAAATCGATAACCGATCTTGTCATCGTCTCCTCCACACCGGAAACCTCGCCACCAACCGGCGCTTCGTCCTTACTTTTAACTTTCACAGAAACCTTAGTCGGCATGTGTATTAATTTTCAGAAAAACTTTCCCTCACTCGTTTTGGGAACTTACATTAGGAGCCAAGGAAATTCTATCCCCTAAATAACCTTTTGTCAACTGAAAACCTTAAAAAGGGCCCATCGTAAAATGTGTCCCTTTTAAGGGGCCGTATGCCTGCCCTACATACGGCCCACTTGCGCCTCCTCACCCCGCGATTAATCGGGGGAAGGCAATCTTTATGCTCTCTTTAATCTTTTTCCGACTAATCTACTTCCCAGTTCTGAAAGGCTAATTTTTTCAGGCACAATTCTTTTCTTACCTATTCCATATCTTGCTAAAAACAGACCGAAAGGCAAAATACCAAACATTGTAGTCATCGCAAGAACAGATAACCCGGTTTCCGGAGACTTTGTAATTGCCGAGCGGGTTCCTGCCACCTGTCCGTTTGTAACGGTCTGGTTTACCGTAACATTAACGGTTTGATTGTTGTTTTGTGTCTGTTCCTGATGCTGCTCGCTAGAGTTATTGTTCGTGTTAGTTGTCCCACCGGTTGCTGGCGTAGGTGTCGGCGTTGGCGTTGGCTGCGGTTGGCAATCGTAATTAAGATTCTTGGCAAGATAATGGAAGTTTCCTAAATTCCACTGCGAACCATTCACCGAATACCATCCTACCAATACCTGGTCTGTTCTCCACCAATTAGTTTGAATACAAACGTCTTTTGCGGGTGGAACGTAACACTGCAAAAAGTTGCCGTTGGAAAGTGTGTAAACGTCATCCTGGCCTTCTAAAAGTCCGTTACCGACGATTTGGTGTAAGCCGGTGCTGTAATGTGCCTTGTCACCAAATCCGGTTTGGTCCCCGCATCGCGGAAAAGATGGCGGGTTCTGCGGCTGTGGTGTTGGTGTCGGTGTCGGTGTCGGACAAACATCGTCGCTTTCGTCAGTCCCGTTGTCGTTGTCGCTATCACAAGATTCATGGGTCGTGTCGGTTTGCTTTTGGTTCTCCCAGGCGGAAACATTTTTCGAAAGCAAAAATACAACTAATCCAAAAACCGAAAGAGCAACAAGAAATGTTGCCCCGGTCTTCCAGCCGAGTTTAATTAAATTGAGCATATCTGTTTCTCGTTTTGAATTTTTCATAACATCCATATTAATACCTTCTGTCAAGCGTTAGCTTGTTCTGGGAGCCACCTTTCTTACAACAGGCACGGATTGTACAACTTTTGTCCTTAAACTTGCAACTCGGCCAACTTTAACCGGCTCGCGGCTCATTCGAGCTATTGCTGCAACTGCCGCATGTTTTGTCAATTTTTGGTGCATTTCGGCACTTGTCCTCCTGGCTTTTAAAAGCTCTGGTAAATCGCTCAATTCATCTAAATCTTCAGATTTTTCACCAAGCTCCTTTGCCTTGTGTAAAAGTACTACCCACTCATAAAGCGGCCTTCTCTCTTGTTCTGCAGAGCTTCTTTTTGAGGCAATTTTCGCAGCTTCCTCAAATTCCTGATCGGACAGTCCTAAAGACCTACGTACAATTCTTTCTGCACGAAGAAACTTCATCTTTCCTCTTTCAGCTTCCACAAAACCATGACCTCTCTTTAAACCAACTCGTTCTATCCATTCTGGTCTTTTTCTCTTTGGATATCTTTTTACTAATCTCTTCAATTCACTAATATCTTTGACACTAACTGAAATATTTTCGGCCAGTTGCCTGTCACTCTTGCCATATTCAATTGCTAAGTCCTTTTTGTGTGATATTTCGTAATTATCGACCCCCAAAACTTTTAGTGAACGATTTAGGTATCTTGTCGCCAAATTATATGCCCTAAGAACCTTTTGCTTTCTTGGAATTCTTGCCATAGAAGGTGAATCCAAGAGGTATCGGAAATAAAATCTGAAAACAGCCTCTACTTGTTTCTCAACATTTTCCTTTGTTAATCTTGCCTGCTTTGGAACACGTTTCTTTAAGACATCAGCAACGTCGATTCTCCTAACTTCTTGGTCTGCCCAACTGTCGTATAACTGTGTTATTGGCTTGCCAGCCCAAATGGTTGCTATAGCTCGCCTTGGATCGTCAAGGGCATTTACAACAAGCTGCCTTTCCCTTGCCTTTATTCCTTGTTTTTCTTCTCTTTCGATTATCTTTCTGATCCGGTAGCTTAAATCAATCTCTTCTCTTATATCTTTCCCTGGATCAAACCCTCCGGCTTCGGCGTAAATTGCCATCCTGTAAGTTCCAAGGCCTATATTGCTTTTCCTACGCGTGTATTGCAGATTCATCATCTCATTTAACCTCTGGGCAAAGTGTAAAAGTGGCAGTTTGCGATATATGGAAGGATGGTAATCTGACCTTGAAACATACTGCTCAAGCGCAGGATTATCCTCAAAAACCGAAAAGACGCGCGAAGCAAAATAAGGGTTCCTTCCAAAAACATCAGCGCCCCCGGTTCTTATAAGATGACTCGCTTTCCTTTCCTGATCTTTTCGGGAAGCATTTCTAAGAAGGGCAAGGTCGGCAGCATACTTATAAACCATACCCATTCTCACACCAGGCAAAACCTTAATTGCTCTGCCATCTCTAGACGCCACTGTTTCTAAATTTGACTGGAAATTGAAGGTTTTCTCAACAACATGAATCGCAAAACCTGCAAAAGACGGCTCCCTTTTAAGGCCTTCAATAACTTGCCTGGTTCGGTCAAAAGAGGTATTGGAATTTGGCCTATTCACAAGAACTATTACTTCGATTTGTTCAGGATCAAAATCGTCCCCCCTGAATCCTTGCTGATTAATCCAGCTCCTTAGCGTTTTTTCTATCTTTGCTTCTTCATTGAACGCGGGAATTACTACAGTCATCCTAGCTTTTTCAGACATAGGAGGTAAGCTTCGGTTAACCTCCTCGAGTTCATCCAGATAACCCTTGGACCGACCATTTAGGCGTTGCAGCATTATCTGCGATCGATTGGATTGATTATCCAAAGAATATTTATCTCTAATTGTAGTAAGGTAAGATTCTTGGGCGCTTAACCTTCTTCCCAATAATTCCCTGGCCTGATCCTCCTGTCGCCTTGCTATCTCTTCTTCGGTAAGTTGTTCACCGTAATCAGGCTCCTGTATCTCTCCATAGAGATATTCAGGATATTCTCCATACGTTACCCCTGGAGCCTCTGCTATCTTAGGAAACAACCTTGGCGCAAATGGAGTTGCAATAGGCGGAATGTCAAAAACAAACTTATTCGGAACATCAAAGCTTTCGGGATGAGATCCGGGCACATGGGCTGTCAAATCCGAAATTTTAACAGTTGACATGTCGACATGAGTTCCGGCAATCATATGGCCTTTTTGCTCCACAGCTACCGAAGCCATTGAGTGTAATGTTGCTCCATTCATAAGTTCCGGATGGGTAAGAACCTGGTTCCCGTCTATTAACTTTCCATGGGCATCCTTAACCATGCCGTAGCCGATAATAGAAACCCCATCAACTTTTCCTGTTGCCGGATCCACAAACTCTTGAGGCAAGGTGAAATGGCCACCAGTCTGCGGCGCCAAAACGGTGTGCAGCTGGCCGTGGGCATCGGTAATTTGGTAAAACGCAACCAGTGAATCCGGATTAACCGGCGCATTAGAAACAATTGACGGGTCCGCCCATGCCGGCTCATTCTTATATACAAAAGGTTTAAGAGCCGATCCGTCCAGGCCGTGCGGTCCCATTGACCAGTGAGTCGCATCATGCTGATAAAGTGTCAGCTCGTTGTATTCATGCCTGTCACCCAAAAACTGGGCATGACCGAAATCAATACCGTGTGGTTGGTTTGTAACATCTACTAGATGATGCTGTGCCAAATAGTCCTGCTTTAGGATATCATCTGTACTCAAATGGCTTGGCACATTAATACCTGAATGCAGAATATCAACCTTGCCCTCTAACCCTGCTTTAACAAGTGCCGCATGAATTTGGTCTTGCGTCATTCCGGGCTGGTATGCAATCTCAAAATGTTTAGCCGCATCCGCCCCGTTTGCCGGCACATCCACGGAAAGTGTGTGTTTTGCCGCATCTAAATGGGCATTCACCCCGGAAGCTACATCAACTTGTAAACCCTGGTGGCCAACATTAGTACCATCAGCATTTATTACGTTGCCATGGCCCAGAGAAACGTCCTTTTGGTCCGGCACCATTCTTTGTTCGTGCGCCTGGTGAAATACGTCTGCAACTTTTCTGGAAACATGCTCTATTCCTTCACCAATCTCATGAATCCCCAAACCGCCCAGCACCCCAACTCCGAATCCAAAAGCACCGGAACGGGCGCTCATCAAAAGCTTGCTTCTAAAAAACCTGGAATCTGCTTCCTCGTACTGGTCGGCAACTTGGTCCATAACCCAGTCTTCGGTTGCTTCATATCTTTGGTCAAAATCGGCTTGCCCAATCTCAGAAACTAACTGCCTTTGTGTCTCACGCGCTGCCAAAATCAAAGCTAGCCTATCTTGGTTGATTGTCGAAATACCGGTCACTTCTACCTGGCCGTCTTCACCACGTATTCGGCCATATCGAATTAAACCAACACCAAGTTCTTCTGATGCTGCTAACCTCACTCTAGTATCGGCAAGTAGATTTATGGCATTATCTCGCCATGCCTGGGTCTGTTTCTCGGCTGCATCAGCACCAGCCAGTTGCTCAAGCTGCTCAGTCACTTCTAGTGCAGCTCTTGGCTGATAAGAAGTTTCCCTAAAATCTGTTTGACCTACCAAACCCGAAAGAACTCTCTCGACACCGGTGTGTCGAGCGGGTCCCGGAACATCGTAACCAATTTCCTCTTCCCTTATTCTTAAATCCCTATCCTTATTTTCCTTGGACCAGCGCCTCGCAGCCGCAAAAGCTCCTCCCGCTATACCACCTATCACAGGTATAGATCTAAAAGGTGCTTTGGCACCAACTGCAATTGCACTGGCAGATGCTCCAATAGTCAACGGATTTACAAGAACCGCCCTTGCTCTGCTGCCCTGTGCCCAGTCAACCAACCTGTCTGCCAAATCCCTTTTCTCGGCTGTTGCCATACCGGCATCAACCTGCCCAAAACAAATCTGCAAATCCAAATCCACAGCTTTAATCCGCTCTTGGTTGGCAACATATGCAGTCTTTGCAGCTTCCGCAATATAAGTTAAGTCCGACCCAATTGTGGTTTGGGTAAACAAATCTGGCAGCTCATCCCTAAGCTCGCAAGAAAGGTTTTCCGAAAGCTCCCGCATCCTGGCCTGGTCAATTTGCCCGGTTGCGTATTCGGAAACTATCGACCGTGCCCAAGCGACAATCTCTTCCTGACGTTCGGACCCTGCAGTGTCCTCGTCCAGCACCCAAGTCGAGTCGCCTTCGCCAACGTCATTACTGATATTTCTGGAAATTGCGGTAGCTGTAATTTCGTCCCTTTCCTGGGTAATCATTTCCCTAACCTGATCTTTCGCCCGCTCAAGTGCAGCTGATCCTAAGTTTATATCGTTCCCGTTGTCGTGAAGTTCCCGCAAAGCATCTCTTCGCCTTAACCTCTGGTAAGTTTCGGTTAGCCCATACCACATTCGACCCATAAATCCGCGTTCGGCAGCACCGGCAATTGTCGCCCTGTCTGCCAAAACATCCCTGTTTTTCCTGCGGCTTTCTTCGGACTCGGTAACAACATGAGGAACAGCAGCAAACTTAAGCGTGTCACCGTCAACCTCTGCCCGGACAATATTGTTTTTAACTCTTTCTTGGTCTATCGCCATGTTATTTCCCCAAATACACCTTTCTGAAATCTGCAAAAGCCATTGAATAAACTTCACCAATGTTGGCTACATTTTTTTCTAAAAAGTCTGAAACTTGAAATGGCGTCTTGTTTTCCAGAAGAAGTCTTTTAAGTAGATCGATCTTTTTATTCGGTAGTGCCGAAAGTGCCGCAATAGTCAGTTTAGCGTCTAAACGCGTCAATAGGTCGTTGTATATCTTCTGCTTTAAATTGGGCGGTAAAATATCCAAATCGGCCTCTTGCATTAAGCCGTAAACGAACTCGCGAACTTCCGTCGAAACTTGCTTACTCTTGGGCATATATGTCATTTTTTCTATATGGAACTGGACAGAAACCAGTTATAGGTCGAGGATTCTACACTAATTAAATAAACTTGTCAAGTACTATGGGTTAGTAATGTTAATAAAGGCTTGGCAATGGAATAATTAAACAGATGACTAACAAAGGTCAGGCCTTTGTTGGGAAAATGTTTGCCTAAGACCTGACCTTGAGAGAAAGGTTTTTAACGACTTACACCCCCAAAACTATCCTTTTTCATGGTGTTTATTTATTGGATAAATTTTCTACTCATAATAACCTTTCAGGGGAGCAAAACAGGGGCAATTTGAGGCTAAATTCCGGTAACTTAACATTACCACTTGACAAGGTTGTAAAGATGTTCTAATGTAAAAAAGGAAAGCAACTTAGCTGCCCTAAGTCGCTTCCCTTACACCTCAAAAGAGCATTGCTATTCGAGTTTCAGTCTGCGGTAGTGATGCTCTTTTCTTATTCCATTTTCCCTATCTATTCTTTTTTAAAAAACAAATAGGTTTTCAAAATTCCAAATCTTTCCTTTTGGGAAAAACATGGTCTTTTATAAAACAAAAGCCTACTTATAAAATAGGCTTCTGCTTTTAACATCTATATTTCTATAGATGTAACTTTCAGCCTGCTTAAAGAATTTAGCACCACCAATAATTATTGTCAAGTCCCTTTAATGCCCGATAGTAAAATTGCCTGCTTAAATTTCATATCCTGTAGTTATTTTTTTTGACAACACTAAGGCTTTTATCCACTTCTAGTAAGCCAAACGCAAAATTTATTATTCATAAAGTCTAATAATGGGTGTCTTACCCAAGTTTCCGGAAAACGGCCCTTTAAAGAGCTATAATTGAAGCTAAAAGATACAGTAAATTATAGATACGTAAGCAAAATGACGAATGTTAAATGTTGGATATTGGGCAAGAAAACATGTGCAGCACTAAGCTAATATACTATCTAAAATCTATAACCTGAAATCTACTTAATAAGCTTTGCAAATATCATCTTGCCTGCTGCCGTCTGGAAAACCCGCTGGACTTCAACCTGAACGCTTTTGCCCTGCAAATCGGCACCTTTTTCCACAACAACCATAGTTCCGTCCGGCAAATAGCCTACACCCTGCCCTTTTTCTCGCCCTTTTTCCATAACTACAAGCTCTAAAACGTCTTTGGGCATAACTGCCGCCTTGAGGGCGTTAGCAAGCTCATTTATGTTTAAAATAGAAACTCCCCGGATACTGGCAACCTTATTCAAATTGTAATCTACAGTTAGAATCCGGCCTTTTAGCTTTCTGGCTAAGGTAACCAGCTTTGCATCCACGTCTTTTTCTTTTGGATCCACCCTCAAAAGCTCAAGCCTCACTTTTCTGTCCTTTTTGAGCTTGGAAAGGATATCCAGACCCCGCCTGCCTTTCTTCCTTTTCAGCTCATCCCGGGAATCCGAAAGCTTATGCAACTCATCTATAACAGACGGCATCACCAGAAGCGTTCCGAACAAAAATCCGCTTTGGGCAACTTCCAAAATCCGGCCGTCTATAAGGGAAGATGTGTCAACCAAAAGCGGATTTACATACTTTTCTTTGTCGGCACTCTTCTTTCTCCTAAAAGCGAACCTGGATACGGAAATTTGCGATCTTGAGGCCGGAATAAGCTCTGCGATTTGCCGTGCCAAAGCGGCAATTCCGGCTCTGCCTGCAAGCTCCAACACATCCGGAAGAATAAAACCAAGAGTGGCAAACGCTAAAACTGCAGCCAAAAGAAAATAGCCGCCCGTTATTGCAAATATATCCGGTGGGGTTCCGGATCTGGCAACGTAGGCGCCAATAAAGCCAAATACAATAAAAAGGGCCAGTCTTAAAAACGATTTAGGCCTCATTTGTTCCCCCTAAAGCATAAGAAACTGCTTCCTCTAGAGTTTTAAACTTTTCACTAGTTACAAAATCGGAAAATCCTAAGCGTTTTGCCTCGGCAATCCGGTTTTTGACGTTGCCGACGGACCTGAGCTCGCCCAATAAACCTACCTCCCCAAAAGCACAAATCCCATCGCGAACAGGTTTCTGATCAACTGCCGAAACAATAGCCAGAGCAGCCGCTAAGTCGCAAGCAGGTTCTGTAATTTTCAAACCTCCTGCCACATTCAAATAAATATCCAAATTACCCATTGCAAGCTTGGCCGCCCTAGAAACTGCAGCGATAACAACCTGCATTCGGGAGAAGTCCAAACCCGTCACTCTTCTTGCAGGAATTCCAAAAATCGTAGGCGTCGCAAGTGCCTGGACTTCCGCCAAAATCGGTCTTCCCCCCGCAACAGTCGAAGTCACCACACTTCCCGCTTTTTTGGCAATTCGCTGGGCCAGAAAAATTTGTGAAGGGTTAGCAACCTCTACCATTCCTACATCCTGCATTTCAAAAACCCCAACTTCAAAAGTCGATCCGAACCTGTTTTTATTAGACCTTAAAATCCTAAACGCGTGCATTTCGTCGCCTTCTAAATTTAAAACTGCGTCCACCAGGTGCTCCAACACCTTTGGTCCGGCGATACTGCCTTCTTTTGTAACATGCCCTACAATAAAAACCGGCGTATTGGTTCGCTTTGCATGCCTTTGCAGGATTTGCGAGCACTCCCTTAGCTGCCCTACACTTCCAGCCGAGCCCGAAAGCCTGGTTGAAAAAAGTGTTTGGATGGAATCGATAATCATAAGCTTTGGCGAAAGTTTTTCCGAAACCCCGACCACAACATCCACATCAGTTTCCGGCAAAATATATAAGTTATTGGGGATTTTGCCGATTCTATCTGCCCTGATTTTGACCTGTTGCGCCGATTCTTCACCGGAAACATATAAAACAGAAGTTCTAAAAGTATCGCGAGTATCAAAGGTATCAGATGTTTTAACTTTTCTATCATCAACCTTTGATACTTTTGACCCTTTTGCATTTCGACTTGTCGAAACGTTTTCTGCGTTTGATACTTCTACTATTTTCATCGCCGTTTCCAAAAGCAGCGTGCTTTTGCCAATCCCCGGATCCCCCGAAATAAGAACTATGGAACCGGCAACTATTCCACCACCTAAAACCCTGTCAAATTCTAAAAATCCTGTTGGAATTCTGGCAAACTTTTGAGATTTAACGTCCGAAAGCTTTATTAATACTTCTCCCAAGTTTGGTGCTTGGAATTTGGAGTTTGGAGTTTCAGTTGAATCTATTGACTCGACGAGGCTATTCCACTCACCGCACTCCGGGCACTTGCCCAAAAATTGAGGTGATTTGTAACCGCACTGCTGACAAATAAATTCCGATAACACCCTCATACTAAAAAGGTCAAGCCTTCGCTTGACCTGCTGCTTCGCTTAACTCGATAAGGATTATCGGTAAAGAATCGGCTTTTCTAAAACCACAGGAACAAGCGAAATTCTCCTAGACTTGGTATCAACAGCTTCAACACTGCAATCAACTTTTTGGCCAACCTCAAAATTTTCGTTTGGCGGGATTTTGGAAATATGCACTAAACCCTCCATGCCATCCGGCAAATTTACAAAAACCCCGAAAGGCGTTACCCTCGAAACTATTCCGGAAACTTCCAAATCCTTAGTGTATTTTTCTGAAACTTTGCCGAACGGATCCTCTTGAAGCTGTTTTATACTCAAATTAAGTCTTCCGGTTGTCTCGTCTTTGGCAATTACTAATACCTCAACCTCGTCTCCTACCTTGAAAAACTTACCAGGATCCTCTGTTTTTTCCCATGAAAGTTCGGAAATATGCACTAAGCCCTCAAGTTTTGCTTTTTCCTCTTCGCCTTTTTGGCCTTCTACTTCCGACACATTTGATGCTTGTGTATTTCGACCTGTCGAAACGTTTTCTACCTTCTTCAAATCTATCTCCACAAATATTCCAAATGGTAATACCGCAGAAACAATGCCGCTAACTTTGTCGCCGATGTTAACCTTGGCAAGAAGCTTCAATACCGCATCCAAATCGCGCTTGTTTGGCGACTTTTGCGAAAGAATAAGCCGGTTGGAATTCCTGTCAACTTCAATAACTCTGGCAGTCAAACTCTTTCCGATTAAATCCGTAAGCTTGGAAGGTGCTTTTATAAGTTGGGAAGAAGGCAAAAATCCGTGAATTCCCAAATAATCGCAAATTACTCCTCCGCGGTTAACCTCAAGAGCTACAACCTCGATATCTTCCGAATTTTCCTTCTTTTCCTCAAGCTCGGCCCAGCGTTTCTCACCTGAAAGTTTGCGCAGTGACAAAACTACCTGCCCCGCATCGTTTTCCGGATAAAGCACTGTTGCATCTACCGTATCTCCAACAGTAAGTTTGGATACCAGATCCGAAACCGCCGAAAGTTCCCTTCCGGAAACAATCCCCTCGCTTTTGGCACCGATATCAATTGAAACTTCCTGCGGGGAAACCGAAACAACCTTACCAGTTACTTCCTGGTTTCGTCTGAGTGAACTAACTTTTTTCTGGGATGCTTCAAAAAGCGCCGCGAATGATAAATTTTTATCATTCGTCCTGAGCGAAGTCGAACGGGCAAAAGATTGCGTTTTAGATGTATCTTGAGATGATTTCGCCAACCATAATCACTTCCTTAATCTTTAAAATTTCTGACATTTTGAATCTAAAATCTAAAGTCCAAGATCTAGAATCTAACATCTGATGGCATGTATTGTATCAGTTTTCAAAGGATAAAAAAAGGCCAACGCTTGCAAACTCCAAAAACTTTACTTACATTTAATCAGTGATCAAAAAGTTAAACATCTTAATATTTTCTACCTTTATTTTAATTGGTGTATTTTTCACTTTTTCCATAAACCAAAGCGCAGATACATATTGGCATCTGGCAGTCGGTCGCCAAACATGGCAGGAACAAAAAATACCATCATTTGACGAGTTTATTTACGGCCCCGAAAACAAAAATTTTATATCGGTAGAATGGCTTGCTGATCTGGTTTATTTTGCCTTTATATCAAACCTGGGACTAAACGGCCTTACTGCGCTAAGATTAATCCTAGCAATCACAACCCTTTACTTTCTATACCTAACCCTCAAATTACTCACCACTAACTCAAAAATTCAATCTTGCGCCCTGCTTACAGCAGCCTACATCATGGCAACACGATCAAATGACAGGCCCGAAGCCTTTTCATACCTGCTACTGGCATTTATCAACTATCTCTGCCTTAGCTTTTTTCTCAAAAAGAAATTGCCCGCCGCAAGCTATTTACTACCCATCACCTTTCTTGCTTGGCCTAACGTTCACCCTTATGCCCTAATCGGCCTTGCCGTTTTTGGATTTTTTGCAGCCCTTGTTTTTACTCAAGTTACCTTATTCAAAGAAAAATTTTCCGGCGCTTCTACATTTATAATTCTATCTGCCCTCTCGCTCATAGCATCCTTAGTTCAGTACAAAAAACTCTTTATTCCACTTCAAGCAAGTCAACTTTCCGCTCTCAAACTCACTGAATTCACGACCCTTAAAGAGCGTATTCTAACAACAGGCGGCTTTCAGGTTTTAAACCAGATCCCAATCGAAATCTACTTATATCTTTTAATTCTTTTAATTTACGCGGTACTGATACTAACTTTACTGTTTGAAAAACCAAAGTCGCTAAAATCAGTCTTGCTCTCTTTATTCTATTTAGCAGTCCTTCTCTTGCCCTTAAAATACTTCCGGTTAATACCCGTATCCGTACTCTTAACCCTTCCGTATTTGCTAAACATTGCCAAAACAAAACTTACAATAAATCAAAAAATCTACGCCCCGATAGCTATTGCCATGATTGTAATTTTTACGTCATTGATGTTGGGCTCGGCAATCCAAAAAGAAATAATCGGAACTCGCGAGAAGACATTTGTAATAACTTCAAACAACCAACCTATTGGAGTTGTCAACCGCTGGTGGGCAAACGAATTTCCCCGGGAAGCGCCTCCAATTATCAAAGGCTATCTTGACTCGAAACGTATCTTTTCAGCTGACACCTGGAACAATTACTTAATTTGGCAACTGCCTAAAACCCAAGTTTTTGCCGACGCCCTCTTCTACAATATGACGGCTGCCGATATGAAAAACGAAGACATAATTACCTACGGTCAAGATGGTTGGGACAAAAAAATCGAAACCCTAAACGTAGACACGGTCATAAACAGCCAGCCTTTTACGGATGCATATGTCTATACTCCCGCCTACAAACTTGCCGATTGGAAACTTGTTTACGTCGATGACATATTCATTTTATATGCCAGAAATGATGTTATTAAATCACTTCCTGTTAACCTTTTAAAAATTAAGCCCGAACTCCCTGCACTACTTAAATTTGAAAAAAGCGATGAAACGGAAGCGGTTAACCAGCTTCAAAACCTGTTGAAGTTTGACCTCAAAAACGGTTTTGCCCGCGACCAGCTTATACTTTATTACATGGAAAATGATGTTAAAAAAGCCATAAGCCTTGCCCAAGAGTCAAGACAAGTAGATCCGAAGAATCCTGTCTTTAGCCTGCACTTAGCTGAAATCTACGCAAAATTAAATGACTGCCAAAGGGCAAAAAGTTTTGCCCAAGAGGCAAAAACCAAAAGCTTCCACCATCCTATAATCTCAGGCTACGCAGATAGTGCCGTTTCGAGTTGCCAATAAATTCCATTAAAAAAGCCCATCCTGGGATGAGCTACTTTAATGTGGCATCGAGCATTAGGCGCGCAGCGAAGCGAGCACCGCAGCAAGATGACCATCAAAAAACCTCATCGCTGGATGAGGTAAATTGATGTGGCATCGAGCTATCTTCGCATACAGTTGCCCATATACTATTGTCACCGCTGACCCGTTTCACTATCCAGTTCGGAATGGGATGGAGTGGTACCAGGTCGCTCGAGACACCACGTTGGAAATTTTACAGAATTTTACGGGAAATATCAACTTGCAGCAGGTACTGCAATCGGTTGCCTCATTACTACATCAATGTCAAAATGTGCTTGCTCTTTGAGCATCAAATCCCCAACCAGTCTTCTTGCATCGCGGGTTATATCATCATCATCTCCATTATGAGTGGTTGCTACAGAAAACAACCTCTTTCCCCAATCCTGGATGTGCTTTTTTTCATCTAAAATCTCGTTACTGGAAATAATTACCGAACAAAAGAAATCATCTGGGTTATGGACGCTCCATAAAACATCTTTGCGGTAATTAGGATCATGAGGATTAGATAAACGATCTCTATTGTTTAGTGTAAGACCATGAGTCTCCATAAAATTTCTTTCAAAAGCTGGGTCTCGTCTCAACTCAGCAAGCATCAAGTCTACTGCCCTAAAACCTACTTGATCTTCCCTTGACAATTGCTCATGGTCAACAATACCGTGAGCAATTTGCGAGTACAGAACTCTGCTGCACCCATTCTCCTTTGGCTTTCCGCCAATTTTTTCTACCACATTACCCTCCATATATTCATTGTAAGCATAATTTCTCCAAAAAAATAATCCCCTTAGGGATTACCTCAAGCCAAGAACAAACTTGGCTGTTTTAAATTTTAGGTTGTCCTTCATTTTGGGCTGGTGTTCCGCCAACAATATTCTCCGGCAAAAATCCCTGGCCTGCTACTAAATTCCCTTGCTGCCCCATCGCAGCATACCTTGCAATTCTTCGAAGATCCTTCCTATTTTTCCCTTGAACTCCTGCGATTTCTCTAATAGCAGGAGAATTTGTCTGCCCTCTTCTCCTCTCAGCGTCTGGTCTGCTCATCTTGCTTTCCTTCTACCTCTTGGTTTTTGATATAAAACCCCGGCATCAATCATTTCCTGAATTACGGCCACTCTCCTTGCATGGTCCTGCGCATCAAAAGACAAATCTACCGCACGGCGAAACGCTGCCCTGGACTCAGCCGGAACAGCTCTGCCGGCAGATGCACCAAATCCCTCAAGCGCTACTTCCAAATTCAAATTAGGATTTTCAGGTCCGTTCATCTCCCCCTCCTAGAATTTCCCGAATTGGCTCTAAAGCCCCTGCTTACAGCACCATCTGCTCCATCAACATGCCAGGAATCAACCGAAACTCCATCAACCCGAGACAACCGATCATCAAGACCTTGTTGACTCTGCTCTTGCCCTGAAATAAGGCTCCAAAGCCCGAAACAACTCAGGGGCTCTAGTACCCCTGATATAACCTTTAGTAGATTCTAGCGCTTGGGCAAGGCGGGGTCCACCCGGCTTGGGATACGTTGTGTGAATAAAACCTATCCTCCCGTCAATATCTGGATGAGGGTTCTCTGGTACTGCTCTTGTGATGTTTTCGTTATCCTTTGGCATGCTTCCCAAAAAAAATATCCCTCGCCCCGCTATAGCGGTGTGGGATAAGCGTATTAAAAACCCCTCCAAAAAAATTGTCAAGCTAGCTAAATTTCGTTTAATATTGAGGAAATGTTTAAAAATGACAATTGGATAATACCAGTAACATTCATATTTTGTGCTCTATTCTTTTTAAGGACAAACTCCCTTTTTGTTAATGACACTTACTGGCACTTGGCTGTCGGCAGAGAGGTTGCCCAAACAAAAAAAATACCAATTCAAGATAATTTTGTTTACGGTAGCCCCGATACCCATTATGTGTCATCGGAATGGTTAAGCGGGCTGATCTACTTCGAAGCTTATACAAAGCTTGGCGACTACGCTTTTCCGCTAATACGGCTTCTAATTGGTATAAGTACCATTTTTTTTCTTTATAAAACGCTTATATTAATTACAAATAACAAGTTTGTTCTTGGTGCATCTCTTTTTGTCGTCTCATACATCATTTCCTACACACTGAATAACCGCCCAGAAGGATTCAGCACCTTATTTATTACCATAACCAACTTTGTTTGCCTGAAATATTATTACCAAAAAACCCTAACTAATGCAGCCTACTTATTGCCACTCATATTTCTATTATGGCCAAACATGCATCCATATTCAGCGATTGGCCTGAGTTTGCTAGCCTTTTTTACATTCTTGGCTACATATAAGTATAAGTTAGAAAATCTAGAGCAAAAAGGTTATTTTAAATTTATTTTGCTGATTCTAATTTCAGCGGGAGCATGCGTAATCCAATACCATAAGGTTTTTTTATTCACTCAGGCAACCAACCTTCAGTATATTGCTGAACTGGTCAGCCTAAAAAACAGGATTCTTCATCAGAACAATTATCGCGTTCTGGGTAACTTAAACTTTGAAATATACCTTTATTTTCTGGTAGTTGCCATCTACATATTCAACTTAATCAAAACAAAAAAGATTAGCCTCCTCAACTTTTTTTACCTGGCAATTCTTCTTTCACCAATAAAATATTTCAGGCTTATATCACCTGCACTACTGCTTGTCTGGCCACAATTTATATACTCTTTAAAAAATAATATCGGTGGCATTAAAACAAATTTGCTATTAAGGGGGCTTTATATATCAATTTTAATTTTCTTTCTAACTTCAGCACTAATCGGACAAACCTTGGAATCAGGAAAAGAAAACCCCAATGCCTTTTCCCCCCAAAGAACAGAGTCTTTCATAAAAGAAAATCTCAACACTAAAAGAATATTTGCGATGAGTAATTGGAATGATTATTACATTTGGAATCTGGTTGGTGTTAAAACTTTTTCCGATGCCATGCCCTTATTTAGAACAACCCAAAGCCTTATCGACGAAAATTTTCTTGTCAAGCCGGAAAATAACTCCGAGCAGTTGCTGTCAAAATATGATATAGACACGATAGTAAACACCCAGACTAACTTCGCGTGGCAAAGCTCAACAAACGTTGCAGGACTCGATAACTGGCAACTCGTATATGTAAACGAACTCGCCATAATCTATGCACGTAAAGATGTCATCAAGAAAAATCCTTTAGACCTTTCACTTATTAATCCTTACGAAAAATCCGACCTGAAATTTGACCAAAAGAATAAAGAAAAAGCAATAGAACAAATTAAAAACCTTCTAAATTACGACACTAAAAATGATTTTGCACGTACCCAATTAATACTTTATTACTTATACGAAAACCAACTGGAAAGCGCCGAAAAACTGGCAATTGAATCAAAAAATATAAGTGGCAACAAATCGGGATATAACTATCTGCTTGCAGTAATTTACGCAACAAAACACGAATGCCAAAAGGCCAAAGAATTCGCAAGAGAGACAATTCTATACAGTCCCCAAAACAATACTTTGAAACAACAGATAAATAACCTCGTAGGCAAAAATTGCCCTGAAGTATTGTAAGTAATCTAACGCTTTCAAAACCAAACGGAATGAAAAAGGACAGATGATCAATTAGTACGCCTTAGCTGAAAATCCGGTTTTCAGGTATTCAGGTTTCGGAAAATAGATAAATCCATTCTCCTAGCCCGACGACCCGATAACCCGATCAACCTCACGGATCACCCGTGAACAACTATTACTAGCTTTACACTTGGCGCCTATCAACCTGGTAGTCTTCCAGGGATCTACGATACCTAGTCTTGTGGCCTGTTTGGCGCTTAGATGCTTTCAGCGCTTCTCAGT
>JAKALT010000009.1 GCA_021813125.1 bacterium | reverse complement strand
GGCCAACGTGCCTTTGGGCTTTTTGGCTTATCCCGTTTCGCAAGCTGCCGATATTACGTTTTTGAAAGCAGACCTGGTGCCGGTTGGAGTGGATCAGGTACCAATGATTGAGCAGACACGGGAAATTGTGCGTAAGTTTAACGAGTTGTACGGCAAGGTGCTTATCGAGCCTGAGGCCTTAATCGGAGAAGTTGAAAGATTACCCGGGACTGATGGCAAAGCCAAGATGAGCAAAAGCCTTGGGAATGTGATTAATCTGGCGGATGATTCGGAAACTGTCAGAAAACAGGTAATGACAATGTACACAGACCCGAACCGGGTTCACGGAGATGAACCGGGCCGAATCGAAGGCAATCCGGTTTTTACTTACTTGGATGTTTTTGCTTCAGGAAATCCAAAATTCGAAATCCAAAATTCGAAATTTAAAGAAAGCTATAAACAGGGTAAAGTTAAGGATGTTGAGGTGAAGGAATTTCTGGTTGATGTTTTGGAGGAATTCTTGGAACCAATTAGAAAAAGAAGAGAGGAATTTGAAAAACAGGATGGAATTGTCGAAAAAATTCTGCAGGAAGGAACTAAAAGGGCTAGGGAAGAGGCACAAAAAACTTTGGCTGAAGTTAAACGGGCTATGAAGATCGATTACTTTTAATTTCCTTTAGATTGCTGGCAATTTGACCTTTGGAGTGTTAAAATTGGCCTTTGTTATGGCAAAAAACGGAGACGAAAAATTAAAAACAGAAGAGAACTCTTCCGGAAATAAAGGCGGTTTAAAAAAGCCGGCAATTCCCAAAATGAAGATAATTAAAATGCGTAAGTCTTCTTCATGGAGAGGTTTTTTAATTTACGCAGTTTTAGGGATTGTTGTTTTTGCCTTTTTTGCGTTAACCGCCAACCCTTCAAACAAATTTACGGAAGTAAAGCCGATTTCAACCGTCATTTCGGATATAAAGGACAGTAAAGTCAAAAATATTGAGATAGACGGGAATAAACTTAATGTTACGCTTTCTGATAATGGGACCTATTCTTCCAGAAAAGAAGATAACCAATCATTTTTTGCGGCGCTTCAGGCGGCACAGATCGACCCAAGCAAAGTGGGAATAGAGGTCAAGGACACAACACTTTCCCAGGCTTGGATTACCATTTTGACTACGTTCTTGCCGCTCGGGATAATTATTATTTTCTTTTTCCTTATATTCAGACAGGCAAGGGAGGGAGCATCTTCAGTTTTTTCGTTCGGGCAGTCACGGGCCAAGCAGTTTTCAAGCGACATGCCAAAGGTAACATTTGCGGATGTTGCCGGGGTTGATGAAGCTAAACAGGAACTGCAGGAGGTAGTAGACTTTTTGAAACATCCGGAAAAATACAGGGCAATTGGGGCAAGGACTCCAAAAGGTGTGCTACTGGTGGGGCCGGCGGGAACCGGTAAGACTCTTCTAGCTCGGGCGGTCGCCGGAGAGGCCGGAGTACCGTTTTTCTCGGTGGCAGGATCGGAATTTATGGAAATGCTGGTTGGAGTTGGAGCCGCAAGAGTGCGTGATTTATTTGTCCAGGCCAAAAAAGGTGCCCCGGCTATTATATTTATAGACGAAATTGAATCGATAGGAAGAATGCGCGGCATGGGTTTTTCCGGTGGACATGATGAAAGGGAACAGACTTTGAATCAGATTCTTGTGGAAATGGATGGTTTTGCACCTAACGAATCGGTAATGGTTATGGCAGCAACCAACAGGCCGGACCTTCTGGATCCGGCTTTGACCCGCCCGGGTAGGTTTGACAGGCGAGTGGCTTTGGATCTGCCGGACATAGAAGGCAGAAAGGCGATAATTCAGATTCACATGAAGGGTAAGCCGTTTGAAAAAAGTGTTGACATTGGACGAATTGCTAATCGAACAGTTGGTTATAGTGGTGCCGATTTGGCAAACATGCTAAACGAGGCGGCAATTTTGGCTGCCCGAACCTCCAGGAAAGAAATCAATAATGTTGATATGGAAGAGGCGGCTACAAAAGTTAAGCTTGGACCCCAGAGACGCAGGTTGCAATCGCAGGACGAAAAGAGACTGACTGCGTATCACGAAGGTGGTCATGCCATTGTTGCCCATTTTCTGCCGCATGTTGATCCGGTTCACAGGATATCAATAGTTGCCCGGGGAATGACCGGTGGCCATACTTTGGTTCCGCCCTCAATAGATAGGTATACGGAAACAAAAACGAGGCTTTTGGAGCGAATCGCGACCTTAATGGGTGGACGAGTTGCCGAAGAATTGGTTTCCGGTGAATATACAACGGGGGCAGCTTCGGATCTTGAGATTGCATCCAGTATTGCCCGCGAAATGGTGACGGAGTTTGGTATGAGTGATTTGGGGCCGACAATATTTTCACCAAGGCCACAGTTTGGTGTTTGGCCCGGGTTAGGTGCCGAGCAGCAACAGGTTTCTCCTGAGTTGGCTGCAAAAATAGATAAGGAAGTATCAAAAATAATCGATGAAGGCTTCAGGAAGGCAAAAGAAGTAATAGTCAAAAACCGCACAAAACTAGACCATGTTGCCGAAGCACTGATGAAAAGAGAAACACTGGAGCGTGACGACTTCGAAAAGATTGTTGGAAAGCCCGCAACAAGTGACGAAATTAAGTTTAAAGGCACTGCAGCCAAGATCGGAGCGAATATTAAATCTTCAAAACCTGTCCAATCTTCGTAAGAAAGGTTAATCAAAATTTATGGAGAGGCAGCAACCGCATTTGTCTGAACTTACTAGGTTGATTCCGTATGATACGGGAAGAAGGTTTATTGCTATTAGGTTTTTGGAAGAGATGCGGGAGGTTGATTTTGAGGGGGTAGTTGCTTCCATGAACATTCATCCAACTGAAGGTGAGAATATTCCAAAGTTTTATGTACTTTCTTATAGTAATGATCCTTCTGACGTTGATTGTTTGAAGCGAAAAGTTGGGTGGGCTGTTGCTGGAACTTGTGCCAGCAGATATCAGGAAAAACAGTTAGGGTATGTGGAGGTTTTTGGGGTAGCAGACTTTATGAGCCATAAGACAGGCCTTGGATTTGTTTGTGAACAAGTAACGGTACTTCTTGAAAAAGGTCCTCAGGAGTGTTTATCAACTTACATGCCTGGTACGATTTTAAACAGCGGTTTAAACTGATTGTGCTAGAATAGCCTCATGTCAGAAGCTTTAAGGTCTGGTTTAGATCTAGTAGCCGAGATGAGAAGGCCACTAATGCGGTCTTTTGTGGAGAAAGTTTCTTCTGAGGTTCCTCTTGTGACAAGTATAGATTTGCTAGAAATTGAAGGCGCGCGTGTTAGTGGGGCTCCGGACATACATAATTTGCTACTTGTGAGAACTGTGCTTCCAAATGATGTTGCGGAAGAGTTTACTAGGACTTGCCTAAGGGAAGTGACTTCAGATGATAAAGCTCGAGAGGACCTAATAGGCCAGGCAATGCCTATTAGAACAATATCTGACAGTGATTTTTGGGAAACAGTTGGAAGATTATCAGGTGGCGCTTTGAGGACGACGGTTATTAACTTGTGGATTAAGCCTTTAAGCTAGTTTTGGTACAATTTCTTCATGTCAACTCTTCTTTTAATTGACGGTAACAATCTGTTTCACCGTGCGTATCACGCCTTGCCGTCTTTGACGGATTCAAGTGGCGAAAATGCCAACGCGGTTTTTGGGTTTTCCAACATGATTTTAAAGGCTGTAGGTGAGGTAAAGCCGGACTATATTGCCTGCGCTTTTGATACCAAGGCACCTACTTTTAGGCATGTGGAATTTGAAGCATACAAAGCACAGAGGGTTGCGCCACCACCAGACCTTTATCCGCAATTACCTAAAGTAAAGAGTGTACTTGAAGCATTCGGCATTCCTTATTTTGAAAAAGCAGGGTATGAGGCGGATGATTTACTTGCGACTTTGGCAATGGGTCTTCTTAGTAAGGTTAGTAAAGTAACTATTCTTTCCGGTGACAGGGATTTATTGCAGCTTGTTGATGGGGTTATAAAAGTCCAGGCGCCCGGATGGAATTTATCTTCTACTACATTATATGGAGCAAAAGAAGTTAGCGAAAAATTCGGAATAACCCCGGACCAAATGGTGGATTATAAATCCATGACCGGAGACCCTTCCGATAACGTCCCGGGGATTGCCGGTATCGGGCCGAAGACGGCATCGGCACTGCTTCAAAAATATAAGACACTTGAACGGATTTATAGCCATATTGGCGAGATTGGGGAGACAACAAGACTGAAATTGGAAAAGGATAGGGACGTGGCACTGGCTGCCAAAAAGCTTGTGAAGTTGGATACGGATGTTGATATAAAATTTAAGATTGATGATTTGAAATTTGGACCGGATTGGGATCGCGTTAGAGCCGTTTTTGAAGAACTGGGTTTTAAATCGATAGTGAATAAGTTGCCAGTTACCAGTAGCCAGAGACCAGAGTCGGGGTCAAAATCTGATAAGAAAAATAATGATCAACTTGAGCTAATCTAATGAATCCCAAAATTAAAGCCGTAATTTTCGATTTCGACGGATTATTGGTTAATACTGAAGAACTAAGATTGCGCTCCTTTCATCGGTTGCTTAAAAAACATGGCAAGAAGTTTCGCAGTGAAGACTACATTTTGACGACTCGTTCGGTAAGTCCAATGAATACGACTAGTTTCTTAAAGGATAAGTATCAACTTGCCGACGATTTAGAGCAATTGCACGAGGAGCGTATGCAAATATTTGGGGATTTGTTTGCTAGCGAGCTAGTTCTTTTAAAGGGGGCACGTGAACTTCTTAAGAGATTAGATCGTATGTCTATAAAGCGTGCAATAGCGAGTGGAAGGAGAAGGTCCTATATTACCCAAGCGTTAGACCGATTCGCCTTGGCGGATTACTTTTCTGTTATCGTTTCACCTGAAGATCTTATGATTAGTGACGGTAAGCCTCATCCAGAGGTATATTTGATAACTGCTGAAAAATTGGGAGTAATACCTAAAAATTGTGTTGCCCTAGAGGATGCTCCTCACGGTATTGAGGCTGCGAAAGCTGCAGGGATGAAGGCAATTTATATTCCCGACGAGCGGTTTGGCAGTACTTACCACGAGCAGGCCGATTTAATTTTGAAAGGTATGCACGAGCTGACTGATGAGGTTTTAGGGAAACTGATCCATGGTTAAGGCTGTAATTTTCGATTTTGACGGGCTGCTTTTTAATACGGAACCCGTGTGGGGTAAAACACATTCAAAGTTTTTGAAGCTCAAGAATTTTTCGGATGTGGAGGTTGGTGACACAACCGGCATTGGCCTTCGTGAATTTATCGAGATTTTACAAAGTAAAGGTTTGGCTGGTAAAACTAGCGACCTACTTAGCGAATATAGGGAGATATTTTATGAAACCCTCAAAGGAAGCCAGGATTTGCTGATGCCGGGTGCTATGGAGGTTCTGAAAAAAGCTAGAGAAAAAAGTTTGGTAATTTCCCTTAATTCCGGAGGTCATACCGAGCAAAAGCTAAAGGAGATGCTGGCGGGAGAAAATGTTTTGGATTATTTTTCGGTGATTGTTTCTTCGGACAATGTTGCAAAAGGAAAACCTGCGCCGGATGTTTATTTGGAGACGCTTAATAAATTGAATCTTGATGCAGATTCTTGTCTGGCTTTTGAGGATTCGGTAAATGGGGTGAAATCTGCGTTAGGAGCGAATATTACCGTTTGGGGAGTTAACCAGGATTCGGGTTGGAGAAGTGATTTAATTGAGGCAGGAGCAGAGAAAGTCTACTCTAGTTTGGCCAAGGTAAACTATGAAATTCGCCTTAGTTCATGATTAAAGCTGTAATTTTTGATTTAGATGGACTTCTTATGGATTCGGAACCGTTGTGGTCGCAGGTAGACCGTGAAATGATTGGACAACGAGATTTTAAACCGACAGAAGCATTATTTAGAAAGAGATTAGGAACTGGAAACAAAAGGACGGTCGAAATTTATAAAGAAGAATTTGGTTTTAAAGAAAGTGTGGAAGAATTGGCGAGTGAGAGGGAGAATCGGTTCTTTCGGCTGTTGGATCAAAAAATTCCGCCAATGGCGGGTGTTTTAGATTTAGTCAGATCTCTTACCAAGAAAAGAATAAAACTTGCAATAGCAACCAGTGGTCCCCATAAGGATAGGATTAAAAGGATAATAGCGGAACTTGGAATTTCTGATTTTATCTCTGCATTTGTAACAGGGGAGGAAATTGAAAAGCTTAAACCTGCGCCTGATATTTTTCTAGCTGCAGCAAAAAAGATAGAGGTTGAACCAAAATATTGTTTAGTTTTTGAGGACGCACCAAACGGAATAGTATCAGCCAAAGCAGCAGGTATGCTTGCTTATGGTGTAAATCGTGACAAGGTCACAAGAAGGCATCTTGAGGAGTCAGGCGCAGATAAGGTTTTTTCATCACTACGTGAGGTAGAACTATGAAAGTCGCCTTAGTACACGATTATCTAAACGAGTTTGGCGGGGCCGAAAGAGTCCTTTTGGCTCTTTCGGAAATATGGCCAGATGCGCCGATTTATACTGCCTTTTATCGTGAGGGTTCAACTGCCTACGAGCGGTTTAAGAAGAAAAAAATTGTCACTTCGTGGGCGCAAAATGTGCCGTTTTTTGCCTCGAAACTACACAGCCCCTTAAGGTTTCTGGCGCCTTTGATTTGGAATAGTTTTTCCGCCAAAGGCGGATCGTCCTCTGGACGAGATTTTTCCAAGTTTGATGTGGTTATTTCATCCAGCAGTTGGTACGTGACGAAAGGATTTGGCGGGTCAGGCAGAAGGCCAGACCTTTCGCGAAGCAAATACCGTGGCCAAGGTCTGGCCTTAGCCAAGCCGCTTGAGATATGTTATTGCCATACACCGCCGAGGTATTTGTACGGATACCCGACAGCCCATTCCCAAAAGCATCCTTTAGTTAAAGTTTATGCGGCAATTGTTAACCATTTTATGCGGGTTTACGACTTTGAAGCGGCACAAAGAGTTGATTGGTTTATTGCCAATTCGTGCGAGGTTCAATCCCGCATTAAGAAATTCTATAGAAGAGATTCGACCGTAATTTATCCGCCGGTTGAGGTTAGTAGTTTCCAGAGACCAGAGACCAGAGACCAGGTAAAGAAAACTGGTCGCGGGAAACTGGAAACTGGCTACTTTTTGGTCGTTTCCCGACTTGTCGGAGCTAAAAACGTGGATTTGGCAGTTGAGGTTTGTTCAAATTTAAAGCTTAATCTTAAGGTGGTTGGGACAGGAAGGGAGAGAGGAAAGCTTGAGAGTATGGCCGGTGAAACGGTTGAGTTTGTTGGGGACGTCGATGATGATAAGCTTGTCGGGCTTTACCAAAACTGCCGCGCCTTGATTTTCCCAGCGTCACAGGAGGATTTCGGGATCGTGCCGGTTGAAGCGATGGCTGCAGGCAAACCGGTAATTGCATTGGCAGAGGGTGGAGTATTGGAGTCTGTTATCGACTGGTCTGTGGGGGGTAAGGGAAAATCGACGGGTGTTTATTTCGACCCGGCAACTAGCGGCTCTTTAACTTTGGCAATCAACAATTTTATGGATCTTGAGAAAAAAGGCTATTTCGACCCGGCATTTATCAAAAAACACGCCCAAAAATTCAGCAAAGAGCGGTTTAAGGCGGAGATTAAGAAATTTGTGGAGAGTAAGGTTAAAAAAGCTTGAATCTTTAAGCATTTTGGAGTTAGGCTTAAAGTATGGGTGTTGTAGCTTTAGAACGAGGGATACCAGCCTTTTTTGATAATAGTAGAGGGCAAATTACTACCCGACAGGACGAGGGGGATGCAGCTGATTTGCCACAAGTACCCCAAGAAACCGCACTAAAAATTCCTTACTGGGTTACGGTTCACGGTAAGGTGGCGGACGTTTTGGTAACAGGGCGGCTAAGGTATCTGCTTAATCCGAATCGATTGGGAGACGGTTTGTTGGGGGATGAGTCTTCTGTGTTGAGTATAGAGGATCCTGGTAAACCTGTTAGTCCACTTACTCCAAACCAGGAAATGTACAGACAGGCTTACAAAGCAGCTTTGCAAAAACCCTAGGGTAGCCGTAGTTGATCTTCCTGATTTCTCTTCTTGGCCGTTTAGGATAAAATTTCTCATATGATAAAAAACACTCCGGTTTTGGAGGTTTCTAATTTAGTTAAAAAATTTGGTGGCTTTACGGCTGTTGATAATCTCTCCTTTAGTGTTGATGAAGGTCAAGTCTTGGGTTTTTTGGGGCCAAACGGGGCAGGAAAGAGCACGACAATAAATTGTTTGCTTGGAGTTGTTGAGAAGGATAGTGGGGAAATAAAGATGTTTGGGAAAGATCTGGCCAGTCATAGGGTTGAGGTTATGGGCAAAGTGAATTATTGTTCTGCCGAATATATTCTTCCATATAGCTTGACTTTATATGAAAATCTGCTTGTTTACGCTCATTATTACGAGGTGAAAAATGCAAAAAATAGGGTTCTGGAGGTTTTAGATGATCTTGAAATGACGGATTTAAAGAGTGCGAGAATAAGAAGCCTTTCATTGGGTCAGCGGGCAAGAGCCAATTTTGCCAAAGCGCTTATTAACAAACCTAAATTGTTGCTTTTGGACGAACCGATGGCTTCTATGGACCCTGATGTTGTGGATAAGGGGATAAAGCTTATCAAAAAGATCCAAAAAGAAGAGAAAATGACGATTTTGTACACTTCCCATAATATGTGGGAAATTGAGCAGGTTGCCGATGATGTCGTTTTTGTTAATCATGGAAAAATTATCGCTCAAGGGACACCATTGGAGTTAACTAGGCAGGAGTTAAAATTTGAAGCAAAAGAGCCGAATTTAAGGGAAGTTTTTATTGAACTTTCCCGGCGGCAAATGGTTGAGGAAGAAAATGGAGGTCTCTCGACCTAGTTTAGGACAAATATAAAATGAGATTAGATTTAAGCGTAACTCGAATTTACGCTCTTGGTCTTAGGCATTATTTTCTGACTTTTCGACATTTGGAACGTTTTGCAGACCTTTTTATATTTCCTATTGTTGGGCTTTTGCTCTGGGGATTTTTGGCAAACTACGTGCAGGTTCAATCGCAAACATTAGCATCCTTTTTTCTGGGTGGAATGATTTTATGGATTATCTTCGAGAGAGTGGGGACAAGTGTGGGAATAGATTTTATGTACGAACTTTGGGACAGAAACTTAGTTAATGTTCTGGCGACTCCTCTTACCACCATTGAATTTATTGGCGGGCTGGTTCTGGTTTCTATTGTCAAAGTTTTTGTTTCACTTTTTGCAATGGTTGTCATTGCCTTATTTTATTATCACTTTAGTATTTTTTCGTTGGGTGTATCATTGGTTCTTTTTTGGATTAATCTTGTGATATTTGCAGTGACCTTGGGTACTTTCAGTATTGGAGTAATAAGCAGATGGGGACATTCTGTCGGTCCGTTAACTTGGGTTTTGCCATTTGCAATTCAGCCATTTGCAGCTGTTTTTTATCCTGTTTCGATATTACCTTCGTTTTTTCAGAAAATTGTTTGGTTTTTGCCGCTTGCACACGTTTTTGAAGGAATGAGATATACAATAAGCACAAAAATGTTTAGTTTTGACCATTTTTTTGCTGCTTTGGGATTGAATATAATCTATTTTGCTTTGTCTATTAGTTTTTTTACATTTATGTTCAAGCGTTCGAAAAAAAGCGGAACATTAGCCAAGCTTTGATATGCCTGAATTGCCCGAGGTAACAGTGGTTGTAAATAGTTTAAACGAAGCCATAAAAGGTTTGGTTTTGGAGTCGACTGAATACGATTGGGCGAAGAAGTTTTATTGGAACGGGTTTTCCATTAAGGATCTGAAAGGGGCAAAAATAAAGGGATTGAGAAGGATTGGTAAGGTGATTGTAATCGATCTTTCCAACGGATTCTCTTTTGTTATTCATCTTAAACTTACCGGACAGCTGATTTATTTAGATAAGAAGACTCGAGTCTCAGGCGGTCATCCAATACCGCCTTTAAATTCACCGGTCCCAAACAGCACAACACGCGTTACTTTTGCATTTACAAACGGTGGTCATCTTTATTTCAATGATCTGAGGAAGTTTGGGTGGGTGAAAGTAGTTAAAACAAATGAGGAGTCAATTAAAGCTGCAGTTGGTAAAACGGAGTTGGGGCCAGACCCGTTGACAATGAAATGCGAGGAATTTTATGAGCGGATTAAGAAGAAACCCCAGGCAAGGATAAAAAAGCTCTTGATGGATCAGAGTTTTGTCTCCGGAGTAGGTAATATTTATAGTGACGAAGCTTTGTGGAGAGCCAAAGTGCATCCAAAGAGGGCTGTGGTAAGTTTAACCGATGCGGAAATTAAGGCAATTTTCAATGGTATCGTTGACAGTTTCAAATTGGCAATAGCAAAAGGAGGATCCAGTGCCAATTCATTTGTAGACGGCAGAGGTGAGAAGGGTCTTTATTTGACGTTTGCCAAAGCTTATCATATGACGGGCAGACCGTGTGAAAGGTGTAAGACACCGATTGTGAGAGAAAAAATGGATGGCAGAAGCGCCCACTTTTGCCCCAAGTGTCAACGACTTTCTGAAGGAAGCCCTGCACTTAAGCTGATCTAGAATGTTATTTTTACCCAAACCCTATGTTAAGGTTTTATCCCGGCGTGATTTTTTCATTTTGACGCTGGTTATTTTAATAGGGCAGATAGCATCTGCTTTTTTAGTTCTTTCTTTGATCGTTTCTATATATACAAAAACCGGAAGTAACCTTGGGGTTTCCGGCGTTATTTTGTCGTTTGCCGTACCAGCATTTCTTTTAATGGCTTTTTCCGGGCTGATTGCAGACATATTTGACAGGAAAAAGACTATTCTTGTCGCCAATACAGTAATTGCCTTTGTGGTTTTTGTAATTCTTTTGACTGAAAAACTCGTATACGCATCGATTCCACTTTCGTTTTTATATTTTGCGGGCAATTCATTTTTTATACCGGCCTCTTCGGCCGCGACTGCACAGCTTGTCAGGCGAAGCCAGCTTCTTATTGCCAATACTATTTTTATATTTATTCTGGCAGGCGGTGTGCTGTTTGGATTTTTTGCCGCATCTCTCGTCCAATATTTTTTTGACAATATGGCCACACTTATTGTCTGTGAGATGCTTTTGATTCTGGCTATTATATTTTCGCTTCTTTTGCCTCCGTTGCCACCAAGAAGTGCCAGAAGCATTTCTTTTGTAAAGGCAATAGGGCATGTGAGGAAGGGTTTTGTTTACATAATGAGGGCAAGGGTTGTCTGGTTTTTCTTCTTAACGTTTGCCCTCATGCAGGGAATTATTGTTTTCGCGGTGACACTTTCGCCGGGATTTTTTCAAGACGTTGTCGGACTTTCTATTGGTACTACTCCAATCTTTGTTTTACCGCCCATAGGAGCAGGGGTGGTTTTTGGGGTTTTGCTGATAAACAGGGTTAAAAATAGAGAAGGAATGCTTGTTTCTTTAGGTGTGTGGACTCTTGGAGTTGCACTTTTGACTTTAGGGCTTATGATTAAGCTGCATTTGACAATAGACGGGCTTTTAATTCTGTTTTTGGTGCCTTTTTTGTTTCTTCTTGGACTCGGAGTGATGATAATTATGATTGCATCCCGAACTGTAATCCAAAAAGGAATTCGGCATGACCATCAAGGGACCGTTTTTGGGGCAAACATAATTTTGGCTTCATTTATGGCAGTTTTGATGTCGCCTCTGGCGGTTTTAATGGAGGATGTTTTCGGTTATATAAACCTTATTATTTTAGGCGGTGTGCTATTTTTGGGTGCATCTTTGGTTTTTGCCCATATTGGTAACAAATGGAAATTTTGAGTTTAAATTTAACCAACTACCGCAATTTTCCTGTCAAAAAAATTGTTTTTGACCCAAAACTGACTGTTATTGTCGGTCCAAACGGAGCAGGAAAGAGTAATGTTTTGGAGGCAGTAGGAATGCTTTCGGGGATTCGACCAACAAAAGCGGAAACCGACATGGATTTAGTGCGTTTTGGACAGGGTTCGGCCAAAGTTGAAGGTGTCGTAGCTTCAGATTCCGAGAAAAAGGGATTAATCGTCAATTTCCAAATTACAGAGGCTGGTCGAGTGGGCAAATCTTTTTATATAGACACTTTTAAAAAAAGGCTGGTTGATTTTGTGGAAATATTTTCGATCGTGATTTTTGAACCCAGTGATTTAGACTTGGTTTTTGGATCACCATCCCTACGTCGAAGGCATTTGGACAGGTTTCTTTCATCTTTGGATAGCAGGTATTGGAGGAGCGTTTCGGCATATGGCAAGATTGTGACAAGAAGAAACAAGATACTTTTGCGGATTGCGGAAGGTAAATCGAAGCCTCTGGAGCTTGGGTTTTGGGACGAGAGGCTTTTGGCGCATGGGAAATATATCAGCAAAGTTAGGGAGGAGTTTTTTGGGTATTTGAACTTTGTAAGTTTGGGCGAAGGTCGTCTTTTGGGTGAAGTAAAGGTCAGGCCTTTGCAAAGGAAGAAACCCAGATTAAGGCCTGACCTTAAAGCAGGGGATAACGTGTATTCTTGGGAGTTGAAGCAAAGTTTGCTTACCGAGGAGAAACTTGCCGGCAACAGGGAGCGGGACATTGCGGCAGGTATAACCCTTTCCGGGCCGCACAGGGATGATTTTCGGTTTAAATTTAAAGGCCGCGATTTGGAATTTTTCGGTTCGCGGGGAGAACAGAGGATGGCTGTTTTAGCTTTAAAATTGGCTGAGCTTGAATACCTTAAGGTCAAACGCGGTGAAAGACCGGTTTTGGCATTGGATGATATTTTTAGTGAACTTGATTGGGAACATCGGGACACGGTTCTTTCGGTGATTTCCAATCAGCAAACGATAATTACGGCGGCAGAGGAAGAGTCCGTGCCGAGAAAGTTGCTAAAATCTGCGACAAAAATTTCTCTCTGATTCAAGCACATTTTGACTATAGGGTGTAAAATTTAGGCATGAGTAGTTGGGGTGAAAGAATAGCTAATGCATTTGCTGGGCGTTCCAATAGAGAAGCGCAAGAACGAAGAGAAAAAGTCGAAGCGGATCAGAAGCGTAGGCTGGAACAACTGGCGCGAGAACAGAAAGAGCGTGCAGATATTGGGACTAGCTTAAAGACTGTTGATTCGTTAGGAGTAACAGGAGTTCTTGCAAAAATCAAGAAAGATGTATGGAAGGTCGGAAATATATCTCGTCGAGCATACGTTGATTATTCTGGCAAGGTTGTGGTGGACGTGGCTTTGTCTTGGCGCATTAACGGTTCTGCTGTTGTTGGTCACCATGGAGAATCTGGTTACCCTTTTATTGAAGGGGGGTTTGGGTCGATTGTTTAAGAGTTTCATTTCGAGATGCTTGGCTAGATGTTTCAGATTCCCATACATTTGAGTGGAACGGGGGCAGGGATAGTATATCTTCTCATAGACAAGATCCGAAACGAGTCGGAGTTGATTTAAATGACCTTACAGGATCAAGAAGAGAGCTTGAAAATGCCATACTTGGTTTTTGTGAATATAGAATAACCTATAAAGCTTTGCCCAAGGATTTACGGGGAAGAGAGTGATTGATTTTTTTATTTGATTCCCGCATAATTAACGCAGTACTTTGTTAAAGTTTTGTAGTGCATATGTATAGTCCCAAATATTCTGTTTCAAACCTTATCCTCAAATACATCGGAAAGATAGAAGCTTCCAAAGAGGTTATCGAAAACGCCCCGCTAGTGCCTGCATATGAGGCTAAATTTAGGCAAGAGGCGATAATTAGGACTGTCCATCACGGTACACATATCGAGGGAAACGGTTTGGATACAGGGGAAGTGGTAGCGGTTTTGGAGGGAGAGGAAATTTCGGCGCGGGACCGCGATATTCAGGAGGTTTTAAATTACCGCAATGTTTTAAATTATATTGACCGCAAGGGGAAGCGCGAAATTGGGGAAAAGGATCTATTGGAGATCCATAGGTTGACAGTAGATAAGGTTTTATCAAACGAACGGGCAGGTCATTACAGGCAAACTCAAGTTGTTGTTAAAAACAGTAAAACCGGCGAGGTAAGCTTCAAACCGCCGGAAGCAGGTCAGGTCAAAAGCCTAGTTTCCGACTTTTTGGATTGGTTGAATGGTTCGGAGGCTGTTGATATCCATCCGGTTTTAAAAGCCGGAATAACTCATTATGTCTTGGCGTTTATCCACCCTTTTGTAGATGGAAACGGCAGGACTTCACGCGCATTTGCGACACTGGTTTTATTCCGTGAAGGGTACGATATTAAAAAGTTCTTTTCGATTGAAGAATATTTCGACAGGAATGCCAAAAGGTATTACGAAACTTTACAGTCTGTATCTAATCAAAAGGTCGATAGTTTATCGGACCGGGATTTAACCGGTTGGCTTGAGTATTTTTGCGAAGGTGTGGCAGAGGAATTAGAAAGAGTTAAACAGCGGGTCCAAAAATTATCGCTGGACACAAAACTTAAAGGCAGGACGGGCCAGATAGTACTTTCGGAAAGACAGGTAAAGCTGGTTGAGTTTATTGAAGCTAATGGGTCAGTCAATAATAGACAATGGAGATCAATTCTACGAGATTTTTCTGATGACACAATTCTGCGGGATTTAAAAGATCTACAGAAGAAGAAATTGGTGAAGAAAAAAGGTTCAACGAAAGGAGCGGTGTACGTTTTGAGATGAAATTTAGTAAGTTGGCCGAGTATTACGAAAAATTGGAGGCGACGAGTAAGCGTTTGGAACTTGTGGATATTTTATCTAAACTTTTTGGTGAATCGGACAGCGCGGAAATTATGGAGGAGTTAAGGAGGAAAAGTGAAGTTCAGCAGGCTTAATCAATTTAATTAGTGGCAATTATTGGCAATATTTGGTAAACTTTTGTTATGCGTACAATTAATATTTCTTTACCGGATTCACTTGCACAGCAGCTTGACGCAGCAGCTACAGTTCGTGGTTTTGCTTCTCGTTCTGAGTTTTTGCGGGATCTCTTGAGAAAGTATTTGGAAGGCAAGTCCGAGGCTAAATTTCCATTGCCAATTGTGGTTTACAAAAAGCAGCCTATCGACAATGTCCGTCGTGACATGGAAGCAAGCGGTAAATACAACAAGAAGTTTGTGGATTCCGTAGTCCGCGGCCTTGCCCGCTCAAGCGTTTATGCGGGTAAAACAGCTAAATAAGTATCTTCAAAAATATCTAGCAAAAAAGAATTTAGTCAAGAAATTCGAGAAACAGGCTCGGTTTCTTGTCGAAAATCCTTCACATCCCTCGTTAAATCTAGAGCTTCTTGAGCCGAGGGCTGTTGGTCATTACTCTTTTCGTCTGGATAAAAAGTATAGGGCGATCTTTATATTTACTAGTCCTGATGAAATAGAGATAATCGATATTAATCCCCATTATGAATGAAATTTACCAAATAGGTTTGCAGAAGAAAAAATTGGTGAAGAAAAAAGGTTCAACGAAAGGAGCAGTGTACGTTTTGAAATGAATGAGGGAGGAAAGGAAGAAAATCTATCAGTAGCTGTTGATTTTGTTGATATAAAAGATGGCAATGAATATTTCCATTGGATTAATCGCAAAAAACTCTCTGAAGTTTTATCTAAAGGTCTAGTCTCTCCAAGGTTTGCAGATAGGGCTGGTTTTTCTGTGACTGGATCAAATGGCCCAACAAGTGAGCGAATGGTTTATTTTACAAATAATGCTGAGGAAATTTGGGGGATGCCAAGTGAAGGAATTACAATTATGGCCGATTTGTCTGAAACAGATATAAGAAATGTCTTACCACAAACACATAGTGTACATTTTGAAAATTTGAAATGGTTTACTGTCCCTTTTAGGGTAGCACCGCGTCAAATTCGGGCATTGGTTATTTTAGACAAAAAGCCTCCTGATCTTAATTCCGAATTTGATCCAAACCTGGAGGATTTTGAGGATAAAATAAAGGCAAAGAAGCTAGTTGAGACAGCAGTAAAAATGCAAGAGAAGTGTGCTTAAAAATGGCTCTGAGCGTGCCGATTTATGGTACTTCGGGCGATATGTATTGGCCAAGAAGAATGAGTCATGAGGAAATTGTTGAGGAATTAAGAAGGAAAAATGAAGTTTAGCAAACTAGCGGAATATTACGAAAAGTTGGAGACAACGAGTAAGCGTTTGGAGCTTGTTGATATTTTGTCAAAACTTTTTGGCGAATCGGACAGCGCGGAAATCGGCAAGATTTGTTATCTAATACAGGGAAGAGTGGCGCCGTTTTATATGCCTGTGGAGCTTGGAATGGCAGAGAGTATGGTAGCGCAGGCAATTGCCAAGGCGTATGGGAGAACCAAAGACGAGGTTATTAAATCGTACCGTCATTTAGGGAATATTGGGTTGGTTGCACAGGAACTGGCAAAAAGTCATAAAGCTTCTGCGAATTTATCTGTTAGCGATGTGTTTGGTGGACTTCGAAAGATTGCGGATCTTGGTGGAGAGGGGTCGGTAGAAAAAAAGATTTCCACGCTTGCCCAAATATTAAAAGATTTGGATTCAGTTTCCGTTAAACACGTTGTAAATATTCCACTTGGAACTTTAAGGCTTGGAATTGGTGACCCGACGGTTATGGACGCTTTATCCATTGCCAAAACGGGCGATAAAAAACTGCGGCCAATAATTGAGGACGCCTATAACAAAACTTCTGATCTTGGTTATGTCGCCGAGGAGTTTTTCAAGCACGGTGAAAAAGGGTTATCTACTATTAAATTAATTGTCGGCAAACCTGTTCGGCCGGCTCTTGCAGAGCGGATGCCGAATGCGGATGAGGTTGTAAAGAGAATGGGCGACAAATTTGCGGCAGAGCCGAAATTTGACGGATTTCGTTGTATTTCTGGCTATTCACCTCTTTATATTAAAGGGAAGGGTATAGTTTCGGCGCGAGATGTTAATGTTGGCGATAACGTTTTAACACACAAAGGTAATTTTAGGCGGATTATCGCAAAGAACAAGCGTGTAATTGACAAGGATGAAAAGTTATTTAAGATACAATCGTATCTGGGTAGCGAATTTAAGGTAACAGAAGGCCATCCAGTTTTAATTAGCCGCCAAAACAACAAGCTGTGGATTAATATTGAAGATGTAAAAAAAGATGATTGGTTGGTTTTTCCGTCTCCAAAGCTAGAAAGTTCATCTAAGGTTCCCAATCCACACCTCACACTAAAAAATTCTAGTGGCTATAGTAAAACAATCGCAATGAATAGGAGAATGTATGAGTTTTTGGGTTTTTGGGTAGGCGACGGTTATACGAATGAATTCCATAATACTCAAAGGGTGGGGTTAACTTTTAATGCAAGAACTGAGAAAAAACTAGCTAGTGATTACTCTGATTTTATAAAGAGAGAATTAGGAATTGTTAATGTTTCCAGTTACACACATAACGGCGGCCTTAATATTTACTTTAGGGATGAGCCATTAAAAGATTGGTTGAGTACAAATTTTCGAATCGAGTGGAAAGGTAAGGGTATTCCTGATTGGTTCGTGAATATTTCGAGGGATAATTTTGATTCTTTCCTAAAAGGTTGGATTGAATCTGACGGAACACCAAGGAATGGAGGAGGTTTTAAAATTACGACGAAGGAAGCTGATTTGGCTACTTTGGTCCAGTTAATTGCATTGAAAATGGGTAAGGCTTTGGGTTTAAGAAGGGTCAGAATTTCCGGAAAAACTTACTTTGAGGTTATTGTGCCCGGAACAAACCGGGATATGGTTTTTGAGGGTGGTGTGTGGAAAGTCAGGATTTTACATTGCGAGGAAATTAAAAAAAGCGATCCTAGAACCATTGTTTATAATTTCCAGGTTGATGGTGATGAAAGTTATTGCTTGCCCCTTATATGTTTGCATAATTGTCAAATCCACTTGGATAGAAAAGGCATCGCGGGTTCTTCGCATGTCATTCTGGGGAGCGAAGCGACTCCAGAATCTATCAAGGGAAAAGATTCTGGACAAGCCAGAATGACAAAAAAAGACGTTCGAATATTCTCCCGCAACCTTGAGGATATGACGCATTCTTTTCCGGATTTGGCAGAAGGAGTTTTGAAGGAAGTTAAGGCAAAGAGTGTAATTATGGAAGGGGAAGCAATTGCTTACAATCCTGAAACTGAGGAATTTTTGCCGTTTCAGGAGACAACAAAACGCCGGCGCAAATATAAAATAGAAGAGACTGCAAAAGCATTGCCTCTGGTTTGTTTTGCTTTTGATATTTTGTATTTGGACGGAGAGGATATAACCGGAAAGACAGAAGTTGAGCGGAGAAAACTACTGGAAAAAATAGTTTCTAAAAACAATCAGACAATCCGAATTGCGGAGCAGAGAATAATATCTACAGCTAAAGAAATCCAAGAGTTTTTCAGTAAGGCGATTTCGGACGGACTGGAAGGTTTGATGATTAAAAAACTGGACGCGCCGTATAAAGCGGGCGGGCGGGGATTCCATTGGATTAAGTTTAAGCGGGCAAGTAGTGGGGATTTGGCAGATACGGTGGACTGCGTTTTATTGGGAATCTATACCGGGCGCGGTAAGAGGACGGAGTTTGGGGTTGGAGGACTACTAGTTGGGATTTATAACGACAAAGATGATGTTTTTGAGACAATTAGTAGAGTCGGGACGGGTTTGACGGACGAAGAGTTTAGAAAGGTGCATGAAATCGGCAAAAAGTTGAGGCTAGACAAAAAACCGGCGAGAGTTAAGTCTAAAATCGAGCCGAGTTATTGGGTGGAACCGAAAGAAATTCTGGAAATTTACGCAGACGAAATTACCAAATCGCCAATCCATACGGCTGGCGAAGTAGATGGAATAGGATACGCGCTAAGGTTTCCGCGCTTAGTCAAATTTCGGGAAGCCGACAAGAGACCTGAAGATTCTACAACTGTCGATGAAATCAAAAAATTATATGAGTTGCAGTATAAGCGTAAGTAGTGCAGAAGACCCTCCTTCGCTATCTCCGACGCTAAAGCTATAGAGGTCAAGAAAGCTTCGGAGGGCAAGTGCGACGACGGTTGAAGAAATCAAGAAATTATTTGCGAATCAGTATAAAAAGAAATAAATTCTTTTTGTGCAAGCTAAAGAAAAAATGAATTTTTTTCTTGATGTATACACATAGGGTATATCACAAACTCTTAAAAACGTATGGTATTATTAAATTAAATTTATTATGGATACTGAGATACCTACAGGACAGCCACGAATAGATGCTGATATTCAGCAAAAATTCGGCATTACCCAAAGCGATATTGACGAACACTCAAGAGAAAAACAGCAACGTTTGGAGAGACTTCAATCTATCACTAGGCAGGGCCAGCAAGACTACGAATTATTAACTAAAGAAATGCCAGGCAGGAGAAAAGCGGTGATTCCTTTGGGTGCTAGCAATATACCTGTCCATTTTAAAGAGTTGCATTCGTTGCCGGACGCAGCAGAAGTAGAATTGGAAAAGGCACAAAAACAGTTTCCAGATATTGTTGAACCAAAAATAGCAGCAGAAAATTTAACTGCCTACCTTTTAGGTTGGAAACAGGGTGCTATAAAGTTAAGGGATTGGCAAACATTAATCAGCACAGCGGATACATTATCCGAGAATGGTATAGAAAACGACGCAGAGACAACACAGCAATTAATAACTTTGGCTGGCGATAATAAATCTCTTTTAGTTGAAATTGCAACAGCTGTACAGGATAGGGTAAATCGAAGAAAAAATATACAAGACGCTGCATCTTCGTAATCAGGGACACCCACTCAATAAATTGTTACGTTTAAATAACTATAAGTCTTGTGATATAATTCGTCCCTTATGGCAAGTCCAGATTTATTCAACAGGCGTTTAAGCAGAAGAGATATCCTAAAAGGAACACCAAAAGCTGCTGTTGCTATAGCTGTAGGTTTTAGTGCGTTAGGTTGCGCAGGAAAAGCTAAGCCCAGATCGACTGATACCCAGACAGTACCTGTAGTAGATGTTACGCCTACGCTAGAACCAGTAACCGTTGGAGAAGCTTTAATTGAAGTTGGGGACTTTCAAGTCTTTCCTTTGAAATGGGCGGAAAGGGTTTCGGAACAGGGTAGCAAACCAGTAGTACCTACTTTACCCACCCCTAGTGGTCAGTATACCTATTATCCTGAAAAATTCGTCTCTATCTGGACGGCTATTAGAAACAATTCTGATAAATTGACTCGCGTTACATCTAAAAGTCTTTGGGATTTACCAATAGTAGTAAATACGAATCAAGGGGAACGCGAAACAAGAAAATATCCGCTTTTAACTGGTGAAGACCTTTTAGTAAATGGTGAAGAACTTGCCTACTATTTTTATTATGATGAGTGGTACGGTTTTAACGGGGCAGTTTTGCCACCCGGTTTTGCACTGCCTGTTGGCATTACAGCAAGTATTCCGACTGAAGCAGGAGAGAATTATCAACTTTTAAGTAAAGATATTAGTGCAGGTAAAAAAACCCGTGTAGAACGCGGAGCAATTACCAAAGACTTTAAGCTAGTACCAGAGATTATATATAAAAAAATAAATGAACCACTTGTTGTCCCAGGCTTCGGCTCGTTGGCTTTTGCCGGAGAAACCATTGAGAAACCATACGATACAGAATATCAAAATATAAACTTTAGTTTTGAAAATCTTGGGCAATCAGAATTGGTTGTTCCATTTGATACTAAAGTTTCCGTAATTGTTTATTTCAAGGATGGTAATGTTTCTGTTGGAAGATACCCGCTTAATAATATAGGAATATTGCCTGGTGATAAAAAAATATTTAATCTACAACTTGGACAGCGATCCCATTTGCCAAATGGTTTTCAGCAAGATACTACAGCGTCTTTTGATGGAGCGATAGTGGTAGCTTCGATGAAAGACCAATGGATCGCCTGGAAACCTGAATAAAATCGAAGTTAGGATAGACATTAAGTCTTTTCTACTAAATTTAGCCTCTTGATGCTTCGGGGAAATACTTCTTAAATAATGTTGTGTCCTTCGATTTCATTCAGGGCTGCGGGCCTAAAACGAGCTGAAGATGCAACGACGGTTGAGGAGATAAAAAGATTATTTGCAAACCAGTATAAGAAAAGATAGTTTTTCAGTCAATTGAGCCTTCGCATTTTGATAATTCACGGTGAATTTATTAAAATACCATTTTTATGGAAAGAATTAATAGTCCTGAGCTTGAGGGACCAGTCAAATTACTAAAATTGATGAGTCCTGAACTTGCAACTTACAGAGGTGTGGAAACAGAATCACCAGTATTTGTTTCTCCGTTGGTAGACTCTAATAGACGATGTGATGCGTGTCGGGAACGATTTGGGCCGCTAGTTTATCAAGCTGGGTACACGGTGGAAAGTCAACATTTCCATCAAGACCACTTATTGGGAGGTGGAATTTATTACGTTAATTGTGGTTCCATGTTTTTTGAGGCTGATGATACTTCTAGTCTCGTTAAAAGACATATTGAAGATAATGGATGGGTAGGGGTAATAGACCCTATCAATCCTCACAGAGGTTTTCCAAGAGCTCAGGCAGTTCATGTTAAGTTGATTAGAGCTTTTTGTACTATTATTGGCCATGGTGAAGAACTAGGCGAAGGTTTTGCAGTTCCAGCGATGAGTGATTGGGGTTTTATTGTTCCGGTCTGTGAATTGACTGACACTCAGGTTGACTTTCTTAAGCGTTTTGCAGAAGCCAGACAGGAATCAGGATATCAATTCACATATAGAGAACACAGCATTCTCTTTTCGCAAATTTAGCCCCTTGTAGCTTCTTGTGAAGTCCTCTTAAATAAGGTTGATGGATCTTGAAAAACTTGCCAAGCAGATTCGGGTAAGCGAGAAAGATTTAAATTCCGTTTTAAAGTATATCGAAGATTACTGGCCGAAGTTAATTCGTGAGCATAAAGAGGACTTACGCAGTTTAATTGGCCTTCCAAACCCCTACATTGTGCCTGCGGATGGTGATGTTTTTCAGGAACAGTATTATTGGGACAGTTATCCGATTGTACGGGCGCTTATAAATCATCCGAAATATACAAAGGTTGCAATTGGGATGGTAGATAACCTTTTGTATCTGGTCAAACGTTTTGGGATTATCCCGAATGGTTCGCGCTATTATTTCCTTTCACGTTCGCAGCCGCCGCTTCTTTCCAATATGGTTTTTCTGGTTTGGGAAAAAACGGGCGATAAAAAGTGGTTTAGCAATGCAATTAAATTAGTTGAAGCGGAATACCAAGATGTTTGGATGGGGAAGATCCATTTAAGGAATTTCCGCCACGTCTACAAAGGGCTTTCCAGATATTACGATATCAACGCAGTTGACAGTCTGGCCGAGATTGAATCGGGATGGGATATGACATCGAGATTTATGGGTAAGTGTTTGAATATTTTACCTGTTGATTTGAACTGCCTGCTTTTCAAATATGAAGAAGATTTAGCGCGAGCCTGGGAAATTTTAGGATCTTTGAAAAAGAGCAAGAAGTATAAATTGCTGGCTGCTGAAAGGGTTGAGACAATAAACAAGCTGATGTGGGACAAGCGAGAAGGCTATTTTTTCGATTATGACTGGGTTAAGAAAAGGAGGAGCCATTTAGTGACTGTGGCTGGGGTGTTTCCGCTTACTTTCGGAATAGCTACGGAAAAGCAGGCCGAACAGGTATCAGGAGTTGTGGAGCGGACTTTGCAGCAAAAGTACGGAATAGTCCAAGGTGTTCCGTTTGTTGAAAATTTTCAGTGGGACTGGCCTAACGGTTGGGCGCCGATGCAAATGTGGACTGTAGATGGCCTTTTGAGGAACGGGTATGACCATTTAGCTTTGAGAATTGTTGAAAAATGGCTTCATCTAGTAGTTAAAGTTTTTCGTGAAACAGGCTTTTTGTGGGAAAAGTATGATGTTGTTCATGGCCACGTTGGAGTGCCGGATAGATATCCAACACCCTCGGGTTTTGGCTGGACAAATGCGGTGTTTTTATTGTTTTTGGATAAGCTTGGGTAGTCCCGGTTTTCAAGTGGTAGAATTGGTGTGTGCCAAAGCAAGAACTTCTAAATAATCTCAAACAACGAATGGAAGAGAATAAAACTCTTCCTTTGAGAACCGGCGCAACCCAGCTTGTGTTTGGTGAAGGCAATCCCGACACCCAGCTTTATTTTTTGGGAGAAGCACCCGGATATTATGAAGACAGGGAAGGCAGACCTTTCGTGGGCCAAGCCGGGAAACTTTTGGATCAGCTCATAGAAAGTATCGGTTTTAGGCGTTCCGAGGTTTATATTTCCAATGTAGTGAGGTTTCGGCCGCCGGCAAACAGAGATCCGGAGCCGGACGAAATTGCCGCTTTTGCCCCATATGTAGACGAGGAGATAAAAATAATTAAACCAAAAATAATCGTTACTTTGGGGCGTTTTTCAATGAACAAGTTTTTACCGGAAGCGCGGATTTCTGCCGTCCATGGTAAGGTTTTTAAAGTGGACTGGAACGGTAAAAAACAGGTTGTGATGCCAATGTATCATCCGGCAGCGGCACTAAGAAGCACTGCAATACTTTCTACAATAAAGGGTGATTTTCAGCTAATAAAAAAGGCACTTTCTGACGACGTTTCTACAATTGAGGAACAATCCACGAGCAAAAATGATCAATCATCACAGCTAAGTTTAATATGAAGGAGGTGAGAAATGGCAAAAGTTGATGCAAACCGCAATTTGGTAGCTGCGCTTTCGTATTTTCCGTTTTTTGCAATATTTCTTTCTTTGGTTATTGTTTTGGTTGAGCGCGATGATAAGTTTATCCGCTTCCATGCAATGCAATCGTTTATTATTTCTGTTTCCTATTACGTTTTAAATATCCTGATTAACATATTTTTCCGGCAGGGGATATTGGCACTTCTGGACACGGTTTTGAGTCCGCTTCTGGTGATTTTGGTCTTGGTTGTATGGGTTATTTCAATGATAAAGGCGTATCAGGGTGTAGTTATTAAGTGGCCAGTTATAGGCGAGTTTGTAGAAAAGAAAGTTAGAGCATAAATTTATGAAGCTTATTGCAGGCCTTGGGAATCCGGGGGCGAAATACCGGGGGAACAGGCATAATTTGGGTTTTGTGGTTGTTGATAATTTTGCCAAGGAAAATGGCCTTTCGTGGCGGTTTAGCCAGGACTGGTCCTGTTATTTTATAAAAAGGGGCGATTCTGTTTTTATTAAACCTTCGACTTTTATGAATAGATCCGGGGATTCCATTAGAAAGGTTTCCGATTACTACAAGATTGACCCCTCCGACGTTTTAGTAGTTTACGATGATATCGACTTGCCATTTGGCAAAATAAGGCTTGCTTTCAACGGGCTTTCCGCGGGTCATCATGGGATTGATTCGGTTATTGAAAATTTAGGTATGGAGTTCGGGAGGCTAAGGGTAGGAATAAGCTCGCCCAGGGAAGATGGAAAAAGCAAAGAAGACGTTTCTCATTACGTCCTTTCAGATTTTAGCGCATCCGAAAAAAAGCAGCTTTCTAAAATCATCAGCAACTCTACGGAGGCAATAACTTCTTATTTAGATGAAGGATTAAACTCTACAATGAATAAGTTTAATTAAATATGCCTTCTGTTGTAGATCTTATAAATTTTGTTGAGTTTTTGATTTCCAAATACGGGATCGTGATTATCCCGCTTGGGGCGTTTTTGGAAAATTCTGTGATTTTAGGCTTTATTTTTCCGGGAGTTACATTAATATTTTTTTCAGGCTATGTTGCAAGAACCCACAATGAAAGCATTCTTTTTATTGTGATTCTAGCTGCAGCCGGTTCTTTTTTGGGTGACAACTTTGATTATTTTTTAGGGAGGAAAGCAGGAAACATATTGGCTCAAAAACCGCTTTTCAAAAGGCCGATAAAGCTTGTTGAGCCGTTTGTTAAAAAACACGGTATTTGGGCCGTTTTTGCCGGTAGGTTTTCCGCCTGGAGCAGGGCTTGGGTGGCATTGGCATCGGGAATTGTTAAATTTTCCTACTGGAAATTTGCTATTGCTTCTTTTTGTTCAGCTTTGATTTGGACGAGCCTTTGGATTATTGGCGGTTATTTGCTTGGTGGAAACAAACAGCTTATTGAAGAGTGGCTTGGGCGGGGTACTTTAGTGTTTTGGTTTGCGTTTGCAGTAGGGATGGTAATTTATTTCCGTTCAAGGCTGAAACTTTTGGTCGAACTTGCAGTTTTTGAGGGTAAAAAGCACGGAAATAATGTCAAAAACAAAATCAAATCCCAATTTTAAGCAAGAGGTTTATAGCCTGATAAAAAAAATTCCTGTCGGGAAAGTTTCCACTTACGGGCAAATTGCGTTTCTTTTAGGTAAGCCAAAAGGAGCAAGGGAAGTCGGCTGGATGCTTCACTTAAACGATAGAGCGGATGTTCCATGTCATCGGGTGGTGGATCGAAATGGAAGGCTGGCTCCTAATTTTGCGTTTGATGCTGCAAAGGAGCAGAGGAGAAGGTTAGAGGCGGAAGGGGTTAAATTTGTTGATGAAATGCACGTAGACCTTTCCAAATGCATTTGGAAAGTAAATTCGAAATTCTAAGTTCGAAATCCGAAATAGGTTTTAATGTTTGAAACATTTGAAAATTAGACCTTTGAAAATTGTTTAGAAAATTCGATATTCGTGCTTCGGTTTTAAAAATTTATGAGAGCGCATATTAAGGTTTTTGGCAAAGTTCAGGGAGTATTTTTTAGGAGGTCGGCAAAAATTAAGGCCGAAGAGTTTGGTGTGGTCGGTTGGGTTAAAAACTGTAATGACGGTTCGGTTGAGGCGATGGCACATGGTGAGAAAAGTCAGGTCAACAAATTCATTGATTGGTGCAAAAAAGGCCCGCCTTTTGCAAAAGTGGAAAGTATAGAAGTGGATTTTAGGCTCGACGAGGATTTCCCCGATTTTTCTGTTCACGACTGAGTTTTTCTAGTGTTATTCTTACCTCGGAAAGGATATTTCCAGAGTCCACAATATGCCATCCGTTTGCTGTTGCTAACTCTCTTAAGGCCGGTTTTGGATTAACGGCGAAGGGGTTGTCGACTGCCTCCAAGATAGGGACATCGCTATCGCTGTCTCCGAAGGCAAAAGATGTTTGTTTAGAATGGCCTCTCATAACAATAGCAGCAATAACTTTCTCTTTTTCACTTCTGATTGCCGTATTTGTTTTAACTCTTCCTGTGTAACGACCGTTTATAATTTCTGCTTCAAGGCCTTTAACTTCTTTTATCCCCAGATGATCTGCAAGCGGCTGCAATATTTCTACAGGCGAACCTGAAATTGCAATTGTGTGTGCATGCTCGTTTAGCATTTCCACCAGCTTTGGAGAAAACTCATGAAGCATTCTTACTTGGATATGTGCCAGAAACATTTTTCCGGCCGCTTCGATATCTTTTTGTGATTTGTCTTCTAGACCTTGGCAGTAATGGGCTACAACGTCATCTGCAAATTGTTGGTAGGAAGTCAGTTTGTTGTGGAGCCTCAGCCGATCTTCTTCTAAAGCCATCGAAACAGTTCTATCAACGATGCCTTGTTTGGGAGCATTTCTATAAAGGGAAAAACTGTATATCCCGCTATGAGAGTGTCATCGACATCAAAAAGGGCAATTGATTGAGCTGGATTGTCTACTTCTTTTGAGCTGTGGCGTATTTCTTTCATGAGGACGTAGTTTACTTTGGGCTTGGGTGTTTTGCAAGCAGATGCCAGGTTTGATAGACTATGCAAGCCGAAAATGAATATTTCAGTTTTAGGTTCAACAGGGTCGATTGGAACGCAGACATTGGAAGTGGCTTCCCAGCACCCTAAAAAACTAAAAGTTTTGGGGCTTTCTGCCGGGAACAATACTGATCTTTTAAGGAAGCAGATAAAAAAATACCGGCCGAAACTTGTTTCTGTTAAAAGAGAAAAGGATAAGAAAGCTTTTAAGAATATCAGCAACGTACAGGTTGGATTTGGAGACAAGGGTAATATTGAAGTTGCGACTCTAAAAAATGTTGAAAAAGTCGTTATTGCGACCCCTGGGCTTGCCGGAATCGCTCCGACTCTTGCGGCAATAAAGGCCAAAAAAACAGTTGCTCTGGCTACCAAAGAAGTGTTGGTTGCGGCGGGGGAGCTGGTTACAACTGAAGCTACAAAAAACAAAGTTTCCCTAATTCCAATTGATTCGGAACACTCGGCGATATTTCAATGTCTTCTAGGGAGAGGCGAAAAGGAAGTGAAACGGATTATATTGACCGCTTCCGGCGGGCCTTTTAAGGGTAAAAAGGCCAAAGACCTCAAAAAGATTACTCCCGCCCAGGCTCTGGCACACCCAACCTGGAAAATGGGCCAGAAAATCACGATAGACAGTGCGACTTTGATGAATAAAGGTTTTGAGGTCATTGAGGCGATGTGGCTTTTTGGGGTGCCTCTTTCCAAAATTCAGGTGGTTGTGCATCCGCAAAGCATTATCCATTCGGCAGTTGAGTTTGTGGACGGTTCGATAATTGCCCAGATGGGGGCTTCGGACATGCGGCTTCCGATCCAGTACGCGCTTTTTTATCCTGGCGAGAGGTTAAAAAATAATTTCAGAAGATTCTCGTTTTTTGATAGGCGGGATTTAACTTTTGACGAACCGGATTTGAAGACTTTTAAATGTTTGGATTTAGCATTTAAGGCGATTTCAAAAGGCGGCAGCACACCGGCTGTTTTGACAGCGGCTAACGATGTAGCGGTAGAAGCGTTTCTTGCGGGAAAGCTGCCTTTTCTAAGTATTGCCGATGTTGTAGAAGCAACGCTCGGTGCTCAAAAATCGAGAAAATATAAAAACCTTGATGAACTTTTGGTTATTGATGCATGGGCACGGGATAAAGCAACTCAAAATGTTATCAAATTCTCCAAATAAATGAATTATTTAATAATTGTAGCCGGCGGTGGTGGAAAACGAATGGGTTTGGGCTACAACAAGATTTTTGCCAAAATAGGCGGCAAACCTCTAATTTACTGGACTGTTTTGGCTTTTGAGAAAAGCAAATCTGTCGATGAGATTATTATTTCTGCTGCTGCTTCTGATATTTCCAAGATCCGGGCGATTTGCAAAAAATATGGTTTTTCTAAGGTCAAGGATTATGTTGCATCTTTGGCAACAAGACAGGATTCTTCATATGAAGTCTTAAAAAATATCAAAGGCAAGACAAAAAAGACCGATTTAGTAGGTGTGCATAATGCTGCGAACCCTTTTGTGGCAAAAGCCGAAATAAAGCAGGTTTTTGCCGAGGCCGGGCGATTTGGGGCGGCACTTCTGGCGCAGCCGGCCAGGGATACGGTTAAGATTTCCAATAAGCGGGGTTTTGTTCTGCAAACACCGCTTCGAGAGTTATCCTGGTATGCGCAAACTCCACAGGTTGCGACTTTTGCCAATTTATGGAAAGCCTTTGCAAAAGCACACAGGCAAAAGTTTACCGGGACAGACGATGCCCAGCTTTTGGAAAGAGCAGGAATAAAGCCTAAGATTGTACCTTGCTCAAATGTTAATATGAAGATAACTTTTGTTGAAGATTTGACGGTAGCTGGCCAGATCTTAAAAACATTTGCAAAAAATTATGAATAGCGGTTTTAGAGTTGGTATTGGAGTAGATTCACATGGTTTTTCAAAATCCAAGAAGCCTTTAATGCTCAGTGGAGTAGAGGTTTCAAAAAGCGGTGGCCTTGAGGGAAAATCAGACGCAGATGTGATATTACACAGCCTTTGCAATGCAATTTCTTCCGCAATAGGCGGCGACTCGCTTTCTATCTGGTCGGATTCGATGTGCAGGCAAGGTGTTTCGGACAGCAAGGAATATCTGAAACACATAGTGAAGGAATCAGGTAGAAAAAATTATCAGGTTGTAAATGCCTCTGTTGCGGTAGAGGCTAAGAAACCTTTTGTCGATTTGGATACAATCAAAAAAATGAAGCAAGTAATTGCGGGTATTTTGGGTATTGATGGTGACGCTGTTGGAATAACTTTTACATCCGGTGAGGACCTGACTGCTTTTGGCAAAGGTTTGGGAATTCAATCCATCTCTCAGGTTTTACTGTGTCGAAAATAACCAAAAAAGCATTTGCCAAGCTCGATTTGGGAATTCATATTAACCCAAATAAGTCTAAAGACGGTCTTTTTCCTGTTTCATATATAGATTGCCAGTTGGATATTTCTGATGAGCTTATATTTGAGGATAAAAAAGGGAGTATCGAAATTGTTTGTGATGATCCGGCGGTTCCTAGGGGTGAGGAAAATTTCATTTATCGGGCGGCTTTGCTTTTGAGGGAGTCGGTTAAAAACCAGAATCTTGGGGCAAAAATCATTTTAAAAAAGAGAATACCTGTAAAAGCCGGGTTTGGTGGAGGAAGCAGTGACGGGGCGGCAACAATTTGGGGACTTTGTAAACTTTGGGGTATTGAGCCTTCTGAAACAGACCTCTTGGAATTTTCCAAAAAGTTAGGGAAGGATTTTTACTTTAGCCTTTTTGGGGGACTAGCAGAGGTAAAAAGTGTTGGACGTGATTATCAAATTAAACCTCTAAAATCCGATTTGTCTTTTTGGATTGTTGTTGTTGTGCCGGAGGAGGAAAAACCTTCGACCGCTTGGATATATGATCACCTAAATAAAGTGGGGATTGGTAGCCAACTGGGAAAATTTCAAAAATTAAAGGCTGCAATTGCCAAAAATGACAAGAAAGTTATTCTGGCTAATTTATTTAACGATTTTGAAAGCTCGGTTTTAGGGCATTTTCCGGTTATTTTGGAGGCTATATCGGATTTGGCAGAAGCGGGCGCATCTGGTAAAATCATGGCTGGCGCCGGGCTTTCGGTTGTAGGTTTTTTTGAAAGCCAAATTAAGGCAAAGCAAGCGGCAAAAATCTTAGAGCGGAATCCAAAATATAGAAAGGTTTTAGTTTCCAAAACAAAATTTTGACTATGTACAAGCGGGAACAAACTAGACCGGTTAAGATCGGCAAACTGACGATTGGCGGTGGAAACCCTGTGCGGGTACAGTCAATGACGCAGACCAAAACTCCCGATGTTAAAGCGACTGTTGCACAAATCAGGGAGCTTGAGAAGGCCGGATGCGAAATTATTAGGGTAACTGCGCCGGATATGGACAGTGCAAAAGCTTTGGGGCCAATCAAACGGCAGATTAATATCCCGCTTATTGTTGATATCCATTTCCAGTATCAGTTAGCCCTGGAGGCAATAAAACAGGGTGTCGACAAGGTGCGTATTAACCCGGGAAATATTGGAGGTGCAGACAGGGTAAAAGAAGTGGTTTTGGCCTGTAAGCGTAAAAATATTCCGATTCGGATTGGGGTTAACATGGGTTCTTTGGAAAAGGATCTTTTTGCCAAGTACGGGAAGTATGGTGTGCCGCGTGTGATGGTGGAGTCGGCTACAAGACATGTAAAGATCCTGGAAGATTTGAAATTCAACGACATTGTGGTCTCGCTAAAGGGAGATAATCCCGTTTTGGCACGGGAAGCGTATATGCTTTTTGCCAAGCGGTTTAACTACCCTTTGCATGTTGGAATAACCGAAGCCGGAACACTTTGGAGTGGAACGGTTAAGTCGGCGGTAGGAATAGGGTCAATTCTTTCCGAGGGGGTAGGGGACACAATCCGGGTTTCTATAGCTGATGATCCCAAAGAGCAGGTTAAGGTCGGCTGGGAAATTTTGAAATCTTTGGGGCTGCGCCAAAAAGGGGTTGATATTATTGCCTGTCCAACTTGTGGACGGACAGAAATTAATCTTATTGAGCTTGCCAAAAAAGTGGAATCGATTGTTTCGGTTTTGGATGCACCTTTAAAAGTGGCTGTTATGGGGTGCGTTGTAAACGGGCCGGGGGAGGCCAGTTTTGCAGATATCGGTGTTTGCGGCGGCCGCGGACAGGGGGCAATTTTTAAAAAGGGTAGGCTGGTTTCAACTTACAAAGAGGCTGAGCTTTTGCCCGCTTTTGTCGGGGAAATAAAAAAGATGCTTGTTGAAAAAGGTTACAAGGGGGAAGTAAAAAAGCTTCATATATGATTTCCAAGATAATTTTGGCAAGGCCAAGAGGTTTCTGTGCAGGGGTGGACAGGGCGATTGATGTCGTTGAGGTAGCGCTTGATATTTTTGGGCCGCCTGTTTATGTAAAACATGCAATTGTCCACAATATGCATGTAGTTTCCGACCTTGAAAAAAAAGGTGCGAGGTTTGTTGAGGATTTGGATGAAGTGCCAGTAAATTCCGTTTTGATTTTTAGCGCCCACGGGACCGACCCAAAGCTAAAGGAAGAAGCCAAAGCGAGAGGACATAAGGTGATTGATGCAACTTGTCCACTTGTGACAAAAGTGCATCTGGAGGCGAGACGTTATGCAAACGAGGGTTATTTTATTGTCTATGTGGGCCATCGTGGCCATCCGGAGCCAGCTGGGGTTTTTGGTGAAATTCCTGAAGGTACGTATACTCTGATTGAGCATGCAGACGAGGTTTCTAAAATAAAAGTCCCCAAGGGCAAAAAACTGGTCCATTTAAACCAGACTACACTTTCGATCCCGGACGTTTCCGAGACAATAAAGGCTTTGAGGAAACGCTTTCCGGATATTTTGACGCCGCCATCTTCCGATATATGCTATGCCACAACAAACAGGCAGGCAGCGGCGCGTACCCTTGCCAAAAAATGCGATGTAGTTTTGGTTATCGGGTCGCAAACGAGTTCAAACTCGCAAAGACTTAAGGATGTTTCCAAAGAAGAAGGTGCCAGGGCGTATTTGGTAGATGATGAAACTGGAGTCGATATCAAGTGGCTAGATGGCGCCAAAACGTTAGGAATTACGTCTGGAGCATCTGCGCCCGAGTATTTAATAGACAATATGGTGGATTTTTTCAAGAAACAATATCCAAATGCTCCGATTGAGAACATGAATATTATGAAAGAGGAGATCAAATTTCCACTGCCGGATGATTTAGTGGCTTTGGCGCGCCAAAGCAAAAAGGGTGTGGAGTGGGTTGAAAAACATAGAGTAGCTTCACAAAGGTAAATGAATTCGCTTTCACAATCTAAAAATTCTTTTGAGTTTGAAAATAGAAAGTTTTTGGATCTTTATGAACCGTATAAAGATAAATACTTCTTAGAAAAGAAGAAGCTTGCAAAAGGATTTAAGGTTTCCTGGGATTTTTGGAATGATCTTGAAGAGTTTATGGAAGCAGGCAAGAAACTGAGGGGGTTTTTGGTTTATCTTGGTTATTTGGCAACTGGAGGCAAAGATATTAAAAAAATTTTACCCGTAAGCCTTTCGTATGAGGTTGCACACAGTTTTCTTTTGATGCATGACGATGTAATAGACAGGTCTGATGTGAGGCGCGGGAAGCCGACTATCCATAAAAAATATGCAGGAGATCACGGCGACCATTTCGGGCAAAGTATTGCCATTGTTTGGGGGGATATCGCGGCATTTGAATCCATGGCTTTAGTTTGTGAAGCAGATTTTGAAAATAATTTGAAATTGAAAGCTTTGAATTATTTTATAGGGACAATAATCTCCACGGGTTTGGGTGAGGGGATCGATGTAGTTAATTCATACCTTACTCCGAAAGAGTCCGATATAAAAGCCGTAAATATTTTAAAAACAGCAAAATATAGTGTTGTAGGACCTCTGGTATGCGGAGGTATTTTGGCGGGTGCCAGAGAAAGTCAGATCAAGGCCATGGAAAGTTTTGGCCTGGCGGCAGGAGAAGCCTTTCAACTCCAGGATGATTTACTTGGGATTTTCGGTGAAGAGAATGTTGTCGGCAAATCTGTGCTATCGGACATGCGAGAGGGTAAAAGCACGTTTTTGATGCTTAAAACCAAAAATCTTGCGAGCAAGATTGACAAGAAAACAATTTCAAAAGTTTGGGGAAACAATATAGCAACTTTATCAGACTTGAAAAAGATAAGGCAGATTGTAAAAAGCTCCGGTGCCTACGAGGGATCGTTAAGGGCAATGACAAAACTTGAGAAAAAAGCGTTGAGTGAGATAAAATCTGCGAAATTTAGCGATCATGTTAATGGCATTTTTAGCGATATGACAAAGTTTTTAATTAGCAGGGGTTTTTAGTTGAAAGGGTATGGTAATTTTGGTATCCTTTCAGTTAAACCCATAAGAGTGTTGATGAGTAAGGCAACGTCACAAAAAATTGTTCCGCAACATGTTGTTATTATTCCCGATGGCAACCGCCGTTGGGCGAAAAAGCACGGCCTTGAGCCGATAGAAGGCCACAAGCAGGGTCTTGAGACTGCGCTTAAGGTTGTTAGGGGGTCCAAGAATTTGGGTGTCAGGGTTCTTACTTTGTGGGGTTTTTCAACTGAAAATTGGCAGAGAACTAATAAAGAAGTTGGTTATCTGATGCGAATCTACACGTTGTTTTTCAAAAAACATTTAAGGGAGCTTGTCAAAGAAGGAGTTAAGTTTAACTGGGTTGGGAGGCGAGACAGGGTGCCCAAACAGCTGAAAGAGGTTTTGTTAAAGCTTGAGAGTTCGACAGCAAAAAACAAGGATTATATACTCAATATTTGCATTGATTACGGCGGTCATGACGAAATTCTAAGAGCCGTCCGGAAAGTTTTAAAAAGGGGTGTTAAGCCTTCACAGCTTACGGAAGAGTTAATCGCTGAAAATTTAGATACTGCTGGCATGCCGGATCCGGACCTTTTGATTAGAACTTCCGGCGAAAAAAGGACCTCGGGAATTATGCCATGGCAGACTTCTTACACCGAACTTTTCTTTTCGAAGCTATTTTTCCCCGATTTTTCGGTGGTAGAGCTTAAACGAGCTCTTTCTGACTATTCCCAGAGACAGCGAAGGTACGGACAATAAATATCCATTGACAGTTTGGGTTTTTGGTTTTAATCTGAATTGATGTCTGAAAGACAGTTACCAGGCGAGGGCGAAGGGGTGTCTAGCACGTTTGACTATACCTCTCCAGTTGGGTTTGACAGATTCGTTGAAATGATTATGCTAATGAGAAGGATGCAAGATATAGGACTTGTTGATCTAGAAGAACGGCTTAAACGTGTTAAGCAAGAAGAGCCGGAATCAAAAGTAGTTGTTGAGCAATGACAAAACCTCACCAATTCGATAAATCAAACTTAAGACAGGCGATTTTAGATGCGCCGAAGCAGTTTGCGGTTGGTTTTGACGTTGCCAAAGATGCAAAAGTCGATGGCAGTTTTGAGCGCCTAGTCTTTTTTGGGGAAGGCGGGTCGGCTTTTCCGGCTTCATTTGTGCGGGTTCTAATTGCCGATAAAAGATATGCTTCGGGTCAGCTTCCGATAAGATTCATGCAGAATTACACCTACAACATTACGCCTGATAGTTTAGATAAGGCGCTTAACGTTGTTTGTTCTTATTCCGGTAATACGGAAGAGGCGATTTCTGTTTTAAATCAACTGATTGAAAAAAAACTGCCTACAGTTGGAATTGCTGCCGGTGGTCAAATAGAGGAGATCTGCAAATCAAAAAATGTGCCGTTTGTTAGATTACCAATGCCGACTCCGACATTTCAGCCACGAATGGGATTCGGCTATTTTGTGGGGGCGATGCTTAAGGTCCTTTCAAACGCGGGGCTTTCTGTTGATTTTTCCGATGAAATTATAAAAAGTGCGGAAGGTTTTTCTTCTAAGATGGATGAATATGAATCAAAGGGGAAGGATTTGGCCGATATGATTTCGGGCAAGACTCCGCTTGTTTGGGCAAACCAAATGTATAAAGAATTGGCACGGGTTTGGACAATTAAATTCAATGAGCATGCCAAAAATCCGGCATTTTTCAACTTTTTTTCGGAGCTGAACCATAATTTGATGGTGGGGATGACGCATCATGGGGAAAATTATTTTGCAATTATGCTTAAAGACCCGGCGGATGATCCTCGAAACCTCAGGCGATATGCAATTACAGCCGATATTTTGAAAACTTACAATATGGGATCGGTTGTTATTGACATCGAGGGCTCGACTGTTTTTGAAAAGTTATTTAATTCAGTTTATTTAGCTGATTTTGCAGCCTATTATTTAGCCGAGAAAAACGGGGAAGACCCAACTCCGGTTGTGATGGTCGAGGAGCTAAAAAAGAGGCTAAAGTAGCTCAAACCTGCTTATTTTCTTGATACAATTGCTAGATAGGTATAAAATTACCCACCTATGTGCGGAATATTTGGATATGCAGGAAAACGTAGCGATGCTCTCGAAATTGTTTTTGAAGGACTGAAAGATCTTGAATACCGTGGTTACGATAGTTGGGGTGTCGCTGTAGTACCAGAAAATAATAATGGTAATGGGCGTATTGTTGTTAAGAAAAAAGCTGGTAAGATTGGGAGGTCATCCATTGATGATTTGCCACAAGGAACACTTGCTCTTGGACATACACGTTGGGCAACTCATGGTGGAGCTACCGAAAGTAATGCCCATCCACACTTGGACTGTACTGGTACCATCGCCCTTGTTCATAACGGAATATTTGAAAACTACGAGAGCATAAAAAAAGAGTTACTTAAAAAAGGACATACATTCACGTCGGAAACCGATACCGAAGTTGCGGTTCATCTTGTCGAGGAGTATGCAAAGACAATGACCTTCCACGAGGCTGTTAGACGCACATTCAACAAAATGGATGGCCTGAACGCAATTATTGTTTTTCGGGTAAACGATCACGAATTAGTTGTTGCTCGCAATGGTTCGCCACTCATAATCGGTTTTTCTAAAAAAGAAAACTTTGTGGCTAGTGATGCCGCAGCCCTCGTTCCTCATACAAAAATAGTGCATTTTCTTGAAGATGGTCAAATGGCGATTATTCGAGACAATACAGTGTCAATACTTCATGCGAAAAACGGGAAGCCCATTCAGCCAATTAAACACAAATTATCTTGGTCAATAGCTCAAACCGAAAAAGGCAAATACCGCTATTTTATGTTGAAAGAAATCAACGAACAACCTAAAATTGTAAGGGATATCGCAAGTACTCTTTCGCAAGCGGAAAAACTTGCGAAAGTCATCAAAAAGTTCCGCAACGTCTATTTAATGGGGTGCGGAAGTGCTTCATATGTCTCTCTTGCCGGGAGCTATTTATTTTCGCAAATTGCCAAATATCCAATAAATTGGGCAATCGGCAGTGAATTTTGGCATCAGCTTAAGTTTCTGACAAAGAATGACCTTGTTATTGCGCTTTCACAATCGGGTGAAACCATGGATACGTTGGAGCCAATAAAAGAAGCCAAAATCCAAGGAGCGAAAATTATTGCCATTGTTAACGTTCTTGGATCAACACTGTACCGCGAAGCTGACTATAAAATACTCATAGGAGCAGGACCAGAAAAATCTGTTGCTTCAACTAAGGCGGTAACAGGGAAATTAGCACATCTAATAGCTCTGAGCTATGCTTTTTCAGGGAAGTCAAAAGAAGGAAAAGCGCTATTGATGGAAGCCGCAAAATCTTCTGAGATGGTTCTTGAGTCAAAAAATATTACAAGAATAAAATTACTTGCCAAAAGACTTAAGAATACCAGGCATATCTATATAGTAGGGCGAGGTTTATCTTATCCAGCTAGTCTGGAAACTGCCATGAAGTTAAAGGAAATTTCCTACATTCATGCGGAGGGTATGGCAGCAGGAGAACTTAAACATGGACCCCTTGCACTAGTTGAAAAAGGTACGCCATGTATTGTTTTTATCCCTAACGATGAGCTTTATAGTGCTAATTTAGCAAGTGCAATGGAAATGAAAGCGCGAGGAGGGATGATTATAGGCGTTTCTTACAAAAATCACGACATCTTTGATTATTACCTACCTGTAGTTGATGCTAGAGAAGCTACAATTATCCCGAATATTATTACCGGTCAGGCTCTAGCGTATTATCTGACAATTTTACGAGGTCTTGATCCTGATAAACCAAGAAATCTCGCTAAAAGTGTTACGGTCAAATAGATTCTGGATTATAGACTTTAGATGATAGATATGAATGATGAGAAGAATCAAAAATCTGAAATCCAAAATCCAAAATCTAGCTTTAAGCTAGATGCAAAACAGCTTAGGGCCAGTAAGCCCAAGAAATCGGAGATAAAAAAGATAAAAAGGCGGGGCATTTATATCGTCTGTGACAACGTACTGGACACATACAACATCGGCTCGATATTTCGCCTTGCAGAGGCTGTAGCGGCCTCAAAAGTGTATTTGTGTGGTGGAAGTGAGACTCCGCCCAACAGCCGGATAGCCAAGGCTAGTGTAGGCACGGATAAATGGGTGCCATGGGAATACTGCGAAACTGCGGCGGAGGCAATCTCAAAACTCAATACTCAATACTCGAAACTGAAGGTAATTGCTATTGAACAGGGTGAGGGAAGTATTGATTTCCGCAAGGCAGATTACAGCCAGCCGGTGGTTTTTGTGGTTGGCCATGAGACGGATGGGGTTTCGAAGGAAGCGCTTGCGCTAGCGGATCAAATTGTTGAAATTCCAATGTATGGAGTAAACATCAGTTTAAACGTAATGGTGAGCCTCGCGATAGTTTTGTACCGGGCTATTTAAGATCCTTGCGGGCTTGTAACTTTGTAAGATTTTATTGTGCAGGGGTAGACTGGGTCGATTCCCTGCTTATCGTTTTTATTTTCCAGGCAAGCGTATAACGCGTATTGTGTGCAATCCCCTAGGCAGGTTGCGGGTAAGCTTTGGTAAATGTAGATGAAAGGCTGTTTGTTTATAGGGTCTTGGGGAATTTTGGCTATTATACCCGTTTTGACCATCGCATCACTTGTCAATGCTCCCGGATAGTATTTTTTGTCTTTTGTTTTTCCTTTAAATGTTTCAAGGTCTTCCTGCAAAGCTTGGATATCTGTTTTCCTTTTAGAATCACGCTGTTTTAGCTGCCATGTTTGCCAATAAACCCGACCAAAGTAAAGAACTCCTGCAATTACTGCCAAAAGAATTACAAGAGCGACGATTTTTTTAACTAAACCGCCCTTGTTCCCTTTCGGAAAATTTGAAGTTGGCACTGATTTTGGGTTAGTAGTTACAACAGGTTGAGTAGTCGGTTGGGTTGTGGCTATTTGCGGGTTAGCAACAAGGTTTTCTTCGGCCATTTATAAATACAATAAATGATTTTGGAAATTAGAGCAAGGGATTTTTGCCTACTGCTGGCAAACGACGTAAGTTTGGGCAGGGTATACTATGCTTTCCCCATCCGTATTGCCGGGGCATTGAGTTTGCGAACTGGTAATTTGCGGGTCGTTAGCATTTTCCAATCTCGCGTACAATCTGTAAGTTGTGCAAGTTAAGCCTGCGCATGCCATGCCGAGTGTGGGGTCAGCTGCCTGGTAATTATAGTGGTAGGTGGGTGCTTGCGGGTCGTCTGGTAATGTCTTTATATATGATGGCGCTAAGGCGCATAATGCGTATCCCGGGCAGCCGCTAAATGCGCCACCACCCGCAATGTAATATTTTGCACCTATCGTGTCTGATTTAGAAAGTTCAAGGGATTTTTTGATGGCGTCAAGATCTGCTTTTCTTCGGGAATCCCTTGCTTTCTGCTGAGCAGATGTAAAGGATGCAACTATGAAGGCGGCGAGGATACCAATAATAGAGATGACTACTAGAAGCTCGATGAGCGTAAAACCACGTTTCTTAGTCATGGGTTAGAAACTGTGTAGTTTGCTTGTGTAGCGGTGCAAGGTGCTGTTCCTGGTGTGGTTCCTTGTGGATCGTTAGCGTTTTCAAGGCATGCTTTGAGTGTGTAGGTGGTTGCTATGTTCGCGCCTACTGCGGCAGTATATCTGTAGTAAGTGGTTGTACCGCTTGGATCTGTAGGAATCGCCTTAATGTATCCGTTAGTAACTATGTTGGGATTCGTTGATGCACCTCCGTTGAGATCGCAAGGGGAGGCTGCTGCACAGCCGGGATAGTATGCTGCACTAGTAGAATCATTCTTTGCTAGTTCCAGCGCTTTTTTGATTGCATCAATGTCTGCTTTTCTCCTGGAATCTCGGCCTTTAGCTTGAGCACTGGTAAAGGATGCAACTATGAAGGCGGCGAGGATACCAATAATAGAGATGACTACTAGAAGCTCGATGAGCGTAAAACCACGTTTCTTAACTTGTTGGACAGGACGCATTAATTTAAGCGTATTACCAAAGGTTAATTGTTGTCAAGAGGTCGAAACAACGGGGCTAACTTTGGCGGTTTCTTCGCCTGAAGGCTTCTGCGACTGCGATGGTTCCCGCTAACGCTGTGACACCCCCAGCGATTTCAACAATTGTGTTTCGAGTTGAGTGGGTGACAGTAGTTTGCGGTAGGCTATCAATGTCTGGTTGGGAAGCGACTCCACCAACTGAAATTGCTCGGGTTGGGGTGGGAGTGGGTGGGGTAGGCCCCCAAACCTGTAGTATGTCAATATATTCTAATCCTTTAATACCTGTTGTTAGTGTTCCGCCGGAACCGGCTATACCTACTTCAATTATTCCGGAAACGGTGTTTGGCGGGATAAGCGTTCCACTAGGGCCATAAGTTTTTGAAAACTGCTCCCATGTGTCGGGACCTCTTGTGTGTGCTGGACTAAAGATGTTGGTTCCTGTGACATTTCCGCCCCCGTCTTTCCAGGTAATTTTTGTCTGAGGTTTGACAGTTACGCCTGCTTCATTTATCTCGTAAGCCGCAGCAAATGCTTCTGTAATTGTTTGATCTGGGGTAACTGCGAAGCTGCTCGTATATTTCTCTCCGTTGGTAGTATATGCGACTCCGTTTGCAGTATAGTCAACTTCGACTGCGCTGTTTCCACTGAAGTTAACTAAGGGCGGAGGATCACCTGCGCAGTGGTAAATTGGCGGGAAGCTTGGGTCGTTTATTATTTGATTCCAGCTTGGAGGAGCTGCTTGGGGGCATGTACTAGATTCGAAATCTCCTTTGGTGTTTAATAAATCTGTCATTGCCTGCGGGCTTACCTCAGCATTCACTGGAGCACTATTTTTCGCAACTGCAACTACTCCTAGCTCAGCTGCCAGCATTGCAGCGAGTGTTGCGCCTATAAATTTGAGTCTTTTGAAATTGGAGGGCCTTCTAGCGCTGGGGTTTTCATGGTCAGCCGAGTCAATGTATATATTTGGCTTATTTTCAGCACTCATTTTAACTGCGTATTTTAGCCTTAATTATTGTTAATGTCAAAGTAGAGCAACTATTATGGGTTGCAAACGTAATAATATCCAGCCACAAGGGAAGCTGAGATTCCACATGCTTTACCGGATGTTCCTTGGATCAGAGCGGTGTCGGCTGCTGGGTCATTGAGGTTTTCAAGGGTTGCCCTTATGTAGAAGAATGGTCTACTGTCTGTAGAGCTTGGGCAAGCAGTAGGGGTTATTGTGCCGTTGGGAATGTAATAGTAAGTGTTGGGTATAGCTTGCGTTGGATCCTGAGGGGTATTTTTAATATAGTTTAGTCCTTGGAGATAAGTTCCAAGGTTAACGTAATATTGATTTCCGTTTAATCCTGCCATAACTGGATAGCCGCCCCCTCTGCAATCGTTACTGACTAGACTCAGTGCCTTTTTGACGGCATCAAGATCTGCTTTTCTTCTGGAATCGCGGGCTTTTTGCTGAGCAGACGTAAAGGAGGCGACTATGAAGGCGGCAAGGATACCGATTATAGAGATAACAACTAGAAGTTCGATTAGAGTAAAACCTGCGTTTAAACTCCAATGGCCAAATTCCAAATTCCAAGGTTTTGAGTTTTGAGTTTTGAGTTTTGAGTTTATGGTCACTACCTACAGCGTATGACTGTTGACAATAGAAGTCAAGAAAGTTAGAATTCTTTTCGCTGCATTATATATATGGTAATGTAGTTGCGGTCTGGAAAGCCGCAGGAAAACTTGAAAACGGACCCTTAGACTAGAATCTGTTTCAAGCTTCTAGTTTTTTTTCGTCCTACTGTTCTTGCTTTGCGCCTTTTCAGTACTATTCGTACACGGCACAAAGAGCGAACTAAGTAGGACTGCGAAAAATCCATTAGATTTTTCTTGCTCTTTAACATTTACATAGACAACACTAACCATGATTAAGGATTTATCTTGAATTCTTAAAAGTGGTACCCAAATTAGTAAATTCCTTAGAGTTAAAGGTGAAAATTTTTATTTGAGAGTTTGATCCTGGCTCAGGATGAACGCTGGCGGCGTGCCTTAGGCATGCAAGTCGAACGGGTCTGGCTTGCCAGACCAGTGGCGGAAGGGTGAGTAATGCGTGGGAACGTACCTATTGGTGGAGTAT
>JAKALT010000031.1 GCA_021813125.1 bacterium | reverse complement strand
CCTCTATCCAGCCCCCTTACCATGGATGCGTACAGGCATGAACGGAAAATCGAACTGGCCTATGAAGGAAATCGCTATTGGGACCTCAAAAGATGGCGTATATTTGACAAAATCAATTACAACACAGATACTTATGCCCTATGGCCTGTTTATAATTCTGACAAAAATGTATACCTATTCCGGAAACAAAAACTGCCAAGTGATAAATATACACGCACCTTTGACCCAAAATTATATTACGGCAAACTTGAGGGTGGAGTGATTGCAAGTAATCCGTTACTTGTCGAAAATCCGGGTTATTAATATTTAAAACAAAGAAAAATGAAAAAAATCTTACTTTTAAGCGCAATAGTAGGTCTGAGCGTATTGTATTCCTGCAAGCTAGATAACTATGCATTACCGGATAAAACCCTTGAGGGAGTTGTTGTTGACAAACTCACCGGTGAAAACATTCAGACACGGCAACCGAATGGTATAAAAATAAGACTTATGGAAGCCGGGTTCACGAACCCGCAACCCTATGATTTCTGGGCCAAATCAGATGGTACCTTTAGAAATACCAAACTTTTTGCAAGCAAATACAATGTGACTGTCATGGAAGGGGCATTTGAAGATTCAAGTGTTCAACCAATCAATGTTGACCTTAGTCAAAACCAGACAATTAAATTTGCAGTCGAGCCTTTTGTACGGTTAAAAAATGTCAATATCACGGTTTCTGCCGGGACAATTACAGCTACTTACAATATCTCACGGACCACAAGCACCCGAAAATTTGTAAAAAGTATGCTTCTATGTCATACTTCGGTAATTCTTCATGAAGCGACTACCGGAGTGATAAAATCAGCAGAAAACAACCTGAAAACGATGACAGATTCACAACTTAACTCTACAACATTTACGGACAAGGTCACCGGGTTGGGTACGGGTACTTATTATGCAAGAGTAGCTGTTTTAGCTGAAAACTCTTTAAATAGGTACAACTATAGCCCAATTATCAAACTGGTTGTTCCCTAAATTAAATGCCCCTCCTGCTAATTTATTAGAAGGTGGAAGTGCGTTTTTTTATACAAAACAATACTGCCATCTATCTTGATGGTCAGTATTGTTTTACAAGTAATGATGCTAAAAATTGCCCCCTCGGTTTGATCGAGTTGTTAGGAAAATATTAATAATTTTTAGTGCTTTATCCAAAACGTTTAATATTTTTCTAAATTTGGCGTCTGTGCTGCATAATTATCTCTCATAACTGTGATTATTAGCTAAATCACAACAAAGTGGGGTTCAAAAACTTTCCGTTAAAGGGAGTTTTTGCATACAAAATTGATGAATACCGAAAAAAATTTGGCCGGAAAATTCGTAACCACTCTGTTTCTTGGTGTTATCTGGCTGTGATTGAGTTAAATAAGGGGAACACTTAAGAGTTTAAATTTCAGGATGAAGCTTAGCAAATTATTCAAAAAGGTAAAATCAAGATATGGATTCGTCGTATTGGGGATACTGATTACGTCGTTTATTATTATCTCTTTTAACTTGGTTTCAGATTACACCTCAACCGACAAATACTGTGTCTCGTGCCACATCCATCCGGTTCAGGATCAAAACTGGAGGCTTTCCGAGCACTACAACAACAAATCAGGATTTGTAACCCACTGCGTTGAGTGCCACCTTCCGCCCAAAGGACACGGGTACCTTCCGGCGAAAGCCAAACATGGGCTCAAAGATCTTTATGGTAAATTTTTTAAAGACAGCGCATCCTTCGATTGGGAAGCTAAAAAATCACTCGAAAATGCCAAAAAATATGTCTACGAACAGTCCTGCATCCGTTGCCACCAGAATCTCTTCCCTGTCACGTTATCCGTCAATGGCAGCAACGCCCACCTGCAATATGTCAATAGTCCGGACGGACAGAAACAAAACTGCATCAATTGTCACCTCAATGTTGGCCATTACGACAAAAACAACCTCCATGCCCACAACATCAATTTTGGGATAACCGAAACGGTCGCCAAAGAGGTTTTCACAGAACCCGCCAAAGTTCAGAAGTTTGAAAATTTTACCGAAAAAGTACCCGGAACGACCCTCTCTTTCGAAATGGTAGCTATACCTGAAGGTACTTTTGAGATGGGAAGTCCCGAAAAAGAAGAACTTCGGAAACCGGATGAAGGTCCAGTCAGAAAAGTTCATCTTTCCAAATTCTGGATGGGCATAGCCGAAGTTAGCTGGGACGAGTACCTCGAATTTTTCAAAGCTACGGCTTCACAGGGCCGCAAAGAGGCCGTCGTTAACCAGCCCGTTACAGACGCCATCACCGGTCCGACACCTCCGTGGGGCGCTCCCGACCAAGGCTGGGGAAAAGGCTCCCATCCGGCCATCACCATGTCCTGGAAAGCTGCCAATACCTATTGCCAGTGGCTTTCCCAAAAAACCGGCAAGAAATATCGACTTCCCACCGAAGCCGAGTGGGAGTATGCCTGCCGCGGCGGTTCCCAAACGCCCTATTTCTTTCC
>JAKALT010000008.1 GCA_021813125.1 bacterium | reverse complement strand
GATCTTGTTGGTCCGGGAAAGCTTTCAGGATGAAACTGGACGGAAAAAAATGGTAATTTTTCGTGGATTATTCCCTCGTTTGAATTATCGTTTGCATTGTAAAACCATTTTTTGAATCCGTCAGGCAGCTTTTTGTCGTCAACTGCAAAGCCGTGGTTTTGGGTGGTGATGTAACATCTTTTTGTTCCGACTTCGATTGTTGGTTGGTTTTGGGCGCGGTGGCCGAATTTTAATTTGTAGGTATTGCCGCCTGCTGCTAGTGCCAGAAGCTGGTTGCCGAGGCAAATCCCGAATGTGGGGATTTTTTTGGCCAGGGCCTTTTTGATGATGGCAACAGAGTCCTTGGCCATTTTTGGATCACCGGGCCCGTTGGAAATGACCAGGCCGTCGAGTTTTGGAATCACCGTTTGGGGTCCTGTCAACGGTTTCATTCCCGCCAGTGCTCGAAAAGGAATATTCGGTTTGATTTCTGAAAATGTTTGTTCTCTGCGCGCTGTCGGGAGCCCTTTCATCGTTGCCACCCCTCGCGAATGATCAAACGGATCGAAGTTCCAAGGCAGTTCGTAGACTTTGGCACCGCGACTTATAAGACAGCGGATGATATTTCGTTTGGCGCCGCAATTGAGCAAAGCAATCCTGGGAGAATTTCGGATTTCCGATTTCGAATTTGGCGGATGAATTATTGGTTCTTTGACAGATACTTCGGCAACCAAGTTTCTTTCGTTTGAATTTTCAAAAGCTACATCTTGGTTCCCTACAATAATTTTGCCTAGCATTACACCATGTTCCCTCAGTTTTTGAGTTAGGGCACGGGTATCTATACCGACAATTGCCGGAACGTTTTGTTCTTTAAGCCAATCGTTAAGGGTTTTTTCCATTTGCCAATGGTTTGGATTTGAGGTTAGATCGGATATAACAACACCCTGGACGTGAATTTTTTCGGATTCCCAGACTTCTTTTGGGGGAGCTCCCCAGTTACCGATAAGCGGATAAGTGAAGGTTAAAATTTGGCCTGCGTATGACGGGTCTGTTAGTGAAAGGTCATAACCTGTCATGCCGGTTGCAAAAACAACCTCTCCTGCTCTTGAGGTGGGAGCGCCAAAAGCTTCGCCTTCAAAAATTGTACCGTCTTCTAAGATTAGTTTGGCCTTTGGTAATTGTTGGATCATGATTGATTAAAAAAAGAACCCCGTAGGGCTCTTAAATTTTTGCAGATATTTTCATCTTATTTTTTCTTTGCTTTCTGATTTGGATTTTTGGGTGCCGGTTTCTTAGTTGGTTTTGATTTGATAGCTGCTTTTGGGGCAACAGGCTTTTTAGTTTCTTCCTCACCCTCTTCATCTTCTTTTTTCTTCTGAATTACTGTTGCTGCCGCTACTTTGTCTTCACCTGAAAGGCGCATAATAATTACTCCCTGGGTGTCGCGGGTTAGACGCGGGACAGATCTTAAGGTAGTTCTCATTACTTGACCCTTTTGGCTTGTCAGGATAATTCCTTCGTCGTCTTTAGTTAATATTTGGGCGTTAACGATATCCCCTGTTTTTTCGGCAAGGTTTGCAGCTTTTACGCCTACACCTCCTCTTAATTGTGTAGGCCAAGCCGAAACACTGGTTTTTTTGCCGATCCCCTTTTGGGTTATGACCAGAAGGTCGGCTTTAACATCGTCTTTGTCTATTACATCCATGCCGATTAGCTCGTCACCGGTCTTAATTTTGATGCCGCGAACACCCATCGTGTCTCTGGCCATCGGCCTAACATCACGCTCGGAGAATTTAATTGACATGCCTTTTTTGGAAATTAGAAATATGATATCGTCCCCTACCGTAAGTTTGGCCCAACGCAAATAGTCACCTTGTGTAAGTTTTATGGCAATGATGCCGGTTTTTCTGATGCTTTCGTAAGCTGAAATATCGGATTTTTTGATAACACCGTTTTTGGTTGCCAGAACAACGTACTTTGGTTTTTTGCCATTATCTTTTGAGGCCTTTTGGATTTTGAGAATGGATAGAACTTTTTCTTCTGGCTGAAGATCCAAAAGGTTGACTATGGCTACACCTTTTGCAGTTCGTGACGATTCCGGAAGCTCCCAGACTTTTAGCTGGAAAACGCGGCCGCGATCTGTAAAAAATAGTAAAAAGTCGTGAGTTTGGGCTGCTATCAGTTGAGCAACTGTGTCTTCTTCTTTAGTGGTAATTCCAGATATCCCCTTGCCGCCGCGACGCTGAGTCCTAAAGGATCCGATATCCTGACGCTTAACGTATCCTCCGACCGTGATTGTCACAATAGTTGGCTCGTTGGCTATTAAGTCTTCTTCGGAAAACTCACCGATTTTTTGCTTGAAGACCCGAGTTTTTCTGGGATCGGCAAAGCGCTCCTTTAGCTTTAACAGTTCGTTTTTGGCGACTTTGAGAATTTTTTCCGGATGGGCAAGCAAATCTTCAAGATAAGCAATTTCTTCGCGGACCATGGCAAGTTCCTCCTCTATTTTTTGGCGCTCGAGGGCCGCAAGTCTTTTAAGCTGCATGTCCAAAATCGCCAAAGACTGGATTTCGGTGAGCTTAAATTTGCTCATCAAGTTAATTTTGGCGTCCTGGGTGTCTTTACTCTTTTTAATTGTTTCTATAACTGCGTCAATATTGTCGACTGCGATTTTTAGACCTTCCAAAATATGCTCTCGTTTTTTGGCCTCTTCGAGTTCAAATTTACTTCTTCTGGTGATAACACTTTGGCGGTGTTTTATGAATTCCTCAAGTATCATCTTGAGAGTTAAGGTTTGGGGAGTGCCATCAACTAAAGCGACAGTATTGACTGGGAACGACTGTTGCAGGGCCGTATGTTTGTAGAGATTGTTGAGTACAGATTTGGGTTTGGCGTCGCGTTTAAGCTCGATTACAACTCGTAGACCTTTTCTGTCTGATTCGTCGCGCAAATCGGATATGCCGTCCAGTTTCTTATCCTTTACCAGTTCAGCAATTCGGGAAACCAGGACAGCCTTGTTGACCTGATAAGGAATCTCTGTGACCACAATTTGAAAACGGCCGCCTTTGGTTTCTTCTATATCGGCTTTGGCACGCATCATAATTTTGCCGCGGCCTGTTGCGTAGGCTGCTGTAATTTCCGTTATGTCATAGATTTGGGCGCCAGTTGGAAAATCGGGACCCTTAACAAATTCCATTAAGTCTTCAACGGAGCTTTCCGGTTTGTCGATCAACTGAATTGTGGCGTCGATTATTTCTCCCAGATTATGAGGCGGAATGTTTGTAGCCATTCCGACTGCTATACCCGATGCGCCGTTTATTAAAAGATTAGGCAAAAGAGCCGGAAGAAAGACTGGTTCTTTAAGGCTCCCGTCAAAGTTGTCGATGTAATCGACGGTTTCTTTGTCCAGATCGTAAAGCAGGGTTTCGGCAATTGTGGCAAGACGGGCTTCCGTGTAACGCATGGCAGCCGGTGAATCGCCGTCTACCGAGCCAAAGTTACCCTGTCCGTCAATTAGGGGGTTTCTCATTGCGAAATCCTGGGCCATTCTAACCATGGCGTCGTAAACTGATGTATCACCGTGGGGGTGGTATTTTCCTAAAACTTCACCAACGACCTTGGCGCTTTTGGTGTAATGGGCGCTGTGGGTAACGCCCATTTTTTGCATAGCGTAGATGATTCGGCGATGGACAGGCTTAAGGCCGTCGCGGACATCTGGAAGGGCCCTTTGGACAATAACAGACATTGCGTAGTCCAAATAGGACTTTTGCATTTCTGTCGTGATTTCTACAGGTTGGATTTTGCCTATGTCTGCCATGTCAAGCTATTTTAAATTTTGTTTGTGGAAGGTCACTCAATCTTACAGATCTAGGCTGAGCTTTATGGTTTCTGACCATTTGAGCAATGGCCGATTTTGATGCTTCTCGACGGTTGGTGATTTCTACCCAGCGACTGAAAACAGTTGATGAGGTGTTTTGTCCAGATCTTTCTCCCAAGCTTGCGAACAGACCTTGAGGTGTTTCCATAAAAAAGACAGGGTTGTGAAAAGGGTGGCCGGTAAGGATCTGGTGTGTTTGACCCGGACGTTCGGCTTTTGATCTTATCTCGAAAGTAACCTGCAAAGAATCGTTGCCAACGATGCTTTTTCCGCTATCTGTTTTTGCACTACCAATCAAACCACCGATTGGTTGCTCGAAAGAAGGATTTCGGATGTCTGCTGTTTCCATTATTTCGTTGTCGCCAGTCGGAACCGGCCTGTCAAAAAACCCAAAAGACTGGTCTAAGATGACCGTTTTTACAGTTTTTGGTTCAAGCTCTGTTGTTCTTGCGTCCATTTATATGTCTAAAGTTGCATTTTTGGCGTGCGTTTGGATATCAGCCATTCTCTTTTCGCTTACGCTCAAAGGGGCTTCCTGATATTCATCCTCATTAAAAAATTCTTTAATCATATGTCCAAAGTGGCATTTTTTGCATGAGTCTGAATAAAGCGTTTTCGGGGTGGGACTTCGTTACCCATGAGCATGGTAAAGACATGGTCTGCCTCGGCAGCGTCTTCAACCTCTACCTTTTTCATGATGCGCGTTTCGGGGTTCATGGTGGTTTCCCAAAGCTGTTCCGGGTTCATTTCCCCAAGACCTTTGTATCTTTGGATTCCGACTGTTTTGCCATCTCCTTTTTGCTTTACGATGGAGTCTTTCTCTTCGTCGTTGTAAGCATAATTTGATTCCTTGCCAATGGTGACTTTATAAAGCGGCGGCATAGCTATATATAGGTAGCCTTTTTCGATAATACCCGGCAGATAACGGAAGAAAAAGGTTAAAAGAAGTGTCATAATATGTTCACCGTCGACATCGGCATCGGTCATTATTACTACACGGTGATATCTGGCTTTATCGATATTGGTAGTGTCCCCTATCCCGGTACCGAGAGCAATAATTAAGGTTTTGATCTCTTCAAATTCCAGGATTTTGTCAAGGCGTGCACGTTCGGTATTTAAAATTTTCCCGCGAAGCGGTAGGATTGCCTGAAATTTGCGATCTCTCCCCTGCTTTGCACTACCTCCCGCAGAGTCACCTTCTACAAGATAAAGTTCGGATTGAGCAGGATCTTTTTCCTGGCAGTCTGTTAGCTTTCCCGGCAAAGTCATGCCTTCGAGGGCACCCTTTCGAAGCACCGCCTCTTTGGCTGCACGGGCGGCGAGTCTTGCTTTGGCTGCCAGAATAACCTTTTCCATGATTTTTCTGGCCTGTTGGGGGTTTTCTTCTAGGTATGTATCGATTCCTTCCTTAACAACCTGCATGACAACAGGCTGGACTTCGGCGTTTCCAAGCTTGCTTTTCGTCTGGCCTTCAAACTGCAGATTTTCGGAGTTCATTTTGATGGCAACTACTGCCGTTAAACCTTCACGCATATCCTCGCCGGTTAGATTGTCGTCTTTTTCTTTGAGGTAGCCGTTTTTCCTGGCGTAGTCGTTTATGGCACGGGTTAAGGCCATTCTGAAGCCTGTCAGGTGAGTGCCGCCTTCTGCGGTTGCTATAACGTTGGCAAACGACTCAATAGTTTCCGTGTAAGAATCGCTATACTGGAAGGCTGCTTCTACAAAAATGTCCTGGGAGGTTTTGGTGACAGAAAAAGGTATATCGTTTATTGCCTGCTTACCCTTGTTGATGTGGTGAACAAGCGATTTTAAGCCTCCGTCGAAATAGTAGTGAACTTCCAGGCCCGTACGCTCATCGTACAGATGAAAAAATAAGCCTGCCACAAGGTATGCCCTTTCCTTTATCTTTTTGGCAATGACTTTGTAGTCGGTTACAATTGTTGGGAAGATCGACTTGTCCGGTATAAACATCGTTGTGGTGCCTGTTGGAGGAAGAGTCAGAAATTCCGGAGCCGCGGTTTTTGGTGTTGGCTCAACTTTTGTTTGGGGTTTACCCCGCTTGTATTCCTGCGCGTACGTTTTGTTGTCGCGTCTTACCTCTACTCGCATCCAATCGGAAAGTGCGTTCACAACGGATGCTCCGACCCCGTGAAGACCGCCGGAAATTTTGTAGGCGCCTTCGCCGAATTTGCCGCCGGCGTGAAGGATGGTCATTGTAACTTCCAGGGTGGATTTTTTGGCTTTAGGATGGATTTCGACGGGGATACCGCGGCCATCGTCGGCTACAGTTACTTTTTCGTCTTTTCCTATTACAATCCAAACGTTTTTGGCAAAACCTGCCAGGGCTTCATCTACCGAATTGTCTATGATTTCTTTTACAAGCTCGTGAAGACCGTTTATATCGGTTGAACCGATGTACATTCCGGGTCTTTTTCTGACCGGCTCTAAGCCTTCAAGGACTTGAATGTCTTTTGCTGTGTATGAGTTATCTGCCATTAGTTGAAGATTGTCCTGTGTATAAAAGCCCTGCCGACCATCAATCAATTCTAACAGAAGCTATATTTGTTATGCAAGCTATTTTGAGGCTAAAGTTTAAGATTCTTTCCTTGCGGTTTGAAGGTAAAGATTTGCAAGCACAAAAGTAGGATTTACATTTGCTGAGAGCATTTTTTTAGCGGTGATGCAAGCATCAAGAGCCTGGGTAATAGGTTTAGGGGTAATTTTTGAACTTTTAGCATTTTTGACTATTTGGCCGTGGGCAATTTCTATCTGGGTATCCAGCCACTTCTGCTGATCTTCAATAAGAGGCAGGTTTCCTAGAAGATCATCTAGGTTGTGATTCAGATAAAAATCGGCCTCTTGTGTTTTTGGCTTTTTCAGTTCTTTGGTTATGACTCTGGATCTTATAGTGGGTAGTATGTTTTCCTTGTTTTCTGCCTCAAGTATTATTAAAGCCTGCCCGGGCGGCTCCTCCAATATTTTTAAAAGTGCGTTTTGGGCCTCCGTTGTTAGTTTGTGGGCCTGGCGAAAAATGACAATTTTTACCGGAAGATTAACAGGTTTTTGGAAGATATGGCTTTTGAGATTTCTGACTTCGTCTATTGAAATGCTTTGTTTTAACGGTGCTATCACAAAAATGTCGGGTGATACCTTGTCCAGGTCAATACCCTGGTTTTTGGCAATTTGCAAGGACTGTTTTTGTGCTTCGGTAGCCTCGCCTATAATAAGGAAGCATTGGAATCTGTTTTTTGGAGAGTGCATCGCTTCTGGATTTTACCTGATCTTGCCTGCTAATTCCAATTTGAGGCAGGAATTGCTATGATCAGTATAGGTACTATGTGCCGGTTTTTGACCGGTAGTTTTGTGTACTTAATTTGTTATGCCTACTGCCCAGTCAAGTACAGGTTATTTGGGCTCCGGTTTTGGTTCATCTGTTGAGGACGTTCTAAATAAACGAGGCCTTATCACTTCAGAGCAACTTTCATTTGTTAAAAATGAAGCAAAAAGACGCCAGGAAACCCCGGAGCAAGTTCTCGTGCAAATGGCCTGGGTTAGTGATGAGGATCTAGTTAAGGCAAAAGCGGAAGCAATTGGTGTTAGCTACTTTGAACCATCCGAGCAGCCGATTTCTCCAGAGGTTTTAGGTTATATTCCGGAAGATGTAGCGAAACGGTTTACGGTTATTCCAATAGCAAAAGATCGCGACACCCTTTCGGTTGCCATGGTTGACCCGTTGGATTTGCAGACTCAGGAGTTTTTGGAGAAAAAATCGGGCCTTTCGGTTAAACCCTACATTGCTACTGGCCCTTCAATTATTAAGGCTATTTCCGAACAGTATACAAGAGGCCTTTCAACGGAAGTTACAGAGGCGCTAAAGGAAACCTCAACAGGAGCTTCCAAATCCTACATTGAACAGCCGGAGGCGACTGCAGTATTAGGAGAGGCGCCGGTTGCCAGAATTGTTTCCACTCTTTTGGAGTACGGTATTAAAGTCAGAGCTTCGGACATTCACATTGAACCGTTGGAGAATGAAACTCGAGTCAGATACCGAATTGACGGAATTTTGCACGAAAAGCTGATTTTACCAAAAAGAATCCACGAGGCAATAGTTTCCAGAATCAAAATTTTGGGAAATATGAAAATTGACGAGAAACGTATTCCGCAGGATGCCCGTTTTAACTTCAAAATCGGACGAGAGGAGCTGGATTTGCGTATCTCTACACTTCCTACTTCATTCGGTGAAAAAGTGGTAATGAGGCTTCTTAAAAAGTCCGGTGGAGTGCCTTCTCTTCAGGAGTTGGGACTTAGAGGCAGGGCGCTTGCCAACATTGAAGAGACGATTCTCAGGCCGCACGGAATTATCCTTATTACCGGACCAACCGGTTCGGGTAAGACAACAACACTTTATTCGATCCTTTCAAAACTTAACTCGACAAGGGTTAACATAATTACGCTTGAGGACCCGATTGAGTACCAAATCCCCGGGGTTAACCAGGTTCAGATAAATCCGCAAGCGGGCCTGACTTTTGCGTCCGGTTTAAGGTCGATTTTAAGGCAAGACCCGAATATTTTGATGGTTGGAGAAATCCGTGATGCGGAGACTACCGAACTGGCTGTACAGGCTTCGCTGACCGGGCATTTGGTCTTTTCCACACTGCATACAAATAACGCCGCAGGAGCCCTACCAAGGCTTCTGGACATGCATGCGGAGCCTTACCTTATCGCTTCAACTGTGACTGCCGTTATGGGGCAGCGTGTTGTAAGACGAACATGTCCAACGTGTAAAATTCCCAAGCCTGTGACCAAAGAGGCTTTGGAGCGGTTGCAGGCCACTCTTGGAAACCTCTATGATTTTCGCAAAAAAATTAGCTTGTTTTACGGGAAAGGTTGTCCGGAATGCAACAATACGGGGTACCTGGGAAGAATTGGTATTTTTGAAGTTCTGGTTGTTTCGGAAAAAATATCAAGGATGATTATTGGTCACGAAACTTCCCAGGCAATTGAGGACCAGTCAATTGCCGACGGAATGATAACTATGAAACAAGACGGCTTCATGAAAGTAATAGAAGGAGTAACAACAATTGAGGAAGTTTTGAGGGTGGCTGAAGAATAATGTCGATTCAGGAATATCTGGAAATAGTTGTTAAAAAAGAGGCATCGGATTTGCATCTGGTGGTTGGTTCGCCGCCGGTTATCAGAATTGACGGCCAGTTGCTTCCAATTGCTTCTGTTGCCCTGACTTCGGACGACACCGAAAATTTGGTTTTTGAGCTTCTTTCGCCGGAACAAAAGGAGATGCTTTCAGTTAATAAAGAAATTGATTTTTCGTTTGCCCTTGGTGAGGTTGCCCGTTTCAGGGTTAACGCATACTACCAAAAGGGCTATCTTTCCGCTGCTTTAAGGCTTATTCCTTCCTATATTAAGACCATAGAGGAACTCAACCTTCCCCGTATTAGCCATAGTTTTGCCAAGCTTAGGCAGGGATTTATTCTTGTAACTGGGCCGACCGGACACGGAAAATCGACAACAATAGCTTCAATTATCAATGAAATTAACCAAACACGGCCAGTACATATTTTGACTATAGAAGACCCGATTGAATATGTTTACCCAAAGGGTAAGGCTTTGGTTTCACAGCGGGAAATGCACCTGGATACCCACTCTTGGGAGATTGCCCTAAGATCGGCACTTCGCGAGGACCCGGATGTAGTTTTAGTTGGCGAGATGCGGGATTTTGAAACGATTGCTTCCGCCATAACGGTTGCCGAGACCGGACATTTGGTTTTTGCAACGCTGCATACAAATTCGGCAGCCCAGTCGATTGACCGAATAATCGATGTTTTCCCCGAAACACAGCAGGCACAAGTCCGGCTGCAGTTAGCAGCAACGATGGCCGGGATTGTTTCCATGAGGCTGGTGCCGGCAATTGGCGGTGGGAGGCTTCCGGTTGCCGAGATTTTGCTTTCCTCGCCCGCCGTTCAGACAGCAATCCGGGAAGGAAAAACACACCAAATTGACAATATTATCCAAACTTCCGGTGCTTCGGGCATGATTTTAATGGACGCGTCGCTTGCATACCTGGTTAAAGCAGGCAGACTGTCTTTGGAGACGGCTCGTGCTTATAGTATAAGACCCGATGAGCTTGAAAGGCTTGTTGACAAAGGCGAAGTTACCCAGCAATAGCTATGCCTCTTTTTAAATTCATCGCAAAAGATTCGACCGGCAAAAAATATACCGGTGAAGTCGAGGCGGTAGACGAAAACGCTTTAGTTAAGATTTTGCAGCAGGAACGGCTGATTCCGATTGAGGTTCGAAGCAAAGACAGCAAGCAGGCAATCAATCTTTCAATTTTTAAATTTGGAAAAGGTGTTTCTTCTTCCGAGGTTGTGAATTTCACCAGGCAGCTTTCTACAATGGTTTCTGCGGGCCTTCCTTTAACTGATGCGCTTTTGATTTTGCAAAAACAAACAAAAAGCGGTAATTTTGCGAGAATTTTGGGCGAAGTGGTTTCGGATGTTGAAGGCGGCCTTTCGCTTTCCCAGGCCTTGGGAAAGCACGACAGGGTTTTTGGAATAGTTTATGTGAAACTAATTGAAGCCGGAGAAACTGGAGGCGTTTTGGATAAGGTTCTTTCGAAGCTTGCCCAGTCGCTTGAAAAAGAACGTGAATTTAAATCCAAAACAAGAGGTGCTTTTATATATCCTTCGATAGTTGTAACCGTGATGATAGTTGTAATGGTTCTGATGATGATTTTTGTAATCCCAAAGCTGACGGGCCTTTACAGCCAAATCGGAACCCAACTGCCTCTGCCCACGAGGATTCTTATTGCAATGTCTAACTTTTTGCGGTCCTTCTGGTGGCTTCTTATTATAGTTATTGCCTGCGCTGTTTACGGGCTTAGAGTATTTGCCAGGACACCTTCGGGCGCAAAAATTGTGTCCAGATTTGTATTGGCGCTCCCTATCTGGGGAAAAATCAGGAAGACTTTGATTTTGGCTGAGTTTACCAGGACACTGGGGCTTCTTATCGGAACAGGAATTCCGATTATTTCGGCACTTAGAGTTGTTAGGGATATACTTTCGTCGCCTTCTTACCAGGAGGGTATAGACAAAGCAATCGGAAGGGTCGAGCGGGGGTCTCCCCTTTACCAGCCGTTGGCTTCTGATCCTGCTTTCCCGCCAATTATTCCTCAAATGATAAGAGTTGGTGAAGAAACTGGGAAAATGGATGAGGTTTTAGGCAGGCTTTCTCTGTATTTTGAGGGTGAAAGCGAAAATTCGATCAGGAATTTAACGACGGCTTTGGAGCCGATAATTCTGGTTGTTTTGGGTTTGGGTGTGGGAATTTTGGTTCTTTCGATAATACTACCTATTTATAATTTAACTAGTCAATTCTAAAATCAAGGAAGTCAAATTGCGATCCTCACTTCGTTGCGGTTCTAAATCTTACATCACAGTTTTAACCCCTTTTCTTTTTGCTTGACAAACCCTTCGAAGTTAATAATACTTAAGTTAGGACTGAATATGAATTATAGTTCCGGGGGGAGGTGAGATAATTTAGTGATTTTTACTGCCCAAAAGAAATTTCTTCGTGGTTTTACGTTAATCGAGCTTCTTATCGTTATTGCAATTCTTGGTATTTTGGCAGCAGCAGTTTTGGTTGCTGCAAATCCCGGAAAGAGAACAAAACAGGCAAAAGATGCAACCCGAAAGAGTGACGTTGGCCAAATCGCAACAGCTCTTCAGGCTTACTACACAACACCGGGACAGGGTTCTTACCCTGGTGGTGGTGGGTGTGGTGCGAGTGCAACGGCACTTCAAACTCTGACTGCAAAAGGTGATTTGAAACAGATTCCAACAGGGCCCGGAATTGGTGGTGCAGCTGAGGACTATTGTATAACCTTGAACGGTACCACAACGGAAGCCGCTGTTTATGCAACACTTGAGGATCCGAATGCAGGCTCCGGCAATTGGCTTTGGTGCTGGGCTTCAACTTCTGGTAAGGCTATTGAAGTTACAGCTGCTACTTGTACGCCATAAAGTGGGGCTTGTATTTTAAAAAGCACGGTGACGTCGTATGGGTTGCCGTGCTTTTTTTAGTGTTTGGCATAAGTTAAAATAAGAAGCGTTGTGCTAAAGAAGACTGCTTTATTTCCTTTTACATTGTTTTCCTTTGTTTTTTTAATTTACCTTCTGGGAATTTCCAGCTCTGTTTATGGCGGGGACAGCGGGGATATTATTCTGGCCGCATTTTTTGGCGGGGTTGCCCACCCTCCGGGTTATCCGCTTAATTCAATTTTTGGTTATGTTTTTACACATTTACCGATTGCGGCAAGTGTTGCTTATAAATTAAACGTATTGATGGCTGCTTTTTCTGCGGGGTCGATTGTTTTTCTGTTTTTAGTTCTCAAGAATTTAACCAAAAACTTTTTTGTGGCGCTTGCCTCTTCTCTTGTTTTGGCGTTTTCACCTATTTTTTGGCTTTATGCTCATGTTACCGAAGTTTTCCAACTGAATGTTTTTCTTGTTACTATTAGTGTTTATTTCCTAACGTTATGGCGGGAGAATGTTAATCTTGTAAAAACCGGAGGCTACAAGCTTGGGGGACATCTTTTTCTTGGCATTTTCTTTTTAGGGTTGGCTGTTTTTCACCACCAGACAGCGGTTCTCATAATTCCCGCTTACCTATACTTAATTTATTCCACCGATAAAAGATTATTTGTTGTTTCTAAAAATAGTGCTTATGTAGCTCTCACCTTTTTTCTTGGAGTACTTCCATACCTGGTTGTTCCTGTTTTGGCTTTTAGGCACACGCCTGTTAATTGGGGTAACGCTTCTAATTTACAGAACTTTATACATTTAATTACCCGTGCAGACTATGGGACTTTTGCCGCATCCCAAGATTTCATAGGGGCAGATTACAAGGCCAGGTTTTTGCAGGTAGTTTCTTATTTTGCGTTTGTAAAGAACGATTTTACGCTTGTCGGGTCCCTATTGATTTTACTTGGCGCTTTATATACCTTTTTAAAGCAGAAAAAAGTATTTTGGTTTTTGTCGATGGCAGTATTTTTTACAGGGCCTTTCTTCCTTTTTTATTCAAGCTTTTCGCTTTCCTCGGATTTTTTATTTGGTATATGGGAGCGGTTTATTTTGCTTAGCTATTTGTTCTTAGCTATATTTTTAGGTTATGGGCTTCTCTTCTTATATCAAAACTTCAAGAGCGTAATTCAGAAAAGGACGAATTTGCCAATAAGGAGAGAAGTTTTATTGATTATTATTCAGATTTCGTTTTTGCTTTTGCCTCTTTATATGTTTCGGAGCAATTGGCAAAAAACCAATATGTCCAAATTTGAACTTGGTGATTGGCTTGGGCATGATGCCTTGGCATCCTCCGCTCCCGGATCTTTAATATTTTTGTTTGACGACACAACAGCCTTTAACACCCAATATATTTATTACACGAATCCAGAATTTAGTGGCCGAAGAATTGTTTTGGGCGGCATCTTGAGGCATCAATATTATCGGCAACAGCTAGCCAGAGAATATCCAGACCTTGTTTACCCTAGCGGGTTTTTTGACAAGACTGAAGTGCAAAGTGCAACGTATATGACGCAACTTATTAAAGCAAATTTAAGTAAGGTGCCGATTTACACAGTTGCTTTTTCCCCCAAAATAGAAGGCTATAGCTGGATTGTTAGCGGTCTTTTAAAAAAGCTGGTAGTTGATTCTCAGGTAAAAGACAAGGATTTTATTAAGAGTTTAAATGAAAAAGCAATTGCCGGTTTTACCCTAAATGCAAGCGAAGCAAATTTAGAGTATGGAAATTTTATTCCCCAGAGCATAAAACGTTTTTATGCTTTTTCTTTTAACGACATAGGTGATCAAATGCTATCTCTCGGTTTATTCGAAGATGCGCGAAATTACTATAAAGTTGCCTTATTGATTCAACCTGATAATCCGAGATCCCTTTTTGGAATTGGCAGAACCAGCTTTGAACTTGGTGATTGCGATTCTGCGAGGAGCTTCCTTTTGATGTCGTATAAGGTTGAGAGCCAAAATACACGTGTTTTAGAGGTACTAGCAGACGAAGCAAGGAAATGTGAGAAAAATGAGGAATTGGCAAAACATTATGAGGACGAAGCCAAAAAGGTAGAAAAGTCAAAACTAAAAAGTTTATGAGATGGAGCCCGATTTATTAAATGAAAGAGTATAGGCAAGGAGAAGGATTGAGAAACTGAGGTAATATTCGTTTACGAAAGCAATAAAGCTGAATAAGAAGAATCCCAAGAGCCAATAACTCATGCTCAAGTAAATTTGATGATCTTGAGGACCTTTTGGTTTTAAAGCAACCAAGGCCAGCAATCCCCACAGTAAGTAAATTATATATTTAGGAATCGTTAACCCGAATGAATTATGCACAAAGGCGATAAGAGTTAAAGAATCAAACCTATATATGTAGTCAGTTCTGAAAACATTAAATTTTTCAGGATTTGGAAGATAGAACAATAGTAAAATAGCCGACGCAACTCCTACTGATAAAAGTATAATTTTTAAATATTTCGATATGTTTTTTAGTAAAAAAAGAAGGATAAAAGGCATGTATTGTTTGACAATTATTGTTATTGATAGCGCCAGAACTTTTGCAAGCTTTTGATTCTTGCTTGTTAAGTTAAGAAAAGCGAACAACGATACTAAAAATACTACTAATGGGTCTAGCCATGATTGTTCAATAATGAAAAAAGACATTGGAAAATATAGAAAAATAATTGGTATAAGTTCCTGCACCCTTCTCGACTTACATTGCCGTTTTAATATTTGGAAAAGAATAAGTGTAGTAAATGTTTGTGACAATATCATTAACATCCGAGGATCCTTAAAGATAAGAACTGTGGGTGCCAGGAGTAATAATGAACCGGGCGGGTACGGAAAATACGTTAACGGCGCAACGTTTTTATAGATTTGCCCATATTGAAAGTTATAAGGATTTTTACCTTCGAGTAAAGCTTCCCCACCTTTTTTTAAAGAGTCAAATACGTCTATTGTGGGATGCGGTGAGGCAATAATAAGTAAGACTTTTATGGCAACGCTTATTAATATTATTACTGTAAAACGATATTTGATTAGTAATTTCGCATCTTTTTGCATAGAAAACGTCAGGACCAAAAATAGGACAAGTATCAAGGCGATGTAATTGAATTGGAGTATCGGGCCATCTGCTTGGTACAAGCCTTTAACGAAAAAAAAGGAAGTCATTATTGAGAAAATTGCAATTAGAAATAAATTACCCTCTATTTGTTTTGCGGGAGTGTTCGTTAACTTAAAATATTTCCCAAGGAATAAGATTGTGAATAGAACAAATGCCGATAGCAAAATATAAAATGCGCTTTGGTTATAAAATCCCCTGGAGAAGCTCATGAAAATAATGTAAAAAGGGATTAAAAAAATAATTGCATGAGATGCTTTTAGGTTACTCATAAGGCAATATTTAATTTGACAGATCTTGCTTTTAATAACAGGAAACCAATTGTTAGTAAAGAGATTAGACTTACAATTGATCCTAGGTATAAACTTTTGGGTAGATAATAAAATTCAATAAAATGCGAACCGCCAGGGATACTAATTGCCATAGAGTTGATATTAGCCGGAAATATTGGTACCTTTTTGCCGTCAATATAAGCCTGCCATCCGGGGTAGAAACTTTGATTGAAAGTTAAAATTTTATTGCTCTGGGCATCTATGTTTATAAGAAGACTTGTATCTGATCTTGAAATTATCTGAAAATTTGAGTTTGTAGATTTTGCAAACTCGCTTTTAATCCCTCTTTCTATCACCGGGGCATTTATTGGGTCAAAGTCTTTGCCTGTAATGGCTTGGGAAATGTCTTGTGTTGTTTCAGCGTTCGCGTAGTTGTTGCTTAGAAATACAATGCCTGGAGTGTTTGAAATTTTATAAATGTTAACTGAGTTGCCGTTTTTTGACGCATTAAATACTTTTTGGATACCTGTGGCTTTAACTTCAAACGGGCTGATGATATGGCTAACATTGCTTGACGAGAGTAATTTAATAGCATTATCAGAAATTATATAAGTGCCGTTTTCGAATTTTACTTTACCGGCAACTTGGGACTTTATAAACGCCATTCTTTTTGTTTGAAGACTTTCATAAGCTGCGAATTGGTCTATATTAAAGATTAAGTTGGAATTTTGGTCCAGGTAATTTTTAAAAAAGTAGAACTTGTCCATGTCGCCCCACCCATTTTTTACAAAGTTTTCGTTCCATTTGTTAACGTTTCCAACCGTGTAGACATTTGCTGCGTTATTGCTACTTAGAAATTGAGAGGAATCTGGGTAATCAAGCAGTTTTCCGGCTTCCAGGGCGGGATTGTAGTTTTTTAAGATTATAAAAATATCAATAAGAGAAAGAGCAATAAGACCGAGAGCAATAGGTTTTTTTATCCTATTAAGGTAGATTGCGCTTAATGTTACCAATGCGAAACTGGCAGGCAGTAAAAACCTTGAGGGAACTCTAAAGAGAGAAAATGGCGGTATGGTAAAGATAACGTAGATGGGTGACTGTTCACCCAGGGCCAACAGGGTTGCAAAAAAAAGAAGTGCCGATAAGCAGAATATTTCCTTGTTTTTTTTAGCTTTGAAAACATTTCCTATTATTGCTCCGAATCCCAATATAAGTGGAAGTATGCCAACATATGCTGAATTTTCCCAGAATATTCCCCACTTCCCAGGTTGCCATAGCGGATATGTGCCTTCTTTTGGGCTGCCCAATATGTATGGGTTTAAAAACTGTAAAAGGTTTTTGAAGGTGTAGGGAAATTGCGTTAGGACTTCGCCTGGATTTGCGACTCTTGTAGATACACTTAAAAATTCATAAGTCGGTATTAACTGGATTGCGGCTAAAAGATAACCTAAAATAATTGCCAAAATAACGGCTAAAATTAAGGTTAATTTGTAAGCTTTTCCGAAGAACATGGCAAGGATTAAATACACAAACAATGAAAATTGTGTATAGAATGCCAATTGAGGAAACCCTGCCAGCAATTGCAGTCCCGAGAATAAGCTTACTGCCAGAAGGTGCATTATTTTTTTGCTTTTCGTAAATTCGTGCGCTGCCCAGAAAACCCAGGGTAATAGTGATGCCGTTTCTATTAAGGCATGGTGTTGCAAGTGGAAAACAAAAAACCCTCCCAGCGAAAATATTAAACTTGCGAACATTGATGCAAGCCTTGCCAATTTTAGCGACCGGCAGAAAAAATAAGTTCCAAGAGCCGCAATGATTAAAGTAAATGCAAGCGTAAGATCGTAAGCGAGTGCAAAAGGAAAAAGCCTAAAGAAGACAACATTGAGTGGAAATAATTCACCGGTTTGGCCTTCGGCGAAGGTTGGATATCCATTTCCGATGTGCGGATTCCAAATTGGCAGATTATTTTTCTTTAGCTCTTGAGCATAGTAAAAACTGTCTGCGGTTGAAAGGCTCCAGGAATCACTTCTTCCATAATCGGGAATAACGAAAAGGGAAAGTTTTGGAAAAAAAAGGTTAGAAAGAAAAGCAAAAATGACAATGATTATAGCAACAGGTGGCCAGTAAGGTTTGAAAAATTTTGCGATCATTTAGGCAAGTTTATCAAAAAAAAGGATGATTTGTTGCCTTAAAACTTGTCATCACCTGTCGGGACAGGCTATTCTAAGATTGTGATTGTCTACTTTATCCTCTTTTTCATTTTGGGTTCCGCTGTCGGAAGCTTTTTGAATGTTGTAATAGATAGGACTACCCGCGGTGAAACAATTCTAGGCAGATCTTACTGTGACTATTGCAAGGCCCAGTTGGGCACGTTTGATTTAGTCCCCCTTTTAAGTTTTGCGGTGCTCGGAGCCAAATGCCGCTATTGCAGAAAACCGCTTTCGTGGCAATACCCCATTGTCGAAACGGTGACGGCTTTGCTGTTTAGTGTTAGTTTTTGGTATTTGGCTGCGTCGGGAACTTTCAGTCTTGTTTCGGCCGGGTATTTTATGTTTCTGGTATCTGTTGTTGTGGTTGTAGCGGTGGTTGACTGGAAATTTTCCCTTATTCCGACAACATTTGTGTTTGCGGCTGCTATAGTTGCCCTGTTTTACAACTATTTTTTTCTGACGTCTGCGCTTTTTATGGAAAATGTTATTGCGGCTTTTGGCGCGGCTCTGTTTTTTCTGGTAATAGTAGTTGCCACACGCGGCCGAGGCATGGGCCAGGGTGATGTGGTTTTGGCGTTTTTGATGGGGATTGTATTGGGGATGCGGGGAGTTGTGGTGGCCGTATTTTTAGCTTTTTTTCTTGGTGCGGTTGCTTCCTTGGCATTGATTGCAATTCGCCGAAAAAGATTTGGGCAAACTGTGCCGTTTGCCCCATTTCTGGTCGCCGGCTTTTTAATTGCTCTTTTTTGGGGTGTGCCGATTTTAAACTGGTATTTGAGAATACTAATGTGAAAAATTCAAAATCCAAACCCCAAACTCCAAACTTCAAGCGTGGTTTTACATTTGTCGAGCTTTTAGTTGTCATTTCGCTTATGGCAATTTTGGGTGCAAGCGTTTCGGCGGCATTTTTGTCTTTTGAAAGAAGACAAAGGTTAACCGAAGCATCAGGAGTTGTTAAAAATACTTTGAGGCAGGTTCAGAATAATGCGCTTTCCGGGAAAACCCAGTGCACAAGCCCTGACAAATTCGCAGGCTGGTACCTGCTGGCTACTATAGGAAGCAGCACCCTGACTTTGGGTGGTGAGTGTCTTTCGGGGACGGTTTTTACAACATCGAACGTAACACTTCCGACGGGGGTTACCGTTAGTGGGATTGCTTATGGGTCGGTTAGTATTTCCCAGACCACCGCATATATTGCCTTCAGGCCGCTTGCGCAAGGGGCTTCTTTCCACACTGCCGTACAGTTTGCCGATTCAACAACAGGCGATTTAGTTAACCTGTTTGGGACAATACCGCAGGACCCTTTAACTTTGACCCTTACTTCTACCAATGGTTCGGCCAACGTTACGGTTTTTTCAAGCGGAGAAGTTAAATGAAAAAGCATTTGAGCGGACAGTCTTTGATTGAGGTAATTGTGAGTGTTGGAATTGCGGTAGTGTTGGCAATTGCGGTTATTTCGGCAAGCCTTGTTTCCAATAAAACGGCGCGCACGGCTAAAACTAGTACTCAAGCTACTAAGCTTGCTGAGGAGTATATTGAGCAGATCAGAGTTTTTAGGGATAGAAAAGGTTATAGTGCACTTTCCAATGAGCCAACTTGTTATCGCATTAATATGCCAGACCCTGATCCAACAAACTGGTCTTTAACTACATCGGGTTGCCCTCAAACAGTTAATCAAAGCGGTATAGATTTTTCGCGAAGCTTGATAATCGCCGATGGTTCTTCTGCTAATACGAAATTGATAACTGCAAAAGTTACATGGGTAGATTCCGGCGGAACACAAACCGTTACCAGCCAAACAATTCTCTCGCAGTGGCAAGCCCCCTGAGGGCAACTTTTCTTGTGCTATAGTTTAGGTAATGCCCTATCATAAACTCAAAATTCCCAACTCAAAACTCAAAATTTTGGGAATATGGAAAAGAAAGATTTGGAATTTGGATTTTGGGGCTTGGTCATTTTCTGGTGGTTTTACTCTAATTGAATTTGTCGTTGTTTTGGGAATTTTGGGGTTTCTGTTAGGTTCCATAATGCTCTTTTTAAACTCTACCTTAAGAGGAGCAAACCAAACTAATATTACACAAGAGGTTAAGCAAAACGGACAATCTGTTTTGGATTCACTCGACAAACAAATACGGGGGGCAAATGATGCAAACGGACTTGGTTCTGCGCCCTTTACCACAATAGTTTTGACAAGACCTAACGACGACCCTTTGTATATTAAATGTTTACCGGCAACTGCCACCCAGAATGACAGGATCGGAGCCGTGGCACTTGCTACCGGTACACCTTCCGATTCTAACTATATTTCCATAAGCAACGATGATCGCGTAAAAGGTATCGAGATAACCGACTGTTCGTTTAGTGTCACTTCTAAATCCGCTTCATCCCAGGTTTTTCAGAATCCGGCGGTTGTTTCGGTGCAGTTTACAGCTTCGCAGGGGCTTGATGCCCCGACCAGAGCCGATTTTATGGCTTCTGCCCACTTTGAGACCACGATCTCCTTAAGGGCATATTAGATTGTAGATTTTAGACTTTAGATTATAGATTAGGGCATTTGACATCTGAAGGCTAAGAATTGACAATAAGATAAGGACATGAAATCGGGCCAAATTTTAATATTGGTGCTTCTTATTGTGGTTGTTGCTTTGGCTGTCGGGCTTTCCGTTGCCTCCAGAAACATTGTGAATTTGAGGACGTCTACGCAGACAAAAGAGTCGCAAAGAGCGTTTGGGGCTGCAGAAGGAGGGGTTGAGGATGTTTTATCGAAGCTCTCAACTATTTCTAATGATATCAAATTAGGTACAAGTGCGTCTGGATGTACAGTTGTCGGTGACACCGCCAGCTGCAATGTTCCAGTTTCAGATATAAATGCCGCCGTTAAAGTGAAAGGCTCGAAAGTTTATGAGAGTAAGGTCGAACTTGGTGAGGTTGGGCAAATAGACTTATCCAGCGGTGTCAGTGCAGGTGCGCAGATACAGGTTGAATGGGCAAAGGGAAGTGCCGAGAACCCGGCTGACGGGCCGGCATCTGTCGAGATGACGGAGGTTTTTGTAACTGCACCATACAGTCAGTTGAGATGGTTTATTCAGGGCAAAGCCGGGCCCAATCGCGACGAAACTTTGGGTTCAAGCCCGGCTGTTTCTACTTGTACGTCTACTTCCGGGTATCAAAAGTGCGTTGTTATTACACTTAATGCTGTGGGAGCACCCGTAATGCTGAGAATTAAACCTTATTGGATAAGTACTACGGTTAAAGTGTCGGGTGTGGGTTTCGATTTGCCTGTTCAAACGTATGACATTTCGTCATCTGCTTCAAGCAGTGTCGGGGTAACCCGGGCCGTTCAGGTTAAGAGAACTGCGTTGCCGATGATGCCGGCTGTTTTTGATTACGCTATGTTTTCCGAGGACAATATCCTCAAATAGATATGAACAAAACTGCCAAAATTCTACTTTCTTTAGTCGGACTTGGGGCGATAGTTGTGCCTGCCGTGCTTTTAATGTTTCTTTCACCAAAGGTAAACACAGGCCCTGTTCAGTCTGGCGATAACCGTACAATCAATTCGTCTTCGATAGAAAATATTGTTAATTCGCAGCCAACTCCCCCACCTCCGCCTGTCTCAACTCCTTTCCCAAGACCTGCCAGCTCTTCCGCCCAAACATTGCCGGGAGGCAGCCCTTCGGCACAATAAAGACAAAATATGGCAAACGATATATTTGGCCTGGATATAGGAAGGTCTTTTATTAAAGTAGTAGAGGTTAAAATTTCCGGTAAAAAGAAGTTTTTAACAGCTGCGGCTAATGCACCGACACCTGCGGGCGGTATTCAAACAGATGCACCGCTCGAGATGAAGAAAGTTTCGGACGCAATAAAAGCGGTAGTTAAGGCTTCCGGGGTGAAAGGCAATAAATGTAATGTTTCAATTGTTGAATCACAAGTTGTAACGAGGTTAATTCAAATGCCCAACTTAACCGACAAAGAGTTGTCGTCTGCAATAAATTGGGAAGCCGACCAATACATCCCACTGCCTTTAAAGGATGTAAATTTGCAGTACAAGGTCGTTTCAAAACCGATTCAGGGGAAAAGCGGGAAGATGGATGTGCTTCTGGTTGCCGCGCCGAAACGCGTAGTCGAAAAATATGTAAAACTCGTTCACGATTCAGATTTGCAACTTTCAGCAATCGAGACTGAATCAAGTTCGCTTGCCAGAGCGCTAGCTGCTCCCGGAGATTTGCCGGCCGTTATAGTTTCTTTAGGGGCGGCCTCGTGTGAGCTGGTTTTAGTTAAAGAAGGAAATGTACTTTTTACCAGATCTGTTTCAACGGGAGGGTATACTTTAACGCGCGCTGTTATGGCAGAATTTAATATGAGCCAGGTCCAGGCTGAGCAATATAAACATACGTATGGGCTTTTAGCGAATCAGCTTGGGGGGAAAGTGGTCAATGTCCTAAAGCCGCTTTTGGAGGTGGTAGTTTTGGAAATCTTGAAGGCCCTTGAGTATTCCAGAAGCCATTTGCAAGGAACTGTTTTTTCAAGAATTATCATTTGCGGCGGCGGAGCTTATTTACCGGGATTGTCCGAGTATTTAACCACCAGGACAAGCCTGGAGGTTTCCCTTGGAGACCCTTGGGGGGCATTTGAGAAAGAGGGTTTGGTTTTGAAAATACCCGGCCAAGGCAGTTTTTATGCCGCAGCAACGGGGCTTGCCTTAAGAAGTTAACTTTGCTTGTTTAAAAATGTAGCTTTTGTTACGCTTAAATTGAGATGCCAGATATAAATTTACTGCCGGTTGAAGAAAAAGGCGCGGAAAAAACAGAGGGAATCCGCAAGAAACTGTCTATTTTTTCGGCATTTATTTTGGTTTTAGTAGCAGCATTTGGTGTTGTGACTTTGGTAATGTATACCAGCTTGGCTTCTGGAAGGCAAAGGATAGAGAGCAGAATTGACTCCAGCACTTCCGAAATTAATGCTCTAAAAGATACGGAAGCAATGATTGTCGTTACCAAAGACAAAGCTTCCGTTGCAGAAAAGATAATAAGCGGCAGATCTGATCAGGTGAACGTTTTTAATAAGTTTGCCCAGCTTGTGCCCCAAAACGTTTACTTTTCTGATATAAAATTTACAGGACTTAAGGCCACCTTTTCCGGCAAGGCCAAAACTTCGGCCGATGTGGCCGGGTTTATTTCGTCCCTCGCTTCGGATGTAGGGTCTAAGATAATTTCTAACGTTAATATAGATTCTTTGAGTTCGGACCAGGAGGGTGTTTATACATTTAGTATATCCGGACAGCTTAACGGCAGTTCGGATGGAGGCGCTGGAGGGGCTGATAGTTCATGAATTTGCCTGCAATCTCCGTTTCCAATAAAGCCGGTTTGGGTTTAGGCGTTTCCAAGTATATGCCGTTTGCGATGCCTGTTGGGAGCCTTGCTATTTCTATTTTAGTTGCTTATTTTGTGATATGGCCCAAGTTTGGGGAAGTGCTCTCGATGAGGACATCAAACCAGCAATTGGAGGTTTCCGCCGCGCAACTTGAAGAAAAAGCACAAGCTTTGACTACGCTTTCACAAGACAAAGTTACGCTCGAAAAGCAACTGGGGCAATCAGAACAGCTTCTGCCCTCGAAGAACGGAGTTTTTTCGCTTTTGCGGGAAATCGAAGTAGCCTCGGCTACTTCAGGAGTGCTTTTGGAAAAAATTGATGTTGATCCGAGGAGTTTGGGTACTAGTGGAACTCAACAATCCGGCGGTACTCCGGCGCCACCTCCGGACAAAAACGCCTCCTCTATTGTCGGGATGTCGCCTTCTGTAGTAATAAAAGTTGCGCTTACCGGCGGTTATAGATCATTTTTGGAATTTTTGGGGTATCTTTATAACGGATCCCGCGTTGTTTCGGTAGACGATTTATCGCTTACATCTTCAAGTTCTAAAGAAGGAGGCGGCGGCGGTGTTGTAAGGGCGTCAATTACAATAAACGCGTTTTGGAGGCCTTTCCCGACTAATCTTGGCTCTTTGGATAAACCTATTGATAAACTTTCAAGCACCGAGGTTGCAAGACTTAATGCTGTTTCAACAGCAAGTGTTTCACAAGCAAGCAGTTCTGCCGAACCGTCCGTTAATTATGGGAGAACCGACTTGTTTGCACCGTTTTAGAAAGTCAAAGCGTAGCGTCAAAGTCGAAAGTTAAATAATTACACTATTTATTTTGTCTTAGGCTGGAGTAGATCGGGGCGGTACTTTTTTGTTCTTTTTAAAGCCTCAGCTTGACGCCATTTTGCAATTTGCTTGTGGTCTCCGGTTAACAAAATTTTAGGCACGGCTTTTTTTTGGTAAATTTCCGGCCGGGTGTATTGGGGGTATTCGAGCAAATTTTTCTCGAAGGATTCGTCTGTTGACGACTTTGAGTTTATTACCCTCGGAATCAGACGTACGACCGTATCTAAAATTACCATAGCAGGTATCTCGCCGCCAGTTAAAACGTAATCACCGACAGAGAGCACTTCATCAACATAATCCTCTATTCTTGCATCAACACCTTCATAGTGCCCACAAATCAGGGCTACATTTTTCTTTTTGGAAAGTATTTGCGCTTTGCTTTGTGTAAACTTTGCACCTGACGCCGAAAGAAGAATTATATATGGTCTTGGCTTTATTGAAGACAATGCCTTGCTGATTACGTCTACTTTTAATACCATTCCGGGGCCGCCGCCATACGGTTTGTCATCTACCGTTTTCCTGGCATCTTCGGCAAAATCTCTTGGGTTTAAAAATTTAAATTTGACGAGTTTTCTGTCCTCTGCCCTTTTTAGAATACTGGTTGAAACTGTTGGGGCGAAAACCTCAGGAAAGAGGGTAATTATAGTTAGATTCACGCTTCCTGAACGTCGATTGCGACAAAGAGGTCTTCCTTTATAGCCCTGATTTTTAACAGGTTTTTTATGGACTTTATCATTTTGCCGCCTTTGCCGATAACTTTGGCGATATCATCTTTGGGGACGTAAACCGTGAAACGGACATCTTTGCCGTCCTGGACTTTTTCAATTTTGACTTTTTTAAGATCGGAAACCAGAGGCTCGAGTGTAAACCTTAAAAGATCTTCCATATTAAATTTTGAGAATTTTAGCAACTGCCATGGTTGGTTTAGCGCCTTTTGAAATCCAGAAATCAACTCTCTCTTTTTTAACGTTTTGCAGAGTTTTTTTAGAGTCCAGCGATCCTAAAATTTCCAAAAACGATCCGTCGCGCTTGCTTTTAGTATCTTGCGCGACAATTCGATAAGACCTTTGATGCGTTTTTCCTGTTATTGCCAGTCTTAGTTTTACACTCATTTTTATTGACTTTCGTCTACCGACTATAGTTATAGTCAATAGGCGATGGTTGGTATTATCTCAGACTTAGGGTTTAAAGTTCAAGTTTTTATCCGGCTTTTTTAAATTTAGTTGAGATAAAGCATTTTCAGCAGCGTTCTGGGCTGCTTCCTGCTTGTTTTTACCTTCGCCTTTTCCAAGGCAGTTTTCACCCAGATATACACCCATTTCAAACCGGCGGTCATGATCCGGCCCCCAGGTATTTACTATTTTATAGCTTGGAGATTCATGGTAAAGTTTTTGCAGAACTTCCTGAAGTTTTGATTTGTTATCGGAAACTGCAGTTTGGGCCAATTCTTTCCAGTTAACAAGGACATATGTGGTAAGAAAATTCCTAACGGATTCCATACCACAATCCAGATATATTGCTCCTGTTAAAGCCTCAAAAGTGTTAGCCAGGATTGAGTTATTGTTTCTGCCACCAGAATCTTCTTCCCCTTTTGAAAGGTACAGATAGTTTCCCAGGGAAAGTTTTTGGGCCAGTTTTGCCAGGGTTTCGGTGCGAACCAGGGCAGCCCTCAGCTGGGTGAGTTTACCCTCCGGACTCTGGGGAAGGTTTTTAAAAAGGTGTGACGAAACAACGATTGAAAGAACCGAATCACCCAAGAATTCCAGCCTTTCATTTGACTGGCCCCTGTAATTTTTGTGCTCGTTTAAGTAAGACCTGTGGATAAAAGCGTTTTTTAAAAGGTTCTTATCGGAAAAAGTAATACCGATTTTTTGCTCAAGATTTGCAAAATCCGGTTGGCTATTTAAATTTTGGTTTGAGGCTTTAAAGTGCGGTGTCGACGTTTTCATAAAGATAGCTAACAATGTCCGAAACCTTTACAAAAGAAGAAATTATTTCCTGGGGAATCTGAACGTCGTATTTTTGGCTTATTTTTTCAGCCAAATCCTCTATTTCCAAATCCGTGATGTTCAAATCTTCGTCTAAATTGGAATCTTCTTCAATATCTTCTGCAGGAATTGAAAAATCCTTGGAAATGATTTTTTTAATGTCTTCTAAAATCTCTGTGTCTGTCATTGGTTTTTGATACCCTCTTTAATTATTGAGCCCAGAACGCCGTTTACAAAGCTGGCCGATGTGTCACTGCCGTACTCCTTGGCCATTTCGACCGCTTCATCTACTATAGCTTTGTAAGGCTCTTTTTTATCTTTATACAAAAGCTCCCAAGTTGCAAGCCTTAAAATCGTAAGGTCAACAGGTGCAATTTGGATAATTGGCCATGCCGGCGCTGTTTTTTTAATGAGCCTGTCGATTTTTTGTCTGTTTTCAAATACAAGCTGTGCAACTGAGCCTTCGGGCAAATCTGCTTGCGGCCTGAAGCTTTTTTCAAAAAGCGCTTTCATGGCCTCGACCCTTTCCGTGTGTCTCGGATCGTCTTTCCGTTTCATTTTCCCCTAAGCCTTTTGTGTTTTTTCAGTTGGGCTTTTCGGGCTTTCCCTGTAAAATCCGCATTTGGCGCATGCCTTGTGAGGATATTTAAGGCTTTGACAATTTGGGCACTTAACAAGGTTAGGGATAGAAAGCTTTATTGCGGCTCTTCTTACTCTAGACCTTGCCTTGGCGTGCCTCTTTTTCGGTAATGGTGTCATAAGATTAGTTTACTAGTAACCTGTTACCAGTTGCTAGTCGCTAAATTAGCCTTTTGGGGATTATATCAAAGATAAGACTTTAGTCAAGTTAGTCTGGATGAGGATATAAGTTTAGGAAATTTGAGAGCTTATTTGTGTCAAAACTTTAATTAGTGAGTCAGGCTGGAAATTCTGTTGCGGAATCAAATCATCGGGTGTAATTCTACCCTTCAAAATAGCAGCTTGGTGGCGTGCGCGTTCTACTTGTAAGGCTGTATTTCTGTCGAACAAATCATTATGGTCACGTTCTAGATGTGATTCAACTGCCATTAGACTTCTTAAAGAGAACCCGCCACTGTTTATGGCGTGAGCTATAGCAATCATTTCTTGACCGGTTATGTCTTTGTGTTCCGACATTTATTTCCCCCTGTTTTTCAGCGCAATAATATGCTTCTGGTATAGAAATGTCAAATCGGGACTTAGTTTGGTTGGGAGTATTCGCTGGAGATTGATTCGAGTTTTTGTTGTAGTAACTCGTGGTTTTTGAGTTTGGGGTCTGCCTTTAGAAGTTTTTTGGCTTCGGTTTGGGCGGATGCAACACTTTTTTGATCTGTAATATCGGCAATTTTAAAGTTAAAAAAGCCTGATTGTTTGAGCCCGAATACTTCTCCGGGGCCGCGCATTTTAAGGTCAATTTCGGCGAGTTCGAAGCCAATGTAAACTTTCTCCATGCTTTTTAACCTCTTGATAGAGTTTTCGGCTTTGGAATCCGTAAACAGAAAACAATAAGATTGGTGCTTGCCCCTGCCGACACGGCCGCGCAGCTGATGAAGTTGGGCCAGCCCGAAGCGTTCTGCCGATTCTATAAGCATAACTGTGGCATTAGGAACGTCTATGCCGACCTCGACAACCGGAGTCGTGACCAAAACGTTTATTTTATTGTTTTTAAATTTGGTAATAATTTGTTCTTTTTCTTTTGATTTAAGGCGGCCATGCAAAAGGCCAAGTTTTACCTTTTTGGAAAGTTTGCTTTTTAGCTTTTCAAACTCGTCTTTGGCTGCTTTTACACTGGTGAGAGTTTCCGAGGGCTCGACAAAAGGTGTGAGAATAAATGCCTGACGGCCCATTTCAACCTGCTTTTCGATGAAACCGTAAGCTCCCTGCCTTTTGATGTTGGGAACTAAATACGTTGCGATTTTCTGCCTGCCTTCGGGCATTTCGTACAAAACCGAAAGATCAAGGTCGCCGTAAAGAGTTAGGGCAAGGGTTCTGGGGATGGGAGTTGCTGTCATAGTCAGCACGTGGGGGGATAAGTTGGATTTTTGCTCCATAAAAAGTTTTGCTCTTTGGGCTACACCAAAGCGGTGCTGTTCGTCTACAATAACCAGTCCAACCTGTTTTTTTGCCTGGAACGTAGAAAGAAGTGCGTGGGTTCCGCAGGTAATATCACCCTTTTGTTTTTTACTACCCGTCCAGATTCCGACGGTGATTCCATATGGTGAAAAAATATCCCTCAAGGTTTTTTGGTGCTGAAAAGCGAGTATTTCGGTGGGTGCAGCTAGAATAGTTTCCAGGCCGTTTTTATATGTCGCATATGCGGCAGCTGCGGCGACTACTGTTTTACCAGATCCGACATCGCCTTCCAGAAGCCGGTTTGCGGGGGTTTTTCTTTCCAGATCGGCAATTATTTCTACTAAAGCTTTTATTTGAGCGCCGGTTAAGGTGAATGGCAAATTGTTTTGGAAGTTTTGTAATTCCGCCCGGGAAATTTTGATTTGCGGTGCAATTTTTTGTGAAAGCCACTGGCGTTTTCTGATAGCTGCGGCCAATTGAGTGAGAAAGAGTTCGTCGAAGCCAAGACGTTTTCTGGCCAGCTCAACGTCCTGGTATGTTTTGGGAAAATGAATTTTAGTAAGCGCTGCGCCTAAATTTTCCAGATTTTCTTTGGCGATAATCTCCAGCGGCATAAAATCCGTGACGGTTTTGACATAAAAAGGCAGAATGCTCGCAATTTTTGCCCTGAGCCACTTGGAAGTTATACCTTCTGTTTCCGGGTAAATTGGAACCAGGCGACCTGTGTGAAGGGTTTGAGAGCTAAATTGTGCAACTTGGGCCCTTAAAATTTCGTAAGACGGCGCAATAAGTTTTGGTCGGGGCGATTTTGGGTCCAGTTTTCCGGAAAGAGAAACGGGCGTTCCGGCTTTTAGGGTTTTTGTGAGGTACGGTTGGTTAAACCAAATTACCTCTATGGTTCCCGACTGGTCGGCAATAATTGCAGTTGTTAAGAATTTGCCTCGAGGGGTTCTTATGTTTTTAATCTGCCAGATTGTCCCCTGGATGGTAATTTTTTCATTAGGATTTGCTTTGGCGATATTTTCGATTTGGGAGAAATCGTCGTAGCGGAAGGGAAAATGGTAAATTAAATCTTCTATTTTTGAAATTTCCAGTTTCTTTAGCTTTTTGGAATAGAGGTTTCCGACACCCGGAAGTACTTCAATAGGAGTTTTTGGATCCATGAGTTAAGTCAAAGTGTAAGGTGTAAAGTGAAATGTGTAAAGAGCGCGCTCGCGTTAAGGCCAGGCCTTAGCAAGGGAATCCGTTAAGGTAAAGGCCTGGCCTTTTGCCTTTTACCGAGCTCCGTAAGTAATATAGAGTGCGAACTGGCCGATTATAAAAGAAAGGGTGGCGAGAATAATTACTGCAAGCCAGAGTTTTTTAAGGTAGGAACGTTTGAAAAGTTTCATTGGTAACGTATCAAATATAAAAGAGAGCTTATTTTTGATTATATCAAAAAGTAAAAGTAACAGAAGTTGCAAAGGTACCAAAAGTATCAAAGGTTTCAGAAGCTACTCGACTTTGGCGAAAGTTTTCTTGCCGACTTTTAAAACCTGGCCTTTTTCTAGTTTTGTATTTGGATCGGAAACAGTCCTGCCGTTAATTTCAATGGCGTTTTGATCTAGCAGACGTTTGGCTTGGGATTTGCTATTTACCAGGGTTGCTACAGCATCTATTAAGTTGACGTTGTCCGAAACCTTGATTTCTAAGTTTTCTGGTATTTGGCTTTTTTGAAAGGTTGATTGGAAATTATCATGGGCTTTTTGAGCAGTTGCTTGTCCATGGTAAATCTTGACAATTTCAGCGGCAAGCTGCTTTTTAGCATCAAACGGTTTCATGCTTTGCATTTTCTCTTGAGACATATCCGTGAGGTTTGTCCAGTATTCATCTAATTGGTTGTCCGACATCGACATAATTTTGCCGTACATATCTTGGGCCGAGTCGTCCAGCCAAATGCAGTTACCTGAGCTTTTGCTCATAATCTGACCATCGGTGCCGAGAATTAGCGGTGTAATTACCACATATTTTTCGCGGTTTTTCATCTTTTTTTGCAGTTCACGGCCAATTAACATGTTGAATGTTTGGTCGGTGCCGCCTATTTCCGCATCAACGTCCATGTGTACTGAATCGTAGCCCTGAAAAAGCGGATATAAAAGTTCATGAGTCCAAACAGTTTCCTCTGCATCCATTCTTTTTTGAAACATTTCCCTTTTAAAGAGTTGGATAGCGCTTATTTTTGAGGCGACATTGATAACTTCTGGAACGCTAAGTTTTAGGAGCCAATCCCCGTTTTGTTTAATTTGGATTTTTTCAAGATCTACAACTTTTGCGGCCTGAATTTTCCAGTTTTTTATATTTTCGTCGATTTCCTCTTGGGTGATAGTTTTTCGTGCTTCTTTCCGTTGTGACGGGTCGCCTGCCAAAACTGTTCCAGTGCCAAAAACTAGGATTGCTTCGTGTCCAAGATCGGCAAACTGTTGGAGTTTGCGAAGTGGAATTGTGTGGCCAAGGTGAAGTTTGGGGCCGGTTGGGTCTATGCCTAGATAAATGCGGATTTTTTTCTTGCCCATTAATTTTGCAAGATCTGAATTGTTTGGTAAGATTTTTTCTACGCCGCGAGTTAAGACCTCTTCAATTTTATCCATGCTTAGATATTACAATGAAAGGAAGGTTTGGGGCAATCTTGCGTTATATATCAGCAGCTCCACTTGGCACAGCCCTTCGGGCTTCATGCCAATGTGGCTCCTCTGATATACCTTAATGTTTTACTACGTTTCACATTAAGTTATAATGTGCGTTAGTCTTCATGAAGTTTACACAGTATAGGCCAGGGGCACGCAAATTCACTTCCAGAATTTCCAGAATTCCGACCGCTCAAAATAATCATCCATTTTATGAACATTCCAACTTCAACAAGAGGCGTTTTTGGATAAGGTTTTTCGGTCTTGTAACCACTGTCACATTTTTCGGGCTAATTGCGGCAATAGTCGGAACGATCTTTTTGTTTATAGTTTTTGCAAAAGATTTACCTTCTCCCAATAAGCTTACAGTTCACGATTCTTCGCTTTCTACAAAAATATTCGACAGGAACGGTAAGCAGCTTTACGATATTTATGGTGAAAAAAACCGGGCGCTTGTTGCCTGGCGGGATTTGCCTCCATATGTAAAGCAGGCAACAGTTTCTATAGAAGATAAGAATTTTTACAGCCACGGAGGCTTTTCCATAACCGGAATTGCCAGATCCTTAATTAGCACTGTTGTTTTCGGAAGAATCGAAGGGGGTTCAACGATTACACAACAGGTTGTAAAAAACACACTTTTAACGCCGGAGCGGTCTATAACCCGAAAGATTAAAGAATTTATTTTAGCGGTACAGGTAGAGAGAAAGTACACCAAGGACGAGATTTTGCAGATTTATCTTAACGAGGTTCCTTATGGAGGAACAGCCTGGGGAATTGAAGCCGCCGCCCAGACTTATTTTGGTAAGGAAGCCAAAGACCTAACGTTGACCGAGGCGGTAATTTTGGCAGGTTTGCCTCAAAGCCCAACTTTTTATTCGCCTTTCGGCACAAATCCTAAGGCATATGTTACAAGGGCGAAAGACGTAGCCAGAAGAATGCGCGAGGATAACTACATAACTTCCGAACAAGAAAAACAAGTTGATGCGGAAATTCCAAATATGAAATTTGCCCAGGACACACAGGGAATAAAAGCGCCACATTTTGTCTTTTATGTTAGGGATTTGCTGGTTGCAAAGTACGGAGAGAAGTTCGTCGAGCAAGGGGGCCTTTCTGTTAAAACGACATTGGACATGAAGCTTCAGGATAAGGCTCAGCAAATAGTGGCGGACGAGGTGGCAAAACTTGGCAATTACCATGTAGGCAACGGTGCCGCTGTGGTTATGGATCCTAAAACGGGCCAAATTCTGGCTATGGTTGGATCTAAAGATTATTTTGCCAAAGATTATGATGGTCAGGTAAATGTTGCCCTTTCTCTAAGGCAGCCGGGGTCTTCCCTTAAACCTTTCACTTATGCTACCGGACTTAAAGCGGGCTACACCGCCTCCACTGTTTTAATGGATGTGCCGACGGAGTTTCCCGGCGGTGCGGGCCAGCCGGTGTATAAGCCGGTCAACTATGACGGTAAGTTTAGGGGGCCGATTCAGGTTAGGTTTGCACTTGGTAATTCCATAAACATAACTGCGGTTAAGATGCTCGGAATGGTTGGAATCAAAAACATGTTAAGGACGGCATCCGATGCCGGGCTGACGACCCTGCAGCCAACTGACGAGAATCTTAAAAGGTTCGGTTTGGCTGTAACTTTGGGTGGCGGCGAGGTTAAACTTTTGGATTTAGTAGACGGCTATTCAACGCTTGCCGATTCGGGCAAGCAACTTAACCCTGTGGCGATTTTGGAGGTTAAGGACTCAGGCGGCAAGGTTTTGGACAAAGCGGCCGACCCGCAACCAAAACAGGTTATAAGTTCTGATATAGCATTTATTATTTCGCACATTCTTTCCGATAACAACGCAAGAAGTATGGAGTTTGGGCCGAACTCTCTTTTGAATGTGCCCGGCAAGACAGTTGCCGTTAAGACCGGAACTACAGATGACAAGCGGGACAACTGGGCTATAGGTTACACACCTTCGGTTGCGGTTGGCGTTTGGGTCGGCAACAACGACAATACGCCGATGAATCAACAAATTGCGTCTGGTGTTACCGGTGCGACACCAATTTGGAATAAGATCATGCAGGCTGCACTGGAGGGAAAAGGAGACGAAAATTTTCAAAAGCCGGATAACGTTAACGCTATTCAGGTAGATGCTTTTGGCGGAGGCCTTCCCTGCCCAGGCTACCCTGTCCGAAGTGAATATTTTATAAAAGGCACCGAGCCAACCCGCGATTGCGCGGTTGAAAAAAAGCTCAACGGACAAGACTATTATGTTTTCCAGGAGTTTGACCCGGTTTCAGGCGATGGCGTTAACCGCTGGCAGCAAGGGATAGATGCATGGGAAGCCGGCCAGGGTGATTCCAAATACCATCCGCCAACGGAGCTTCTTAACAAACCCAACCAAAATCCGGATGATATAAGCGTTCATATCGATTCGCCGGGCGACCACAACCAAGTGGATTTTCATTTTGAAACGAAGGCAATAATTTCGACCGGCAGGAAAATAACAAAAGTAGAATTTTATGTCGACGATACGTTAAAAGACAGTACTACTTCTTCCGACAGCAATGCCAAGTTCGATTTTAATTTTGCATCCGCCAGCCAAGGCAAACATAAAATAAAAGTGAAGGCTTACAATGAGGCGGGTAAGCAGGAGGATCAGGAAATTACTGTTGCAGTTGGCCAACCCTGGACAGACTGAGCCCTCCTTCTTTTGAATTGGACAAAGGGTGCTAAATACCTTAATAATAGATTAGTCAGTAAAACATGCCGCAAGCAACCAAAATGATCGAGTACCAAGCAGTTTTGGAAAGCATTGGTGACGGGATTATTGTTACAGACCGTGACGCAAAGATAATTTATATTAATGAGGCTGCTTCGAAGATGCTTTTATGGAACAGAGACGAAGCACTTGGACAGGATATGGTTGATGTTGTTCCTGCTGCCGACCCTCATGGAAATATGATTTCCCCAAAAGACAGATCTTTATATGCTGCTATCAAAACAGGCGCAAGTTTTACAAACCACATTGCCAATTACTATATAAGGCGAGATGGGACAAAGTTCCCCGGTGCTATAACTACTTCCCCTGTTCTTTTTAACAACGAGATAATTGGGGCTGTTGTCTCGTTTAGAGATATTACCAGAAATGCCGAAATAGACAGGATGAAAACGGAATTTTTGTCTTTGGCATCGCACCAGCTGAGGACTCCCCTTTCTGCTATGAAGTGGTTTTTGGAAATGCTTTTAGATGGGGATGCAGGACCCTTAAATAAAGAGCAGACCGAGTTTGTTGGTAATGTAAACGAATCAAATAACCGCATGATAGATCTGGTCAACGACCTTTTAAACATCACAAGAATAGAATCGGACAGGATTATTATCGACCCAAAACCAACAAATTTGAGCAAGTTAATCGGAGAAATTATTGTGGAGCTTAAACCAAAGTTTGAGGCTAACCAGCAAAAGGTTATTGTAAGCTGCAACCCGGCCCTTGCCGATATTAATCTAGATGCCAATTTAATTCGTGCGGTTTATCTTAATCTGCTTTCCAATGCCATAAAATACACCCCGGCAGGTGGCGAGATTATGGTTGTCGTTTCCAATAAGGGTAACGAGATTGTGTCGCAGGTTTCCGATAACGGTTTAGGTATCCCAAAGGAAGAGCAAAGCAAGGTTTTCAACCGTTTTTTCAGGGCAAAAAATATTGTTAAAAAGGTTGTTGACGGTACCGGCCTCGGGCTTTATCTGGCAAAAGCAATTGTTGATTCTTCCGGAGGAAGGATTTGGTTTGCAAGCGAAGAAGGCAAAGGGACAACGTTTTGGTTTACAATTCCTAAAGCAGGCATGAAAGCAAAGGAAGGACAAGTAACATTGGGAAGTTAAATATGGACGACATAGGTATAAAAGTGATGGTTGTTGAGGATGAGTTTTTGCTTCTTGAGGCAATAGAAAAGAAGTTGAAACTTAATGGTTTTGAAGTAATTTCCTGCTCAAGCGGCCATCAGGCGTTGGATTATCTTAAAAATTTGGTGGAGATGCCAGACGCTATATGGTTGGATTACCACCTTGGTGATATGGACGGGATAACGATCATGCAAGAGCTGAAAAAGAGCGAGAAGTTCTCTGGAATTCCGGTTATTGTGGTTTCAAATTCGGCAAGCCCGGAAAAAGTCCAAAACATGCTGGCACTCGGAGCTAAAAAATATCTTCTTAAAGCGGAATTCAGGCTCGACGATTTGATAGCTGAGGTTAAAAAGTTTGTTGCCGAGGAAAGAGCGAAGAAAAATGAATAAGGTTCTGATAGCAGAAGACGATAAGTTTTTAAGTAGTGCTTACCGGGTAAAGCTTGCAAAAGAAGGATTTGATGTAAAAGTTGTAGTAAATGGAAATGAACTTTTGACGGAACTTTCGACCTTTGCACCCGACCTTATTATTTTAGACCTAGTGATGCCAAGCAAAGACGGTTTCGAGACGCTAAAGGAAATCAAAGCAAACGATAAATGGAAAGGCATCCCGGTTATTATTGCATCGAATTTGGGACAAAAGGACGATATTGACCAGGGTTTGGCTCTTGGTGCCAATGACTATATTGTTAAAACAGACCTTTCTTTAAACGGGATTATTGCCAAGATTAAAACTTACCTCAAATAGATCTTGCGGCTGTGAACCCGCCCCTCTCTTCTTCTCTTAGTTAAATCATTTGTGCTTCGGATTAAAGGCGATGGTTTTCTCGCTTAAAATAATGATATTATTTTAGATGTGCAGCTATACGATAACCAAGCACTCTACAACGCTCTTGCTGAGCTTGAAGTAATACCTACCTCGGATTTAGACAAAGCTTTTGCGGAAGCAAAGGCCGGGCAGCAGCCTTTGGGTGACGTACTTTTAAAAAAAGAGCTGGTAGCAGACGATAATTTAGGGAAATTGATAGCCGACCTTATCAAAGTCCCTTTTGTGAATCTTGCAAAAGAAGCAATAAGTGACGACTTGCTGATTATAGTTCCTGAGGTTTTGGCCAGAAAAAAGAAGGTTATTGTTTTTGGAAGAGACGGTGAAAATTTAAAGTTGGCAATGGTCAACCCACAGGATAAGGAGCTTTGTGAGTTTATCTCCAAAAAAACCGGTGAAAAAATCGTTGCTTATTATGCGACTGAGCGAGACATCGAAAACGCAATGCGTTTTTACCAGAAGGAGATGCAAAAAACTTTCAACCAACTTTTGGATGAACAAGTAGCCGAAGCCGGAAAGTCACAAGCTGCAGAGGCACCAATTTCAAAAATTGTAGATTTGCTTGTCGAGTATGCTTACCAAAACCGGGCTTCCGATATACATATTGAGCCTGAAGAAAAGCAGTGCCTGGTTAGGTTTAGGATGGATGGAATATTGCACGACGTTTTAAGGCTTCCTGCAAATCTTCATAACCAGTTGGTTTCCAGAATCAAAGTTTTGGCCAAGCTAAGAACAGATGAGCATATGGCGGCCCAGGACGGCAAAATGCAGGCCAAGCTAGAACTTGAGAAACTTGATGTCCGGGTTTCTATTATTCCGATAGTTGACGGAGAAAAAGTGGTTTTAAGACTGCTTTCTTCCAGTTCCCGCCAATTTTCGTTAAACGATTTAGGTATGGGTAGTGCCGACATTGTTAAGGTTAAAAGCGGTTTTACAAAACCGTTTGGAATGGTGCTTTCTACAGGGCCGACCGGCAGCGGCAAAACGACAACTATTTATTCGATTTTAAAAATAATAAATTCCAGGGAGAAAAATATTGCAACCATTGAGGACCCGGTTGAATACGACATTGAAGGGATTAACCAGATTCAGGTTAATCCAAAGACAAATCTTACTTTTGCCGACGGTTTAAGGTCGATTTTGCGGCAGGATCCGGATGTAATTTTCGTTGGAGAGATCAGGGATTTTGAAACAGCAGGTATTGCAGTTAATGCTGCAATGACAGGCCATTTGGTGCTTTCCACACTGCATACCAACAATGCATCAACTGCCCTACCCAGACTAATCGACATGAAAGTTGAGCCTTTTTTGGTGGCAAGCACGGTAAATATTATAGTAGGCCAGAGACTGATCAGAAGAATCTGCGAAAAATGCAGGTATTCCACGATTATCAAAGCCGATGTGATGCAAAAAACAGTTCCCAAAGAGATAGTTGGCAAGCTTTCCAGTGCTGCCGATATCCGTCTTTACCAGGGTAAGGGTTGTCCGGTTTGCCACGGAACCGGTTATCAGGGAAGGGTGGGAATTTTTGAGGTTTTGGTGATGTCGGCTGCGATACGTGAGCTTATAACGAAAAAAGCCAGCGCAGAAGAAATAAATGCGCAGGCGCAAAAAGAAGGTATGATAACAATGCTTGATGACGGCTTGGGCAAAGTTAAGGAAGGTATTACGACAATAGATGAGGTATTGAGGGCAACCAGTCTTTAATAAATGAAAAATACTGTCCACATATCGGCGCAGGAAAAACTTTATTTAATAAGCAATTTAGGAACACTTATTGCATCGGGTATTCCAATTATTGAAGCAATAGATTCTTTAGTCGATGATTCCAAAGGACAGATCAGGAAACTACTTTTGGTTCTTAAGGATGATTTAAACCAGGGAAAGACAATTGCAGAATCTTTTGCTCGCTCGCCAAAAGCGTTTGACCCGGTAACAATAAACCTTATAAAAGCTTCCGAGGAAGCCGGGACGCTGGAGACGACCCTTAAAGATATTTCTACTTCTGTTGCTAAGGATTTGGAGTTTTCCGGTAAAGTCAAAGGCGCACTTGCTTATCCGGTTTTGGTTGTTGTCGTTTTGATTTCGGTTATTATTTTGAATTTGTTTTTTGTAATTCCCAGAATTGGGAGGGTTTTTGCAAATTTGAATATAACTTTGCCTTTGCCGACTAAAATTTTAATTGCGGTTTCCAGATTTACTACCCAGAATACGATTGCCGTAATTTTGGCGATAGTGGCCTTTTTTATTGCGGCAACTATTCTTTATAAGGCGAAGCGGGATATTTTTCTTCGGGTATTTTTTTCGTTGCCCCTTGTGTCCCAGTTGGCAAAGGAAATCGACCTTACGCGGTTTACCAGAAGCATGTCGCTGCTTCTTTCTTCGGGACTGCCTATTGTTGAAGCATTAGAGCTTGCAAAAGATGTCGTAGCCAGATCCGATATAAAACGGGCTATTGTTGAATCAAAAAAGGAAGTAACTTCCGGTAAAAATTTATCAGACGGCCTGAAGCATTTTTCAAAGGTTATTCCCGGTTTTGCGATAAGAATAATAGAAGCGGGAGAAAAAAGCGGTACATTGGAAAAGTCTATGGCCGAGCTTTCGGAGCAATTTGATATGCGCGTTTCCAACAGGCTCAAAACCTTAACGGCACTAATTGAGCCGGTACTTCTTTTGGTAGTTGGGCTTATGGTTGGGGGTTTGATGCTTGCTATTATTGCCCCAATTTATAACCTGATTGGAAAAATCAGCCCCAGGTAGGTTGAAGTGTGAAAAAATTAAAACAAAATAAATTTCTGGGGGGCGGGTTCACCCTGATTGAAGTTGCCGTTGTGATGGGGATTTTTGTTGTACTGGCAAGCTTTACGACCGTAAATCTTTTGGCACCACAGCGTAGTGCGGATTTAAATTCCACATTAACCAGTATTACTTCCGATATAAGACAGCAGCAAGCCAGGTCAATGTTGGGTGAGAGCGGCGGCGGACCTTCTGCAGTTTTGCACGGCATTTTTTTTGAAGGCACGAAATACACCCTTTTTAAAGGGGCTTCTTATAATCCGAGCGACCCTTCGAACTTCGTTGTGGATTTGCCGGCCAGTGTGAGCCTTGCAACGAGTTTTCCGGGTTCTGTTGTTGTCTTTAACCTACAAAGCGGCGAGGTGAACGGTTTTGTAGACGGCTCCAATACAGTCACCCTTCATTCTTCCGGCGGGCAGAGTAAAGTTTTGACGTTCAACAAATACGGAGCAATAAGTGTTAACTAGTTAAATGCCGAAACTCTTGCGCGGACAATCATTAATTGAAATTTTAGTTGCCATTAGCCTTGCTTCCGTTTTGCTGCCGGCTATTTTGACAGGGCTTGTTGCTTCCCGCGAAGGGAAAGCACAAGAAGGGCAAAGGCTGGAGGCGACTGCACTTTTGAAAGGTGCCCAGGAAGCAACGAAAAGCTTTTACCAAGCAGGCTGGGATACTTTTGCCCAAAACGGTACTTATCATCCGACCGTTTCGGGTTCTGCCTGGACTCTTGCTTCGGGTTCGGATATTGTTAACGGTTATACAAGACAGGTGACAATTAGTGATGTGTATAGAGATTCCGGCTTCAGTGTAGTTACTTCGGGCGGAACACTTGACCCTTCCACAAAGAAGGTCGACACTGTCATTTCTTGGAATACACCTCGTGCGTCTTCGGTTTCCTCGACGGAATATTTTGAAAGGTATCTTGGCAATTCGGCAAAAGTTGACACACTACAGGCGGATTTTAGTGCAGGTTTGGTAAACAATACGGAAGTAGTAAACAGTAGCGGAGGTGAAGTAGCGCTTGCCCAGACGCCTTCCAGTTCCAACTGGGGCAATGAGTTTCGCCTTACGGGTACAAGTTCTATTGGAAACATGAACTCTTCAGGTGACAAGACATCTTTGAGGTTTACGGCTCAGGCAACGAAGACGGTAAATGCAATAAGGGTTTATCTTAATGCGGAAGCAGGGACAAGTCCTTCCTACCGCTATGGCATACAGGTTGATTCCGGCGGTAGCCCTTCGGGCACTTACCTTGGGTCGGGAATCTTGACTGCAACCTCCGCGGGCTGGAAGACAATCGCGCTTTCTCCTGCAGTTAATGTTTCTGCCGCGACGACTTACCATATTGTTGTGCAGTACAATTCCGGGACGGTGAGTGGCTCCCGTTATGTTGCACTTCGACAATCGGCTCCTTTAAATTCTCTCTATCCCCAAACGAATACAGCTGATCCTGACGCCAGTACCCTTTTTGATTCTGGTGGTGGATGGACAGTTTTAGGGGGACAGCCGATTTACGAATTGGATTATTCGGACGGGACTTTTGAAGGTAATCCCTACGAGACGAGTACTGCCGTTTCCGTTTTTGGGGTAAATAGAATCGGTGAGAAATTTACTGTTTCGGGTGGAGATAAAATTGCCAGCGCCGTTTCCTTTTATGTAAGCCAAAATTCAACAACGGAGCCTTTGGATTCACTGCAGGTTGAGCTTAGGGATTCAACTAATGCGACAATAGAACAAGGTGTCTTGGCAACAGTTGCCCAGACAAACACTACTTACGGCTACTTTACTTACAACTTTACAACGCCAAGGACACTAACAAATGGTTCGACTTACAGAATTTTTTTGAAATCGCCCGGCTCGAACTCGACAAATTTTTACAGGGTTTTAAGAATAACGACAACTAATGCCGCCAATTTCAATTCGATTACTTTCGGCGGGACCAATTCCGCCTATACGACGAGTGCAAATTCCGGTTCAAGTTGGACCGATACCAATGTCAACTGGGATATCGGCGGTTATTATTTTACCGTCACAGGAGCTCCCGGATTTGCGGCTTCAGGTGATTTTACTTCCCGGGTAATCGATGCGGGTTCGTCTGTTGCCTTTAACAACATAGCCTGGACTGCCAATGTTCCGGCCGGCACAACCTTGAGGTTTCAAGTGGCAATAAGCGGCAGCGCCGGAGGGCCTTTTGATTATTTTGGTTCGGATGGCGCAGCGGGCACATTCTTTTCGGGCCCCGGACCTATCCCGCTTTCCAAAGTAAACGGAAGGTATCTGCGCTATAAGGCAACTTTTACCAGCGACGGAGTTAATACGCCGACAGTAAGTGACGTTTCTTTTAACTTTTCACCATGACTCGGAAATATAAAATTCTAAATTTGAAATTTAAAATTAAACGTGGTTTTACGCTGGTTGAGATTTTGCTTTACATGGCACTGCTTTCTATTTTTTTAATCACTTTGGTAGATATTTTGGTTTCCATTTTGGATGTACAGCTGGAATCACAAGCGACATCTGCTGTGGATATCGACAGCCGGTTTATTTCCAGTAGGTTGAATTACGATGTAACAAGAGCCGATGCTATTACTGCGCCTGCCAATTTGGGTGATGTTTCCCCTACCCTGGTTATGACAATCGGCGGAGCAACTTACACTTATTCCCTTTCTTCGGGAAATTTGACCTTGAGCGACGGGACTACAACAGGGGCTTTAAACAGTTCACAAACGAGAATTGTTAACGTTTCTTTTCAGAAGCTTGGCACAAGCGGCGGCAAGGAAACAGTACGCACCGTTTTGACAATTGAAAGCGAAACATCCAGAAGCTCGGGTAAGGAGACAAGAACGGTCGATACGGTTTTTGGCACAAGATGAAAAAGCACAACTTAAATTTAAAATCCGGACAGGCACTTGTAGTTCTTATCGTTTTTGTGGCTATTGCAACAATAGTTGTTGGTTCGGCAGTTGTAGTCACCATAGTCAATTCGCGCCTGGCAAGTGATGTGACACAAAGCGCCGATGCCTTGGCGGCAGCCGAAGCGGGTGCAAATGAAGCGATCTTATCGCTTTTGAGGAATCCTAATTATTCTGGAGGCACTTTAGCGGTGGGGCCCGACGTTGCCACAATAACGATTAGTGGTGCGCCTTCAAAAACAATTGTATCTTCTGCCAGTGTCGGGGGTTACGTTCGAAAAGTTGAGGTTTTGGGAACTTACTCGGGAAATGCATTTGCAATTTCCAGCTGGAAGGAGATTAATTAGAAGTAGGCATATGTTCGGTAAACCACAAGCGATTGTTTACTTGCGAAGAAAAAGCCTGGAGCTTTATTTGCAAAATTCCCAAAGCTACGCTGAAAAGCTGGATTATCCGGCCGATCTGGTTTCCAGCGAAGAAATTCTAAACGATCAAAGTTTTGGACGTTTTTTGGGGGATTTTTTTACTAAAGTAACTTCGGCCGGACAAAGGTTTGTTGTGATTCTTTCCGACGAGCTGACATTTTCCCAGATAATCGAAGTCGAAAAGTCTAAAGATGGAGATTTGGAAGCTCAAAAAAAAGAATTTTTTGACAGCGTGCCTTTGGACACCCACGAGCTTGCAACGCTGGAATTTTACTATAAAAACCGGCTTTTTCTTGCAGGGTGCAACAAAAAACTGTACGAAGATGTTGTTTTATGTCTTACGAATATGGGCCGAACGGTAGACTTCGTAGTCCCGGCTTTTGTTTTTGGCGTGTCGGCGAACGCTCCCTTAACCGGCGATGATATTTCCAAAATCCTTTCCAATCATGACCTTATTAAATTAAGCAACCTGCTTTCCCCGCCCGATAAAAAGCAGAAAGTGGAATCCGGATCGGATGCTTGGGTGCCTGATACTAAAGTAGTGTCCGGTAATAGAAACGAGTCAGATGACCGGGCTTTTGATATGAAGTATTTTTTTGTGCCGGTTTTGGTAATTGTTGTGGCCGCCGCTTTAATGGGTGGGTATTTGTTATTTAGCGCGGAAAGCAAATCTGCTTTTAGGATCGATTTGCCATTTTTTGCAAAGGCTAAGCAGGTTGCCAGCCCCAGTCCGGCGGCAAGTGCCGCAGCTGAGGAGAAAAAGATCACCGACAAGGGTGCAATGTCCGTTGAGGTTATAAACGGTACCGGGGTTGTCGGCCAGGCGGGAAAAGTAAAAACAATGCTTGAGGGTATCGGTTTTTCAAATATCACCGCGGCTAATGCTGAAAATACCGGAAACACGGTTACCAAAGTTGAGTATAGTTCCGACATTGACCGGGGTGTCCGCGAAGAAGTTGAGGCGGAGCTCAAGAAGACTTTTGAACAAGTTGAGAGCAGCGACGCCGGAGCAGATTCAACTTACCAGATTATTGTAACAACTGGGGTCGAAAATAACCCTTGACAAAGACTTTCAATTGCTTAACAATAAAATTAGACATGCGCTTCCTGCCCAAAGTGAAGAGTGGTTTTACGCTGATCGAGCTTTTAGTTGTAATTGGCGTGTTAACCGTTCTTCTTGCTATAGTTCTGGTTGCAATTAACCCCACACGACAATTTGAACAGGCCAACGACACCCAAAGAAGGAGCGATGTCAACGCAATTCTAAATGCAATTCACCAATACGGTGTTGATAATAAAGGCGCGCTTCCTTCGGCCATAGGAACTTCTGCTAAAGTCATCGGTAGTGATACGGTAGGCGGTCAGGCAAACCTTTGTGCGGATTTGGTGACAAAGTATCTTGCTGATTTGCCACTAGACCCAACAGTAGGCACAAAAACTCCGGCAAGTTCAGTGTGTACGGGGGCAACTTCTTACAATACCGGTTATTCTGTTGTTTCCAGCGCTACCGATAACAGGGTTACTGTTAGTGCGACTGGGGAGGTTACCGCATCTATAACAGCTACCAGATAAAATAATGAAGAAGGTTTTTAAAAACAAGTTTTCCGGCGGTTTTACGCTAATTGAGCTTCTTGTTGTAATTGGTGTTTTAACGGTGCTTCTTTCAATAGTTTTAGTAGCTATCAATCCCACTAGACAGTTTCAGCAGGCAAACGATACGCAGAGGAGAAGCGACGTCAACGCAATTCTTAACGCAATTCACCAGTACGCCGCAGATAACAAAGGTGCAATACCGGCGGGTATTCCCACAACTGGTACTGCGGCCACGATTTGTAAACCGACAGCATCATGTAATGGCGCAGATCCTGCAGTTGATCTTTGCTCCGTGCTTGTTACAATGTATTTGGCTGATGTGCCTAGAGATCCAAAGAATGGTACTCCTGCCACAGGTTCAGTTTGCGGCGCTGCAAGCTATAATACAAAATACACCGTAATTTCCAGTGCAACAGACAACAGGGTGACAGTTGCTGCCACTGCCGAGGTTTCCGGAGTTACAATTTCGGTAACCAGGTAAATTTCTTCTATCTTTCCCTTTGGGTATTTGATAGTCGCTGGAGTGATTCCTGCCGTGATTTTTCGGCTATTTCAAGCATGAATTCCGGGTCTTGAAGATCCGGATACAGTAGGCCGCCAACCACTCTTTCTATATGGTGCGGAATTGTGCTGTCGGCGTGGACTGTAACTGGGACTGGAACGCTACCCTCTCGAGTTTGGGCTTGTGCCCTGTTTTGCTCGTACCAGGCAAATTCAGTAAGTTCCCAGTCATCTACGAATATGACTTCTTCTTCGCAAAGTTGGTAGATGCGATCCTCAACTTGAGCTCCGCTTCGGCGCCTTACCATGTAAGTTCGAAAGCCTTCACCGTAGTTATCTCTTATTATTTCCCGGGCGGAAGCAGACAAACCCTCGGGAATATAATCCGGCACGCCCTCAAGCGATTGTATGCAGAGCTGGTAGCCAAGAAGCATTGCGGGTTCACCTTCACCCATATCTCTTTTGAGCAGCCGCCCAAGAATTTTTCCGTCTTTCAGTTCGCCGTATGCAAAATAGTTTATTTTCTTTTCCATAGGAGGAGAAATTATAGCAAAAGGGATATCTTTAGTAAACTATGGGGTAGATGCTCCTTTACATGTTTAGCTTCGAGGCCTATAATAGCTAAATGGTTTCACCGGAGCAAGGCGAACAAAGGACAACTGTACCCGAAGTTTTGGGCATTTTAGATGTCAAAAATAGAGAAAGAAAGCCTATTTTAACCGAAGAAGTTGTCGACAGGATAAGGCAAGCTTTAGGTGTTGCGGAGCCTGTTGAACCTGTTGAAAAGATGTACTCTACGAGGTGGCAAATGAGAAGTCCGTCGGGCTTTGCTTTGGATTTAACGGCTTATTTTACAAGATTTGGCAGAGTAACTTCTGCGGATATTCTGGCACATGACGAGGTTGGGGTTGTGTACAAACAGGGTGAGGTGCAAAGAATTGCAAGGATGACAGGTATAAGCAGAATTGTTCTACTTGCAGGCGATAACGGTGCGCAGGTTGTTCAATTTATACAGGCTACCGATAAAAGATCCTCAAGAATAGAAGTTTCAGGAGGTAATGTTAGTGTTTTTGACCATTCAAGCGTAAACAGAAGTCTGCCTCTATTTTTTGTCAGAAATTTTTCTTTCAGGGTTTTGTAAGAAGTATTGTTACCCTCTTGATTTGTGAAAAGGGAGTTATTATACTTGCCCTGATGTCACGAAAGGTTCTTCTTATAGCAGCCGCCGTTATTGTTCTGGCACTTATTGTAATAGGCGGGCTGTATGTATCCAAAAAATCGCAAAAACCACAAACGGAGCAGCCTACCGCACAATCCACAGAGGCTCCGGCGAGTGAGCAATCCGGAACTATAAAAAGCCTTCTTGCGATGGGTAAAAATGTTTCCTGCGATGTTTCTTATTCCGCAGAACAAAATAAGACCGTCGGCAAAATTTATGTTGCAGGGCAAAAAATGAGCGGAGATTTTACAATTACAACATCGGACGGCAAGACAATGGACACCCATATGATTCAGAGTGAGGGCTACATTTACTCTTGGTCTTCTGCCATACCGCAAGGAACGAAGATGAAGATTCCAACGGAATCTGCAAGCCCGTCGCCTGCCGCAAGCGGGGCAAGCAGCGGATTTAATCCGGACCAGCAGGTGCAGTACAAATGTTCTCCTTGGGGAGCGGACGATTCTAAATTCAGCCCGCCAACAAACGTCCAGTTTATGGATATCTCCGCAATGACAAAAACATCCGGCGGGACGCAGTCACCTTCCACACAATCGGGAGCATCGATGTGTGCTTCTATAACGGATCCTCAGGCAAAAGCTGCCTGTGAAGCTTATTCGAAGTAGTTAATTTCCAAGTTCGGATTGAAGAAGTAAATATTTTTGATAGCGATTTTGTGCTGGGCCAGCAGCAGAGTACCTTTTAAGTCCGCCCAATACGCTTCCTGTTTGATCAACGTATTCTTTGAGAGCTGATGCACCCCAAATTATGTCTGTAGTATCCCATTTTGCATATCTTGTCGGGATTGCCATGAGATATTCCAAGCCGACATTTGCACGGTCGATATCCTCCTTTGGGTGATAACGCGAATCAATTTGCATGGCACCACATTGAATACAATTTTCATCAAAAGCATTGGGGTTTCTGGAAGCCGTACTTTCCGCTTCGTGAACAATCCAGGTTAAATACCATGGTGTGCCAAAGCGGTCCTGACCGGCACGGTAGATCGGATAATAAATTTCGAGATCCTCGATTTCGGCCGGCGTCGGCCTTATTTTTTCGATGACTGTGGGAAGTTCGGCCATGTATTTTCCAATTTGGGCTTTTTGGGCTGCTGTCATTTCGGGGGCAGACCTTGCAGAAGTTGCCAATTCTTGCGATTGAATTTTAAAAATAGCTGAAGCTGCGGTTGGTGTTTGTGTTGGTAATGCGATGGAGCTTTCGGCCATGAGCTTTTCGTAATTTCTAAGCTCGGCAACTTCTGCTTCCGTTAGCACCTGAGCTGTGGCGGTTTCCGGTTTGGTCGGTTCTTTCGGGTAGCTTCTATTTTCCATAAAGTAAATGCCACCATAGAGAACGGCACCGGCTGCTGCCAGCTTGCCTACGTTTTTGCCTATTTCAGCTATGTTTTCTTTTTGCGCCATAATTTCTCCTTTACCCTGAGTTTGCCGAACGGGTTTTGAGGGCGCCCAAAAATCAGTGCATTTTTCAGGAAATTTTCATTAAAAAACCCCACACCGAAAACGGTGAGGGGTACGAAGAAAAAAATGCTTCCTTGGCACCCGTTGCGATAATTCCGGGTTGTCGGATGCTTTATGAAATCTCCATCGCTGTTTGACTACAGCTGCAGAGTTCCGATATGGCCTAATTTATTAGATCTTTACGGACTTCTGTATCTTTAGATACAGAAACTTCATTTGCCCAGGATTATGGGCGCTTATCCCCAATCATTTGATCAGGGACAGTTCTAGCATCACTCTTATTTTGTTGTTAATTGGAATCAATATTTATTGATTCCCCGACCTGTCATTATAAGGTAAGCGGCAAGATTATGCAAACTTAAACGTTTGTGATTTAGGCAAACAGGATGATTAAAAATGCGGCGATTATTATTATTGCCAAGGTATAAAGGAGGGTAAAAGCAAGGGTAATTAAAGCAACTTTGACCTTGTTTTTAACCACGGCAAGGTAGGCCGGAAACCCAAAAACCATTGTTCCTGTTACGGCAGCCGAAAATACGAATAAAAGAAGCATTAAAAAGAGGCCGAAAAATCCGGGTTTTGCGGTGGATTTGGCCATAAAGTTGAAAAATAAGGCGATTAAGCCGCAGTACAGAACCGTGCCTGCTGCGGAAAGAAAACCAACTGTGGATGCCGAAGCTTTTTCAAGAAAATTTAGCATCGAGTGCAGAATACTCCGATTTATAATTTGTGTCAATTTTGGACAAAAGCTTATACTCCGGGTTAATACTTGCACAAAATAAATTGAGTCATTATAATTTCACTTTATGGCTGAGCGTAGAGGCTGGCAGGCAGCAAATATCGACGGCATGGAAAGCTTTAGAATGCTTTCGCAAAGAGAGCAAGGAGCAGTGAGAAGGACCCTTAGTGGTCTTCGCGCGTGGCGTGCTTCAGGCGAGGCACCAAAACCGATGAGAGTTGAAATAACGGAAGAAAGGCCCTTTGATTTCCGAGGTTTTGCACAAGTTTGCCACGAACTCGGGATTGGTGTGACAGGCGGTATTAGGAGAGACGGAGAAAATGCTTTTGTTTTTCAACCACGTCCATATAACGAAGAAACCCTTAAAAGGCCAGAATCAAGAATAAGAGGATCTGGTCTTAGTGCGGCGGATATTGAGGTTATTGAGAAATTAGTCGACCTTTTCCGCTGGCCAGGTTCTACCTCCGCATCTTAAATATTTCTGTAGGGTCTAGACAAGATTAAACACATTTGAGTGTTAGAATATCTTGTTTAGACAATGAAAAACATATACTTAAAACATGCACATATTTCTCAAAGGAAATTTAAGCAAGTTCTAGTCTGTTTCACCAA
>JAKALT010000007.1 GCA_021813125.1 bacterium | reverse complement strand
CGATCTTTGCCGATGCTAAAGTGTTTAATCTGGAGCAAAATTACAGGTCCACACAAAATATACTAACGGCTGCAAACGCAGTTATTTCCAAAAACATGGCGCATCCGGTTTTAAATTTGTGGACCAAAAACACAAAGGGTGACGGAATTACAATTTATAACGCGCAAAATGAAATTGACGAGGCGAATTTTGCAGTTGATCGGATTTTAAATTCAACAGAAGGATTTGGAGAATTTGCAATTTTATATCGGACTAATGCCCAGTCCAGAACAATGGAAGAGGCGCTTTTGCATGCCAATATCCCCTACCGGATTTACGGCGGCGTAAGGTTTTATGAACGAAAAGAAGTTAAAGATGTTTTGGCGTATTTGAGAGTTATTGAAAATCCGCTGGATGATGTTTCTTTAACAAGGATAGAAAAATTAGGCAAAGGCCGTTTTAAAAAATTTTTGGAGGTTGCCAAAAAAATTAAGGCGGCAAAAAAAAGGCCTACACCAGCCGAGGTAATGGACAAAGTACTTGAGGTAACCGGATACATTGAGCTTATCGACGACGGGACAGAACAAGGATTGATGCGGGTAGAAAACGTCAAAGAACTTAAATCGGTTGCGCAAGACTACGAAAATTTACAGACGCTTCTTGAAAATATTGCGCTGATGGAGGGTAAAGTGACTCCTTCCAAATCGCATGAAGGGCAAATTGATGTAAATTCGGTAACTCTTATGACAATACATGCTGCTAAAGGTTTGGAGTTTGGGAACGTTTTTATAATCGGTATGGAAGAAGGGTTATTTCCGCATTCGCGATCGATGCTGGATGTTTCGCAAATTGAGGAGGAAAGGCGGCTTGCGTATGTGGGTATGACGCGGGCCAAGCAAAAGTTGTATTTAACATATGCTTCCCAGCGGCTTTATTTTGGGATAACCTCTTCTAATTTAGTTTCGAGGTTTGTTGTAGACATTCCGGAAGAGCTGGTTAGTGCAATTTAGTTTTTATAAAGGACTTTCTCAATGTTTTTTATTGAGCCATCTGTCATTATCTCAACACGATAATAATGATCGGATGAAGCGAACCTTCCAAAATCGACTGTCAATCTGTCTGAGCCGTTCCATTGCTTTACTTCGGAGCTCAAGTTGAAATATTTCTCCCTATACTTCTTGTAGATAGCGCTTTCTACTATATCTTCAAGACGGTTGATTACTTTACCTTGTTCATCAAAAAGCGCAACAGACATCGAGTCTCCAGCCATTGCCCTAGCATAAAAGAATTTTTTCTTTCCTGGTGATACTTGAATTGGTCTCTGCAACCCAAAATCGAAAATCTGTTCCGAAAACGTAACTCTTGTGTCTGTTTTAGGGTCGAAAACGTTTTTAGATATATATAATTCGTCTTTTTGGGTTTCTAAGTTGTAGTACAAAATTAATTTTTTATTTTGACCAGTCGATGATACGAAATCTAACTGATATGATATGTGGCTTCCTTGATTTTGGATCTCGGTCGGAGACGGTTCTGGGCTTGGGGTTGGCGGTGGCGGCGGCCCCTTTTTGAGAAGTTTAATGTAGTATTTGGCAAATGAGCAAATTTGAATTTGGTCACCATAATCCATTCCCCTCACTTCGACCTCGTCGCCCGGATTAAGTGTTGCCCCTAGCTTTTCCGATTCCTTGTTAGCGCAACTATTTTTCCCTTGCTGGTAAAGTACTTCCGTTTGGGTGTTGTTATTCTTTGTTAATTTAAAATAGGCATAATCGTCGGGGTTTTGAGGCAGATAATTTGTTGCAACAGTACCTCTAATGGTAACTTCTCTCGGGAGAGCGAAGAATTTTTGTCTTATAAACAAAATGGCGAAAAAAATCGCAAGAATAGCGAGGACAATTATTATTGGTACAAAGCCTTTTTTCATGGGTTTAGGTTCACAATTTTCTTGGCATTTGCAGGAAGTGTAACTTCTGATTCTTGTATTTCATTTATGCGGGAGAATTTAAAAGTAGCTATTATCTCCCCATTTGTAATTTTTTGAATGGTTTTAACAGGAAGACCAGTATCGGTAGAAATATATGCAGTTATAGAAGCACCGTTATTGATATTTTCATAGACAGTTACCTTTTGTCCATCTATGACATCATCACCTTTAATCTTCACGTCAATTGTCCAGTTTTTAAAATAGTATTCAGGTGTACCAACACTAAATTCTAAGTCAGTTGATTTACCTTCTCCATATTCATTTTTATCCTTGTAATAAGTGAAGCTTTTCCCAAGGTTATTGTCCACATAAGTAGTAATGATTGGATTAAATTCCTGAAATTGTTTTTCACTAAATCTTAAAATTTTATAATTCTTGGCTTTGACTGAAGCACCAATAATAGTTATGTTTAGTTGATAATTTTTGTAGCCTTTCATTTTGTCTAAAAGTTGCTGCAAAATCCCTGATTTTTGTATGTCTTGATTTGCTTTTTCCGGTGGAGAGAGGTTTCTTAATTGCGAAGTAGAAACATCGCTCTTACTTGTTTTATTAAAGTAAAGTGCGTAGCTTACAGAACCAATGGCAATTGCGGCGACTACAATTATTATTAAAATTGGGGCAAAACCATTTTTTTTCATTCTAATAAAGTTTGACGTAAATAAACCCAAAAATGATAGTCATTACTACCAAAAATATAATAAATGCTATCAGGTTTAATCCTGCTCTTTCAGGATTCTCGTCATCATTTAACTGTGGAAGTGCAAACATTTTATAGTTAAAACTATTTTACTTTAAAAGACGCAAAGATTTTTTCAAGATTACTTTTTCCGGTTTCCGTCTCGAAGTATTTTTTTGTTGTCCCTATACCAACAGTATATCTGTACTTCTCATCATTCAGACTTGGTGAATCAAGCATAACTATTTCGACGCCTTTCTCGGTACTAGTAGTTGAGCAAACCTCAATATCTTTTTTGAAGTTTTGATTATAAACAACAAATGCCTTTTGTGCTTTTATATCGCTACAAGAAACTTCTTTGTTAGAACTTGTTGGGAAAAAAGAGATTATTGAAGCAAAAACATCTCCCTTGCCCGCAGAAACAACTCCCTTTTCTGCTGTTTTTGTTAAATGATTCTTGGGTAGAAGTATAGAATACTGTTGGCCATTAAATTGAAATTCCTTCTCGCTTAAGCCTTGATTATGTGTTTTATAGAAAAGAAAGCCTGCTCCCGCAAGTACAATCAAGAAGAAAATTATACCAATTACTCCAAAACCTTTGCGCATAATTTAAATATATCACTTCACTAAGGCTGGGCGTAGGTAGATTTGTTAGAATGATTGAGAGACTCTATATGCTCAGTGTCAAAATTACTATATAAAATATAATGATTGTCAGAGAAGTCGAGGAAGGGGAAAAAGCCCTTTATAACAGCCACGTTTACCATATTATCCAATCCTGGGAATGGGGGGAATTCCGAAAAAGCACGGGGCTAGACCTGGTGAGACTCGGGCAATTTAGCGGTAATACTATGGTAAATGCTTACCAGCTAACTTTGCATCCGGTGCCAATTTTTCCGCAGGTTGTAGGTTACCTCCCAAAGGGACCGATGCCAGAAGCCGAATCCACGAAAGCTTTAATCGAGATCGGGCGCGAAAAAAATGTAGCGTTTATAAAAATTGAGCCGAATGTTTTTGCCCAGGAGGATTTAAAGCAAAAAATACTTGCCTTAGGGTATTCCCCTTCCAAAAAATCCTTATTTACCCGTTACAATTTTTTGCTGGACTTAACACGCCCCGACCAAAATTTGCTTTCGGCGATGCATCCTAAAACCCGATACAACATAGGCGTTGCGCAGAAAAAAGGCGTTGAAGTTTACGAATCCATAAAAGATGCCGATTTTGAAATTTACCTAAAGCTATATTTCGACACAACACACCGGCAAAAATATTTTGGGCATACGCCACAATACCATCGTTTGGTATGGAAAACTCTGATGCCTGCCGGAATGGCAAGAGTTTTAATTGCAAAATATCAGGGAAAACCGTTGGTTGCCTGGATGCTTTTTAACTTTAAGGAAACACTATATTACCCGTACGGAGGATCTTCGAACGAAAACCGTGAAGTGATGGCTTCCAATTTGGTGGCCTGGGAAGCTATCCGTTTAGGTAAAAAAATGGGGATGAGGGTATTTGATATGTGGGGAGCTTTAGGGCCAGACGCCAAAGATAGCGACCCCTGGTATGGATTCCATAGGTTTAAAGCCGGGTATGGTCCCACCCATGTTGAGTATATCGGGACTTATGATTTGATTTTGAGTCAGGCACTTTACAAAAGCATGAACTTTGCAGACCGTTTGCGCTGGACATTCCTTCGCGCAACACGAAGGTAGGATAGTTTACAATTAGCTTTAGAGGATGCAAAACGAAGACGCGGTTACCCTTCGCAAAAAATTAGAGGCTTTAATTGTTGACGATCTTCAAAAACAACTTTCCCAAGGTGAAATAACCGGAGATAGGGCGGCCGAGATTGCAGAACTTGTTTTAGCGATGGTTCCGGAGGACATAACCCATGAGCAGCTTCTAAAGGTGATTCCCCAGCTTGATGACAAGGCAACGGAACTTTCGGGTGTGGTTTTTCAAATACTTTCCGAACAAGATGAGAAACATAGAACTGAGATGATTGGAAAACTGAGGCTTTCCGTTGGGGAGATGATCAAAAATGCCTAAGGGGGCAGCCGGAGCAGAATTAGGAATACCGAAAGACATCGTACGGGAGGCAAAAAAAGCTGCTACTCCTAAACCAGATAAAATCGGCCGCCGTGGCGGATTAGCTGCTTTGATAGAACACACTCGAGATCTTTCTGCCAGGCTGAAATTGGCCAATTTAGCGCGACAAAGTGGACGTATCCATCGAAATACAGGTGCCGATTCTCCTAGCACCGAAGAACCTAAAACAGAAGCGCCGACAGATACTAAATCTGCCGTTCGGCGGAGGTATAAGAGGATAGATACACATCCTACTGGAGCTTCTTCGCGCCCCGTAAATTCTGCATCGGTGAATGAACCCGCAAAAAACACAGGCAGCGGAACAGACGTTCAGCAGGAAAATGATGAATTATTGGCAGACAGTGTCAGAGTTGAAAAAAATTATGTCAGTAGAACGGGAGATGAACTCCCCACAGACACAGCACTTTCAGAATCAGCTGAGGACAAAGAAACGGGGGCTATTGACGTAGAAGCTGGAACGGAAAGTAAGCTAATTAGCGCTGAAAACGCCGGGGCGCAGGCAATACTGCTTACAGGGGAATCGGCAACAAAATCTATTGACAGAAAAAAACTTGAAGCAATTGCCAACGGTGAAAAACCTGACGCTAAAGAAGCAACAGAAGCTTCAATACGAGAAAGGGACGAATACTGGAATGGGGAGAACAGTCCGTATAAAAATTTAACGGATGAACAAAAATATGAATTATGGAAAAAGAAAACTCAAGTGTTTCTTGATCGTTTCAAGGGTAAACCTCAAGCTGAACTCTTCAAAAGAATGGGCGTTGATCTAGAGGATCCAGAAGCTGTTGACAAAATGTATCAGGCTCTATTTGTTGACGGAGAGGGCGATGTCGGTTTGTTCGCTTCGAAAATCGCTCAAAACAATACCATAGAACAAATTCAGGAAAATATGGACGTCATCCAAAAAATGAGTGGCATGTACGGAGCTGATTCTTCTAAAGTCGTGGTCCAAATGGCAATTGGAATTAAAAACACGCAAACAGATTTAGATGCTTTTATAAAAGCTGCTGGGAGCGAAATCAAAAAAGGAAAAGATATGCCCGGTATGGACCTTGTCAAAAATTTATACAAAAACTTAGAAAAGGAAATGGGGAAAAAGGCTAAAAATGAAAGTGTCGATGCCAACACCGAGGATGAATCAGAATCGCAACCAAAAGAAAAGGAGAAGAAAATTGGTGGAGAGCAAAAATGGCTGGGAGCGGGAGAACTTTCGGTGGATGGCGATTCGCTAGTATATTCCCGGGAAAGTGTACGACCGAAAAATCCTTTTGACAAAGGTACTGAAGATTATGATGAATCAGAAGAGTATTTAGCAAGCCATTATGCCCCTCAAGAAATTTCGCTTGGAGTGAGGGATGGAGATGCAAGTGAGGCAACCGGTCGCGAGGTAAAAAAGCCAACAGCAGCACTTTGGAAAATAATAGAAACAAACCCGGATCGACTTGCTACAAAATTTTACGTAAGGCAAGGAGTATTATCACCGGTTGGGGCTTTCAGAGGTGCAACAATTGATGCAGGGAGAGACAGTGTCAGGATGAGGGCTCCTTTTGGAAAAAAGGTGAAAAATGCCGAAGGAGCAACAAGAAATGTTGATGTAAATTACTCCTGGAACAAATTGACACTAAATAGAGAAACACTTATAAAAGCACAGCAAAAAGCCATCGAATATTTGGAGCAGCAGGTTGCTGCAGGGGCGATGCCTCAGGAAACACTGGGTACAGCAAAAGCGTTAGTTTCCAGGTATAAAGCGCCAAGGACTGTTGTTCGCCCCAGAGAAATTCCGGTTATTTCAAAATTTAGAGGTCCGGAAAAGTGGCGAAGTGATGGATCTTTAGCTGTTCATGGTCACGATATTGTTTATACGACTGACGAGCTTAAAAAATATCGTGCCAGCAGAAGTGTCCAGATAACAACAGTCGACCCGAACAATCCATCAAGAAGAATCCTTACCGCTCAGGCTTGGGATGTACTAGATGCAGCTTCAAAAGGTGTAAACGGCAGTAGACCAGTCACTGATAGTTTAACCGAACCTGTTATGAGAAGGGGCGGAGAATGGTGTAGGCCCGTTGCGCCATTTACTGCTGATAGGCCAATGCTAGATAAAATGAGAGGTTTAATAAGAGAAAGTGTTTCTGAGGCAATCAATGAAGGTGCAATGGGTGAGGATGTTCTTCAAAATATAGATAGAGTGGCCAATTATCAAAGTGCTAACAACTCTGCGGTAAGCTAATTCAAATTAATTATGAACGTCGATAATGTATCTCAAAACGTTGATACCCAACCTCCCTCAGCGCAAACCGTTGGTGATCTGAATCAATTGATTTCTCAGAATCAACAAAACTCTAAGGTTGGCGTTTGGGGATACATTGTTTTAAGCTTGGTTTTCCCGCCATTTACAACTGCCTGGGCATTTTATAAGGCAAGCAAAAAACAGGTTTTAGCACATGTTTTGCCGGCAATTACAATTGCGTTTTCAGTTTTGATTCTTTTGTCCGCAATCAGTTCTGGTGCCAGTGTTCAAATGCCGGCTCAATTTGCAAAGCTTGGAGTCAGCTCCGAGACTGGGATTAATGAGTCAGTTTTGAATCTATTTCGAAACATTACAATTCTTCTTTCTCTTATGGGGTGTGTTTTGGGTATATATTTCAGGCAAAAGGTTAAAAAGATAAATTCACTTAGCAGTTTTGCAACTTGGACTATGATCGCTGTAGTTTTCCTGCAAATGTTTGCAATCAGCTTTCTTTTCTATTTTGTATATAAATCGCTTTTTAGCTCGATTGCCCCAATTATCCAAAGCAATCAGACTATATAAAGAAAGATACCGTTTTCGGATTTAAGCGGTTTTTTGTTTGGAAAGGAAATTGTTTTGTCACTGTTTACGGTAATTCGCGTTCCCTTTTTGCAATTCTTGTAAACAAAATCTTCAAACCTTTTCATTGTATGTTTTCGACCGTAAACAAAAACAACATCGGCATCTTTTAAGTCTGCGTCCCAGAGACTTTGCTTTTTGACTTTGACATTCTTTGATAACCCACTGATTTTAGATCGCAGAATGGTGATTATGATAAGAAGCGGATTAAGTTCGTAACCAATTGCAATTGCGCCTTTTTTAGCGGCAGCATATAAAAGACGGCCGTCTCCGGACCCTAAATCGACAATAGTTTCCCCTTTTTTGATGCGCGCGAGTTTAATAATCGTTTCAACTTTATCGGCATTCGTGGCAACATAAGGCAGTTCAAAAAACAATCCGGCCGCAAAAAGAGAAAAGGCGAATATCACAAAAATTAAAACTAGAGCAACCAGAAATAAAAGTAAGAGCGCAACAAAATACATCTTTACATTTTATTTCAACCTTTCAAAGAAAAACAGTTACATCTCATTTAAATCATTTCAAGGCCAGGCCTTGGAGGCTAAAAGTGTTAAGTTAAGGATAATTACTGGTCTTCACTTTGCTAAAGAAAACGGGCAGATGGATTTATACGCACAGTAGACACAAGCTGGTTCACGGCCGAAGTACTTGGGATTTGCTTCAAAATGATTTGATTTTAGGTCTCGGTTGATTTTTTGAGCTGTATCTAAAATTAATTTTTCGGATTTTTCGATATCTTTTTGAGTTGGTGAGTAGGACCCTTCTATTCCGGTCTCTAAAAAGTGCAGTGTAAGTTTTTCGGGAAGGATTTGATACATGCGCCAGTAAGAAAGCGCATAAATTGCCAGCTGGGTTGATTCTTTAGCTTGAGCTTCAGCCCGATCTTGGTCTATGTTTTCGGAGGATTTGTAGTCGATGATTTCGATTTTTGATCCTGGCTTGACGTCAACCCGGTCATAGCGGCCGACAACCGTTATGCCTTCGAGTGAGAATTTGAACTTTGATTCAATTAAAGAAGGTAGGTCTTTTGTTTTGGATTCGCGCTTCCAAAAGGCAGAAAGTGCCAGTTTTCCCTGCTCTTTCCTTTTTTCTTCGTGTTCGACTGTTAGAAAGCCTTCGCTATCCCAGGCATTTTCAAAAATTTCATAGAGCTGAGAAATTGATATTATCTTGCCGCGTTTTTTGGCTCGCAAGAACTGCGCAACTGCTGCATGAAGGGCAGATCCGTAAACAATGGCATGGTGGCGAAGAATAGGAATTTTCAGGACATGAATGTAGCGGTATTTGTAAGCGCAAGTGAGGTAATCGTCGATTGAACCCTGGGTCAGTTTTAAAACGTCAACATCGAAAAATGCTGTCTGGATATGGGTTTTTGGGGCAGCTTGTTCAAACTGGGCAATTTTTTCTAAAGGGGAAAGTTTAACAAGCTCACCTTCGGCTTTGGTTTTGTCGAGTGCCTCCAAAACAAACGGTGAGATTTTTTTAATGCGATAAGCTCCTGTATCGCGCGCCCAGGAAAAATACAACAGATCTTTAGCGCGAGTTGTGCCGACATAAAAAAGGCGGCGCTCTTCCTCTCGGTGCCAGTCCCCTTGCGGCAAATCTTCTTTTATTAATTCTTTGGGAACTTCGACTGGTTCCGGACGGGAACGAGAAGGGAATTTGTCAGAGATTAGATTTACCAAAAATACAACCGGAAATTCCAGGCCTTTGGCGCTGTGGACCGTCATGACATTCACGGCATCGGTCTCCGGGTCGAATTCAACGGTTGCCGGGTCGTCACCTGCGCCGCGTAAGGCTTCGAGATAGTCGACAAACTGAGTGACTGTTTCTGTCGATGCCACATCCGTAAATTCACGCACTTTGTCGAAAAATTTGGCAATGTTTTGGATTTTAATTTGGGATTCTATTGTGTTTTCCTTTTCAAGACGCTTTAGATAATTTGTGCGCTTTAGGAAATCAAAAAGTACGCGCCCTGCATTTTGCTTTTTGGAGAGATCAATTGCGGCATCTAAATCTTCAATGACCCTTTCTATAATTGATTTTGAATCTTCCGACAATTCAAGATCATCGTTAGTGATTTTTTCTAAATTTTTTAATAAATAATAAAGCGATTTGTTCTTGCGGCTAGCAAAAGATGTAAGTTTAATAGCATCGACAGGCGGTATTTGGTAAATGTCGGAAACTAAGAGATTGTAAAGATTGAGGCTGTCTTCGAAATTGGTAATTGAGGTTAAAAACGAAATTAAAACGGCTACTTCTTCCTGCTGGTAAAGGCCTGAAGAGCCAACAAATTTATGGGGAATACTGCGCATGTTAAGGGCGCGAAGGAATGGGTCGGCTGATGAATTAGCGCGGACCAAAATCGCAATATCACGATAAGCAAAGCTTGCGGTCCTCGACTTCGCCTGTGGGCCTAAAGAATATTTGATTTTAGATTTACTTTTTGACATAAGTTTTTCAATCTCTGCCGCAACAAGATCCGCTTCCTGTGACAGGGTGTCTGCATAAATTTCTTTGGGAACAGGGCCATATTCTTTTTTTTGCGATTTTAATTTTTTGTCGATTTTGTTTTGGACTTCAAGGCGGTCGGGGTCGTTGTGGCGAATTAAGCGGTAGGCGCAGTCCAAAATTGCTTGAGTTGAGCGGTAATTTTGGGTTAGAACTACTTGTTTGGCATTTTTGAAATCACGCTTAAAGCGCATGATATTTGAAATTGCTGCACCACGAAATTTGTAGATAGATTGGTCGTCGTCGCCGACAACACAGATGTTTTTGTGAGAGTTTGATAAAAGTTTTACAAGTTCGTTTTGGGCAAAATTGGTGTCCTGATATTCGTCGACTAATATATATTTAAAATGGCTTTGGTATTCTTTTAAAATTTTCGGCCGTTTAATAAACAGGTCAATAGTTTTGGTGACCTGGTCGCCGAAGTCCAAAAGTCCGGCTTTAGTTTTTAGGCTTTCGTAAGTTGCATAAGCGTTTGCCAGTTCTTCGACCTTTTGGAGTTCAACTTTATCTTCGCTATTATTAGCTTTTTCGTCCAAAGGACGACCAGCCTTTGGCTGGGACTTCTGACTTCTGACATACTTTTGAAATTCTTCTGGTGATACGTTTTCATCTTTGAGGCGGGAGAAGAATGACAATATTGCTGATATAAATTTTGTGGGATTAGACAGAGGGCGATAATAATTCAAATTAAACTTAAATATATTTTGCTGGAAAAACAAAACCTGCTGAGGTTTTGAAAGGACTTTAAAATCCGGAGAAATGCCAAGGTCAAAAGCATTGTCGCGGAGGATGCGATCCCCAAAGGCATGGAATGTGGAAATCCAGGTGTCGGTGAAACCGTATGGCACTAGTTGATCGACGCGTTCCTCCATTTCGCCTGCAGCTTTGTCGGTAAAGGTTAGCGCTAAAATTTCTGCGGGTCTTGCGAGTTTTTTTTCGATGATGTAGGCGATTCTTCTGGCAATAACCGTGGTTTTGCCGGTTCCCGCACCGGCGATTATCAGAAGCGGATCTTCTGTAGTAGTTACTGCTTCTTTTTGCTGTGGATTTAAATCTTGCAGGATATCACTCACGCGGCTATTTTAGCACGAACTAAGAGCATTGATAGGCACATCTATGCTACTTTAATTAAAAAAACCCTAAATTTACAAGGCCAGACTATTTTGCTGTGTTTCAAACAGCCAAGGCGTTATTTGTGAGAGCTGTTGCCTGATGAAAGCTGGTATTGCTCCGCGCTGAATATACCTATCTAGTGTTTTTTCTGGTATTGAAGTTACTGGTTTTATTTCGCCGCGACATTTTTCCGATCCGCATCGACACATCATAATCCAGTCATTGTTGCCCAATAACCAGCTAGGATCTCTCTTTACCCCGACTGTAGTTGCGTAATCATAAGTTATTTCTTCACCTTCTTCGATATCTCTTAACGCGAAGAGTTCGCTGGCTCCACGAATCCCTCCATTTGGCTCACAGCTATGATTAAAAAAATACGAAGGATTGTCTAGGGCAAAAAATAAGTTTTCACCGATTTGGAGTTCATCATCAGGTCTTTCCTCGCCAGCAATAATCCTTTGATCAATCTCCGGACCGGTAAGTAGCTCTCCTCTTAAAATATGGATTGTTTCACCCTCTTTAATAGGCTTTGTGGCAAAACAGCCTTTTCCTGCAACACCAGACTCCCTCACCTCTACCTGAGTGCCTTTTGGGGTTTCAGCAGATATAATCGTGCTGTCTGTTTCCATAATAGAAGCAGAATTATAACATACCCTATAGTTTATTTCAACTTCTTAACAGATTTCGGCTCGAGGTTTTGAACCGTTGATATTTTTGTGCTCAGGCGGGTATAGCGGCTATTAACGTCATCACTGGAGGCAGCAGCGTTTTTGATGTGTTTGGTGAGAACTGAGAGAGAAGAGCCGAATTTGTTGGTTTCGTCGGAAATTTCGCGAAGGGCTGCCAGTATTTGACCGGCCTGGGCTTCGATTTTACTACCTTCAAGAGACATGATAATGGCGCGTAAATATGCATACATTGTAGAAGGTGATACGGGGCGGACGCGTTTGCGGTAGGCATAATCGTCCAGATCCGGGGCATTAGAAATCATTTCGTAATAGACAGGTTCCGAGGGAATATACATGAGGGCAAAATCCAAAGTGCCTTCCTGTGGGCGGATGTATTTGGTGGCAATAGCGTCAATGTGTTTTTTGACGTCGGCAATAAATAATTTTCTGATTTGTTCGATTTCCTTTTCGTCCTTGGCCTTTTGCATTTTTCGGAAATTTTCCATCGGGAATTTGGCATCGATAGGGATTATTCCCTGTTCCAGTTGCAATGCGGCATCCACAATTTCACCACCCTTAAAAGCGTATTGAAGGTGAAAATGCTGCTTTGGCAGGGCTTGACCCAAAATATCTTTTAGAACAGCCTCCCCTATTTGTCCGCGCATTTTTGGGGAACGCAGAAATTCCTGCAGATCTTTCATGGAACGCCCAAGTTCGGTCATTTCTCCAACGGATTTACTGACGGTTGATATAACTTCGGCTGCACGATCGAGGCGCTGGTTGATTGCGGTAGTTTGGCGGACCATGCTGTCTGTGGTTTTGTCCATAGAACCGCGCATATCGGAAACTAACTGCGTGAGTAGTTTTGTGGTTTCGTCCCTGCCTTTTGAATCAGTAAGTTTTTTTATCTGCAAATAAATTACAACTAGCGCAACAATGACTAAAGCGGAAACAACCAATAATGAAGTCTGGGCATCCATCATGCGAATTATAACAATAATTCAAAATCCGAAATCCGAAGCACTAAACCCGAAACAAATAAGGGTGCGCAAACGCTCATAAGCAATTTCAAAAATATAAATTTATTAAATTGGGAAATTGTTTAGAGTTTCGATATTCTAATTTCGAGTTTACAATGTACTTATGGCCCGCATTTTGCCATTGATATTTCTTGTTAGTGTTATTGCACTTTTTGGAATTTCATGGATTGTTGTCGGGGTTAACCCCGATGATGCCCCATTTTATATCTATGCAATTCTGATTCTTTTTATTTTTCTCGCAACATTTGGGTTTCTCGGACTTGTCTTGTATTTTTTAAGGACAAGACTGTACAAACGCTATAGCGCGAAATGGTATTTTTATACGTCTTTCAAAATGGCTTTTTTTGTGGGTGTTTTTGCAGGATTAATTTCGATTTTGGCAGTTTTAAGGTTAATTACTTTTTTTAACATTGCGCTTCTGATTGTAGCTCTTATTTTGTTTGCGCTTTGGAGCTATCTGGGAAAGAAAGATTAAATGTTTAGCTAAATTCTTTTTCTGAATGCAAATCCATATTTTGAATAGCCTTGTGATTGATAAAATTTGTGGGCTGTTTTTCTATCATTGTGTGATTCGATATAAATGACATAGCAATCCAGCTGTTTTGCTTTTTGTTCAACTTTTTCTACCAATTTTCTACCGATGCCTTTTTCTCTATATTTTGGATTAACATATAGTTCGTCCAACTCTGCTATCGGTTTAGGGTATCTGACTACATTTCTTAAGGAAAGTGTTGCAAAACCAATTAAAACACCCTTTGATTCTGCAATATATATTAAATTATTAGGATTTTTTATAACTTTATAGAAAGAATCGGAATCATGTTTTGAATATCTGTCTTCCTCTACAAAATCGTTGTAAAGGACCATAATTTGATGATAGTCTTCTGGTTTAGCCTCTCTAATTTGCATTATTGAGCCAATATTATTATGCCTTCGTGCCAGCCGCCCGGATCTTTTATGATATTGCCGTCCTTTTGATAAATATGGGCGGTTATGGCAATTGCTTTGTTTTTGAAATTATCGGGAATTTGCCAGTCAAGATTATATGGGGTGGATAACACCTCCCCTATCATTTGCCAGTTTCCATCCGCATAAGTTTTAGCCCAGTACTGTACTTTGTTCACTTTCTGGGGCTCCTCGATCGAAATTTGAAGAGAAAGATTATTTGATCTTATAATTTGACCTGCCTGGGGTGCGGTAATCGACCCCCCTTTGGAATTTGTTTGCTGAGGAATGTTATTTTCAACCTTTTGCTGGAAAAGAGGCTTGACTATAAAAAACACGATAATTATGGCAAAGATAACAAGGGCAACTACACCAACAGGGTTTATCGGCCAGCCTTTTTCGCCTTTTTCAATAGGCCCTCGTTTTTCCGCATCATCTGCCATATTTTAGTTTTCGTATAATATACCGCTTGGAGCTAATTTTTGCTACTTTGACCCTCTGTCAAAAAGGTTTTTTTTAGGATAGAATACATTTGTTTTTCGCCTTTTTCTGATTTTGATTTTTTATCATGTCTGATTCTAAATTGTTCCAAAAGCCCATATTTAAAATTGCTTCAAGCTTTCTGGGGGGGCTAACTTGGTTTATAAGGCTTGTTGCTTTTATTGGTGATGTTACGATATGGGTAGCCAAGCAAGGTGCAAAAAGCCTTTTTTCTATTCTTCGCAGATTTAACCTAGATTTAGTTAAAACCGCGCCAGTTGAGGCCCTTCGACATTTGATAAAACGCCCGATTATTCGAGAAGACCGCAGCTTTAAAGTTGGGCTCGTGGTGATTTTTCTTTTTATATTTGCCTCCTGGTATTTTACAAAAGACTTACCTAGCCCAAAACAATTGGAATACAGACAGGTTCCGCAAACGACAAAAATAATGGATAGAAACGGGAAACTCTTGTATGACATTTACGAGGATCAAAATAGGACCGTAGTTCCGCTTTCTGAAATACCTGCCAATTTAAAAAACGCGACAATTGCTATAGAAGATAAAGATTTTTATAAACATAAGGGTTTTGATATTTACGGAATTGCCAGGGCTTTTGGTCAAACAGTTTTTGCCGGAAATATTCAGGGCGGGTCAACTATAACCCAGCAGTTGGTAAAAAGCGTATTTCTTTCTCCTGAGCGAACTTTAACCCGGAAGGCTAAAGAATTGTATTTGGCGTTCAGGGTTGAAATGGCTTTTTCAAAAGATAAAATTTTGGAAATGTATTTAAACCAGGTACCGTATGGGGGAACAGCTTTTGGAGTTGAGGCGGCAAGTGAGCAATACTTCGGCAAACCCGTCCAGGAGCTTGATCTTGCACAAAGTGCTCTCCTGGCAGGGCTTCCTGTAGCACCCACCTATTATTCTCCTTACGGGCAAGACCCAAAAAGGGCAAAAGACCGTCAGCTTTTGGTTTTAAAGCGGATGGTAGACGAGCACTATATTACTCAAGCTCAGGCGAATGAGGCATCAGGCGAGGAGCTCCAATTCAAACCATCTGCAACGAATATTAAGGCACCACATTTTGTGATGTTTGTTAGGGAATATTTAGCGCAAAAATATGGCGACATGGTTGTTTCTAAGGGGGGGCTAAAAGTTACAACAACACTGGATCTGGATTTGCAGGAAAAAGCGCAGGAAATAGTAAAAAATAATATCGACAAGCTTGGATATTTACATGTAACTAACGGTGCCGCTCTTGTTACCAAGCCTTCAACTGGTGAAATATTAGCAATGGTTGGATCAAAGGATTACTTCGACGCATCAATTGACGGGGCAGTAAATTTAACGACTGCCCTAAGGCAACCAGGATCATCAATAAAACCGGTTAACTATGCAACAGCACTTGAGCATAAACTGATTACCCCGGCAACAATAATCATGGATGTGCCTACAACTTTTTCCGAAGGACCAAGGCCTTATAGGCCGGTAAATTATGATGGTAAATACCATGGAGCAGTGACAGTAAGAAATGCTCTTGGTAATTCCTTTAATATTCCCGCTGTTAAGGTGCTTGCCCTAAATGGAGTACCGGCGATGATTACGCAAGCCGAGGCGATGGGTATTACCACATTTACTGACCCTTCACGTTACGGTCTTTCGCTGACTTTGGGTGGAGGTGAGGTAAAGATGGTCGATATGGCTACTGCTTTTGGTGTTTTTGCAAACCAAGGAAAAAAGGTTGATCTTGATCCAATATTAAAAATTGAGGACGCGCAAGGACACATTTTAGATCAATTTACCCCAAGAGCCGGAACCCGGGTACTTTCCTCTCAAACTTCATTTTTAATGTCTTCTATACTTTCTGACAATTCGGCTCGGCTTATGGAGTTTGGGTCGGCAAGCGGGCTTGTTGTCCCCGGAAAAACCGTTGCAGTCAAAACAGGAACAACGGATGACAAAAGAGACAATTGGACAATTGGCTATACACCTAGTTATTTAGTGTCAGTTTGGGTCGGCAATAACGATAACACGCCAATGAATCAGTATTTGGCTTCGGGTATTACAGGCGCGGCACCTATTTGGAACCAAATAATGACTTTTGTCTTGAAGGATAAGATCAATGAATCTTTTAATGTTCCAAGCGGCGTTGTCGGCATAAACATCTGTGGGGCAACAGGGGGAGCAAAAAATGATTCCTGTCCAAATAATCATTTTGAATATTTTATTTCCGGTACTGAACCAAGACAGGATACGTTTGTTAAAGCCAAAGTTTGGGTAGATAAATCTACAGGCCAAGTTGTGCCTGCAGGATCGCCTAATGCTGAAGAACAGGAACAGATCGTAATCAAGGACGTTTACCAGGATAAATCTTATTGCGTCTCCTGCCCGCAAACCGCGGCACCTTCCCCGACACCTTCTCCAAATCCTTAATTATGGAAACTTCTAAAAAGCATGCCCGCAAGGTTGTACGTCTTAGCCGGGAAATGCAAGATAATTATGCCCATTCCCGAAAAGTCAGAATTTATCATGGCACATCTAATTCTACTAGGGTTCTATCATTTAAAAAAAATGGGGTTGTAGATATTAGCGATTTGGATCAGGTGATAAAGGTGAACAAAAATGGAAGATACGCAATCGTTGAGCCAAATGTTCCAATGGATAAACTTGTTAACGAAACCCTTAAACATGGATTAATTCCTCCAGTTGTCATGGAATTTCCCGGAATTACCGTTGGTGGAGGTATTCAGGGAGGGGCTGGTGAAAGCAGCTCGTTTAAATGGGGTCTTTTTGACAATTGTTGTTTAGAATATGAGGTCATTTTAGGAAACGGGAAAGTCGTCAAAGCGTCTCCAAAAGTCAAAGCAGATTTATTTTATGGTTTAGCGAGCTCGTATGGATCTGTTGGAATAATTTCAGCTGCCAAGCTTAAACTTATCCCGGCAAAAAAATACGTTAGGCTAAAGTATATAAAAGTTAATAGTTTTGAGGAAGTTGTAGAAGTTATAAAAAAGGAGACAAAAAGAGGTAGTGACTTTGTCGACGGAATACTTTTTTCAAAAAATTTAGGCGTTGTAATGGAGGGCACATTAACCGACTATGTGGATTTACCAATTACTACTTTTTCAAAGACAACCGACGAGTGGTTCTATTTACATGCCAAAAAAAATGCAGAAAAAAAGTCGGGCTGGGAAGAAATCATTCCGATAAGAGATTACTTCTTTAGATATGACCAGGGGACATTTTGGGTATCCAGATATGCTTTCTTGCGACTTAAGTTTCCATTTAATCGATTTACACGTATGCTTTTTAATGTTGCATTTAAAACACGCGCAATGTTTCGCTTTTTACAAGCACTAAAAACTTCTCAGCAAACAATAACGCAAGATATTAGTTTATCCGCCGATAAAATATTCACTTTTCTTGATTATCTTGATAAAAACATTAATATTTATCCACTTTGGTTTTGCCCTCTTAGGCCAATAAAGGATGCTTTTTTGTCACCGATATTTATGAGTACTGACTTGATCATCAATGTTGGTGTTTGGGGAAAGTTAATTAAAGACTTTAAAAAAATATTAAATTTGAATCGGAAAATAGAAAAAAAGACTTTGGAGTTAGGCGGCAGAAAAATTCTTTACGCCCAGTGTTACTATCCAGAATCTGAATTTTGGTCGATTTATGATCGCCAAAAATACGATAAGCTGAGGGAAAAATATGATTCTACAAAAACATTTCCAGATATATACGATAAGGTAATTGTGAAAGAGAAATACAAAGTCTCCTATCTTGGCGGTCTTGTTTCATTTATTAAATCTCCAACCAAATACCCTATTTCCTGACTTTTAGTTTTAGAAAAATTTGATATTGGTACTTGTTTGGTGATTTGCTAGAATTACACACATGCAAAAGGACAAGCGTATTTACATAGCACAGGCTATTCCTTATGTTAATGCGGCGCCGCATGTGGGGCACGCGCTGGAATACGTGCAGGCAGACTGTTTGGCGAGATTTTACCGTGCAAGCGGATTTGAAACTTTTTATTCTGACGGCGCTGACGAAAATTCTTTGAAAAATGTCCAGACGGCAGAAAAAGAAGGCGTTAGTGTACAAGAAGTAGTTGATAAATATTCAAAAAAGTTTTTCGACTTTAAAGACGCATTGAATTTAACTTTTGATGTTTTTAACAGGACAAGCTGTAGAGACCATTTTATGGGTGCCCAAAAACTTTGGTCTTTATGTAAAACGGATGACATTTATATAAAGAAGTATAAAGGTCTTTATTGTGTCGGCTGCGAGCAGTTTTATACTCCTGATGAGCTCGTTGACGGAAAGTGTCCGGAACATCTGACAAAACCAGAAGACGTGGAGGAAGAAAATTATTTTTTCAAACTTTCCAATTATCAAAAGTTTTTGGAGGATTTAATCAAAAAAGATAAGCTTTTGGTTATTCCCAATACACGAAAAAACGAAGTGCTGAGTTTTATTGAATCGGGGTTAGCCGATTTTTCGATTTCCCGTTCGCGCGAGCGGGCGCGCGGCTGGGGTGTGCCAGTACCGGGTGATGATTCGCAGGTCATGTATGTATGGTTTGACGCGTTAACAACTTACCTGACGGCTTTGGGTTTTGGAACAAATGATCAAAAACTTTTTGATGAATATTGGAAGGATTCGGAGGTTAAAAAAATCCAAGTTTTGGGAAAAGGTATTTTAAGGTTTCATGCGGTTTACTGGATTGCGATGCTTGAGTCAGCCGGACTTCCCTTGCCGGATGAAGAATTTGTTCATGGATATGTTACGGTCGACGGTCAAAAGATTTCCAAATCTTTGGGAAACGTCATAGACCCGTTTGATTTGGTTAAAACATTTGGAGCTGAGGCCTTAAGGTTTTATTTGCTTCGGGAAATTCCGGCGTGGGGAGATGGTGATTTCTCGATTCAAAGATTTAAAGACCTTTATAACGGCGAGCTGGCAAACGGTCTTGGAAATTTAGTGGCGCGCGTTGCACGACTGGCAAGCGACACAAATTTATCACTGCCGCCGAAAAAGAATTTCAAATTTAAAAAAACGGTTTCGGATAATTTAAAAAAATACCGGTTTGATTTAGCAATTCTTTCACTTTGGGACGCAATTTCGGTTCTTGATAAAAAAATTAATGAGGAAAAGCCCTGGGAGTTGGAAAGTGCTGATTTAAAACGAGTGATTTCACCTATTGCCCAAGAAATACGGGAAATTGGCTTTAATTTAGGGCCATTCTTACCTCAAACTTCGGCTTTGATACTTGAACAATTTACGGGGAAAGTTTCTGTAGAAAAACCATTATTCCCCCGAATTTAAAATGCTTGTTGATTCGCATGCTCATTTGGATTTTGTTGATGATTTGAAAGAATTATTGGATCGAGCAAATGGCGCGGGCGTTTCAAAAATTGTGACTATTGGAACATCGATTGAGTGTTCGAAAAAATGTATCGAGATTGCTGAAAAATATTCCAGTGATGATTTGCAAATTTACGCAACATGCGGAATTCATCCGGAAGACGGAAAGGCTGATGTTGGGAAATATGGTGATCAGTTGATGAGTGAGCTTGGAAAAGTCGCAAAATCCTCCAAAAAGGTTGTGGGAATTGGGGAATGCGGGCTGGATTATTTTTTAGACTCCAGTGGCCAGAGACCAGATACCAGTGAGCAAGAAAAGCAATTTCAGAGAAAGTTGTTTGGTGAACAAATAAGGTTGGCCGCCGATTTAGATCTGCCATTAGTTGTCCATTGCAGGAACGGGTGGGGCGAAATTTTTGATTTAATTTCCAAATCCCAAGCTTCAAATTCCAAATTATGTGGAGTATTTCATTCATGGACCGGTAATGTGGAGGCAATGGATAAAGCGTTGAATTTAGGATTTTATATTTCTTTTTCGGGAATTGTGACATTTAAAAATGCCAAAGACATACAGGAAGTTGCCCGAAAGGCTCCTAATGGACAGGTTTTGGTTGAAACAGACTCCCCTTTTCTTTCGCCGGAATCTTTGAGGGGCAAGAAAAATGCGCCGGAGAATGTTAGAATAATTGCTAGCTTCCTAAGTAAAATCAGAAACCAGTCTTTTGATGATATTGTCACTGCTACATCTTCTTGCGCGCAAAAATTGTTTAATTTATGGTAAAATTTGGCTTCCGTTAATTACTAGAGGATATTATGGTTAGCAGTTTTGTTGAAAAACACGATCGACCTATTCACAGGTTCCTGGAAATCTTACCGGGGACATTTTCGTGGACTTTAATTTTGTTTCCGGTATGGGGTTCTTTTTGGATTCCCCATTATGTTGCCTATTACATTATTTTATTTGATATTTTTTGGTTCTATAAATCGGCTGCTATGGCGATAAGTGCTGTCGTTTCGCATTTGAAACTGAGAGCAAGCGAAAAATACGACTGGCTAACGGATGCCAAAAAAGTTAAAGGCTACAATAAAGTTCACCATTTGGTAATTGTCCCGACTTACAAAGAACCTCTTTCAACTATTACTCGTGGAATTGAATCGTTATTAAAACAAGATTTTGACAAAAAGCAAATTTCGGTGGTTTTAGCGTTTGAGGAAAGAGAGGGCAGTGATGCCTATGAGAAAGCAAAGATTTTAAGTAATAAATATAAGAATTCGTTTGCAAACATGATAACGACTTTTCATCCAGATATAGCCAGAGAAGTCAAAGGTAAATCTTCGAACCAAGCTTATGCAGTAAAAGTAGCAAAACAGCAGCTTATTATTCGAAGAAAGATGGATATAAGAATGATGACTGTTACCTCTAAAGATGCAGATGGCGAGCTTTCACCCAAATATTTCTCATGCTTAACTTATAACTTTCTTACCAGTAGACATAGGTACTTAAGGTTTTGGCAACCGGTTGTTTTATTTTACGCAAATATATGGAGAGTGCCAGCACCAATTAGGGTTATTAGCTCACTTTCTTCAGTTTGGCAAACCGCTGTAAATTCCAGAACGGACAGGTTGGTTAATTGCTCAATTTATTCAACATCTATGAAGCTTTTGGACGATGTAGGTTATTGGGATGTGGATGTCATTCCTGAAGACTTCAGGATATTTTTTAAGACTTTTTTTGCTAAAGAAGGAAACGTTGACGTAGAACCGATATTCCTTTCGGCAATTACAGACGCTGCCGAATCAACAAGCTATCTTAAGTCTTTGGTTAATTTATACGAGCAGGAAAAACGCTGGGCATGGGGCGTTTCTGATGATGCATATTTTATAAAAAAATGGTTAACCTCAACAAATGTGCCTTTTTGGAAAAAGACAGTTCGGGTTTTTATTGTATTGGAAGACCATTTTCTGTGGCCTGTAAATTGGTTTGCTGTCACACTTGGTGCTACAATTCCGGTGCTTTTAAATCCAGTGTTTGCACAAACTGTAATGGGACAAAACTTGCCCAGGATTTCTTTTGGGATCCTAACAACGTGTTGGCTCTTTTTAGCTGTTATTTTAATTGTCGATCTGAGACAAAGGCCAAAACGGTCTGAGCATGCAACTTTATTTAAAAAACTGACAATGCCACTTGAGTTTATACTGATGCCAGTTGTGACTTTGATTTTTACAGCACTACCGGGTATAGATGCGCACACTCGATTGATGCTTGGTAAATACCTAGAGTATCGTGTTACCGAAAAGGTTTAAATTACCCCGTCATTTTTTAGGAGTCTCCGTAGACTTTTGGATAATTGTCGCAATATTTCTCATTTTTTCCATACTTTACAGCCTTCTCTCTGTAGTCCGGCACAACCATTTCCAGTCGCAAGGAGTAGACTTTAGTACTTATGACCAGGCTTTGTGGCTTTATAGTAAGTTTGAAAGGCCATTTTCAACCGTTGGTGGAAATTTAGACCTTGCGGATCGATTTAGGCCGATAATGCTTTTTATTTCTCCACTGTACTGGTTTACACAAAATGAACGCGTACTTCTAATTTTTCAAGCAATAATACTTTCGGCAGCAGTTTTTCCCATTTGGCTGGTTAGCAGAAAACGCTTGCCCCGATTACTAGCTATCACCACTGCGTTTATTTATGTAGATTTCATCGGGATTCAAGCTGTCAATGTATATGACTTCCATGAAATGTCTCTTTTGCCTTTTTTTCTAGCCTGGCTTTTTTATTTTTTGGATAACGGTTATTGGAAAAGTTTCTTTTTGACCTTAATACTTTGCCTTTCTGTAAGAGAACATGTCGGGTTATTGCTTTCTTTTTTGGGAATTTATATTTGGGCTGCTAAGAAAAACTTCAAAATCGGGGTAATTACATCTGCAATCTCCATTACTTGGTCGGTGGTAGCCATAAAGTTAATAATGCCGCTTTTTGGGCAACATAGCTATGACTCTTTTGTCCAACCGGGTGACACTTTGGGTAGCGCAATTACCGCATACATTTTTAGTCCGGTGTTTGCGGTAAAATCTTTCTTTCTTCCGCTTGGGAAAACTGAGACTTTATTCTGGACGTTTTTTTCGTTTGGCTTTACGCCACTCATTGCTCTCAGCCTGTTGCCAATAATTGGATTTCAGTTTGCTTCAAGATTTTTAGATTTAATGCACCCAATCCGCTGGACTATTTACTATCACTATAGTGCAGAGATGGGTGTTTTAATGTCGATTGCAACAATACTTGCGCTAGGCAAAATTTTAAAGAGATATGGGAAATCAACAAAGACAATAATAGTATTAATGATTCTTATTTTAGTACCACATCTTGTGACCAATGTCCTTCTGCACGCACCCTTGAAAAATTTACTAAAAGGACAATTTTGGCGGAGCCAGCTATCGATAAGTGACAACGAAATGATTCTTTCTCTGATTCCTAGCAAAGTATCTGTTGCCTCTCAAAATAATTTGTTACCCCACATGTCGCATAGGAGAAATGTTTATCTTTTACCAAATGTATCTGAAGCTGATTATGTGATGTTGGATTTGCATCCCGGACAAAATGCTTGGAATTTTTATACCAAAAATTTAGAGGGCGCTAAGATACAAATGGTTCACTTGGTAATTAGTGGCCAGTATGAAGTTACATTTTCTGCTGGTGACACTTATTTATTGGAGCGCCGGGATAAAATTTAATTTTTTGAAAGTTTTTGAAACAAGACACCTGCAATTACCATAACAGACAGGCCTAAAGTGGCTGACAAAAGAGGCGATATATCTCCAAGAATTTTCGCAGCTCCGTTTGTAAAAAGAGTAAATCCGACAGTGCCTAAGATCGCAGATGCGAGTTGGCTGTTGCGAATTCGTTTCACGGGCGCAGGACGGCCTATGATGTCAATTACTTTTTGCGCAGTAATATCGGCAATTTTTTCTGGTTCGTCCTTTGGGATATCCATGAAATAATTATATCCATTTCTTATTATAGCTAAAATTTGACAAGCCAGTTTTCACTTGGTAAAGTCGCAACTCATGGATTCAAATCTGCCAGACCCTCTCCGGAGAATCTTTATAGTTGGGGTTTTTGCCATTTTCGCGATTTTTGTTTCTGGATCATTTTTTTTAGGTTTTTTTTTGGTAAAAAACAACAGTAAAATTCAAGGTTTGCTTCATTTGCAACCTGTAGTCCATATAAAAGGTGAAGTTTTTGGTTTTGCTCCTTTTTGGTCCCTAACAAAAATGAATGGCATTGATTGGAGCGCACTAACAACTTTTGCATATTTTTCTCTTCCTGTTAATTCAGATGGCACAATAGACAAGACATCTTTTGAGTGGGAAGCCTTTAATGGCCCTAAACTGGCATCGCTTTTTAAAAAAGCTGGCGAGCACAAAGTTCGAAAGGTTGTAACGTTAACACAAATGAATGCAGGAGCTATAGAATCTTTTCTATCTGATGAAAGTTATTGGAGCCGGCTTGCTGATGATTCTGTTGAAATTTTGGCAAGCCGCAATCTAGACGGGGTCAACATAGACTTTGAATATATCCCCTCCAATGACTTACTTAAGGAGAAGTTCAGTCGTTTTGTAGATTTTTACAGCAGTACGCTTCATAGGCGGCTTAATAATCCTTATGTGACAGTTTCTGTTCTGGCTTCTTCGGTTCGTTTTGACAAAATATACGACATTGCTGCCCTGGCAAAATCGACTGACGGAATCTTTATGATGGCTTATGACTTCTATACTCCGTCATCCGGTTCTATCGGCCCTTCGGCGCCTCTTTATGGTTACAATAACGGCCAAGGTCCTTTTTGGTATGACGTTTCGACGGCTGTTGAGGATTTTATCAAAGTCGCAGATTCCAAAAAAATTATCTTAGGGGTTCCTTACTACGGTTGGAATTATTACGCTTATAGTCCTTCGCCACTGTCGGATAGTGTGAGATGGACGAGGGCAACACCAACGACTGCGGATAAGGTTGATTCAGATAAACTTCTATCTATAACTCCGGTTGGAGGATGGGATAACAATGCTAAAGTTTCATGGCGAGGCTATTGGGATAATACCGGTTGGCATGTTGTTTATATGGAAGATAAAAATTCCCTAACTCTTAAATATGATTTTGCCAAAGAAAAAAAATTGGCGGGTGTAGGTATTTGGGCTTTAGGGTACGATGCAAATAACGGTAACTTCTGGGCCCTTCTTAAGGAAAAATTTGCTCCAAATGACCTGGCATATAAGCTATGATAACCTCCGTTTCGATTGTAAAAAATATACTCAATGGTATTTTAAAAAGAGCTGTGATATTTAACAAAAGAGTTTTTATTCTGGCTGTTATGTCATTTATTATCGCTTTGATGCTTGAGGTAAGTCCAAGTGTACAAAAGGGCACTTCCGCTACTGTTTTGGATAGTAAATCCGCGTTAACTACAGCAGAAGGAAATATTAAAGGTAATTCTAACTGGCATCCAATAGGTTGGGGCTCGGGAGAATACCTAAACATGTTACCTATCATAAAAGCGGGTGCGGTATTAGATTTTGATTCTGGCAATGTAATTTGGTCTTTGAATTTAAAGCAAAAAATTGCCCCCGCCTCCCTTTCTAAACTTGCAACGGTTGCGGCGGCGATGGATTTGGCAAGAGGAGACCATTTAATCTCAATATCAGATGATGCAAGCAACCAAATTCCGACAATTTTAGGTTTGAAAAGCGGAGAGAGGTTAACATTGGATGATGCAGCTAGCGGGGCGATTATGACAAGCGCCAATGATGCAGCCCAAGCAATAGCAGACTCGATTGGAGCTGAGTACAGCCTTGGGTTATCTGGTTTTATGGATCTTGTCAATTTTAAGCTTTCAAAAATAGGCGCCAGCGACTCGCATTTTGCAACCGCAACAGGGCTTGACGACCCAAATCATTTTTCAACAGTTTACGATCTGGCAATAATTGCCCATGATGCCAAAGTAAATTATCCAGATATTGCAGGTTATGCGGCCACGATTTACAGGCGCCTTGATGCTAACCAAAACCATAAACTTTATGATTTGCCAAATTGGAACGCTCTTTTGGGGACTTACCCTGGTGTGGATGGACTGAAAATCGGCTATACGGAAAATGCCGGGTACTCGACTATTGTGACAGCCGAGCGTGATGGGCACAGGTTTATGGCTATAGTCTCGGGAGCAGGTTCTATTGAGGATAGGGACGTGGCAGCTGCTACTCTTTTAAATTACGGTTTTGAAAAATACAATATTGGTGCTTTTCCCATTAATAATCTTGATCTGGCAAAGCGGTTTAACGACTGGAAAGCTGAGCTTTCCCAGACAAACTAAAACCTTATTTCTTTTTAAGGGATACCACTCCCAAAAGCGAAATTGCGGAAATTACAAAGGAGCTAATTAGAAAAGTTAGGAGTGCTGAGATAATGAGACTAAACAAATTTGTATAAGGCAACTTTGTCAATAAAATAATGATTGAGCTAAAGCCTAATGCCCAGCCGAGTGAACTATAGAAAATCCAGCCGAATGAGGTTTTGACATGCCTTCCAAGCTCTATCCACTGGAGAAAACTGACAATATAACCTAAAAAGAGGCCTGCCAAAAAGCTTATCGTCGACGTAAAAATCAGGCTTGTGTTAAGGGATTTGGCCGCCTGGGAGTAAACTACACTTTGTTTTGTTACTTCCTGCGACACAGCTGGAAATATCCTGGAAAAAGGCAGAGCAATCACGGAAAACCAAATAAGCCCTGAAGCACAAGCGGTAAGAACAATCCAGTTTATAGAATTTAATTTCGGGAATGACGGTTTGAGTGCCTTGACCTGCCATTCCCCAAGAATTGTACCCTGAAGAATTCCTGCAAAAATCACCGCATAGCCGGAAATTTTAAGCGAAGGATTTGATGAGAGAATTAAGCTGTATATCAACCCAACAATGGATATTTCTATAAACCCAAAAAATAAGCCTAGTGTGCTTTTTGTTAACCAATCAGAAGATAAATTACCAACTTTTTCTTTAATGTGGCTTTTTTTTACGGGCATTAATTTTATTATACATATTTTTCTTATCCTCAATTGTCAGCGTTAATTTTTGAGCATATACTTAAGACTAGGCGATGTTTGCTATTCTTGCCCACAACTATTTGACCCGTGGATTTTGGGGTGATGAAGCTTGGACTTCGATGATTTCCAGACTTCCTTACGAGCAGATGCTCAAAACCACTGCGGGCGATTTTCACCCTCCCGGATATTACACGGTGATAGAATTTTTATACAAACTCTTCCCCCCCACAGAGGTAATAACAAGAATTCCCTCCATCGTTTTCTTTTTGTTGACGATTTTTATGGTCTACAAGCTGTCTTCATATGTGAAAGGTAAGCAATTTGGTGTCTTATCTTCAATAGTCGTTGCCGTAAATCCAATTTTTTTCAAATATGCGTTCGAGGCTAGAAATTACACAATGTTTGCTTTTGCGGCTACCGGTTCTGTCTTCTTCCTTTTGGAGCTTTCCAAAAAATTTAATAGATTTCGGGCAGTTTCTTTCGTTTTATTTACTGCTTTGGGGGTATATACACATTACTACATGCTATTTATTTTAGGGGCCGAAGGGCTATATTTACTGCTTTTTGACCGCAAAATTTTCTGGCGGATGATTGGCCTTTATACGATAGTCGGATTATTGTTTTTACCGTGGCTGAAAGTGCTCTTGGGACAAATTGCGTCTGTGGGTTCAAGCTACTGGATTCCCCCAATTAATTTTAAGCAAACATATTTTGATGCATTTGAGCGGATTTTAGGCGGAGAAAGCCAATCTATTTGGCGGACAGTATTATTTTCCATCTCGCTGATTTTGCTCACTGCTGGGGTATTCCAACATTTGATCAAAAGAAAGTTTGAAAAGCCATATCTTATGGTTTGGCTTTGGGCAGTTGTCCCTTTTTTCTTAGCATCTCTTCCAGGACTTGCGTTTGATGGAGTCAAGTTGCCTTTCAGGCCAATATTTTTCTGGAGATATTTAATCGGCGCATCAATTCCACTTTCGATGGTTATGGTGCAAGCTTCCCAAAGTTTGTCAAGACAACTTTTTAAGATTTGTATCGGCATAATTGTTGTTTTGAGCGTAGTTATTGACAGTTTTACTTTTGCAAGCCAGCCAAGGGACTTTAGGGATGAATTTAATGAAAAGATAGTTAGGAAAATAAGCAACAATGATACTATCGTGACTGTACTACCTTCTTTTGCGGAAGTTATTTATTATAAAGAAAGAAACAACTTATCCAATAGGCTCGTTGTTTTACCGGAAGGTCTCGTACAGTTTTCGGGAAAAAGTCTTCTTGATACATACGTTTTAGACAGCAAGGTGAGTTTGAGTGATAATATTGGTGGCAAAGTATTTCTGATGAGCCCAGGACCAACAACGGAGATTTGGGATCATGGGTTTAAACTTGAAAGCAAATGAAGAAAATAATTCGCGATTTTAGGCCTCACCATTTTTTTCTGGTTATAATATTGCTTTTTACATTTATTTTAAGACTCCCTTCAATTTTTGAGCCATTTTGGTACGGCGATGAGGGAATTTTTGCAGCCGTTGCCAGGAATTTGAACCAGGGTGGAGTTTTATACCAGACTGCCTGGGACAACAAGCCACCAATGATTTACCTTACATACCAGGCAATTTTTAAAATTTTTGGTGTTTCGATGTTTTGGCTTCATTTGGTCGCGGCAATTTTTGTGGTTGCGACAGCAACAGCAATATATGAGATTGCCCAGGAGATACTTGGCGAAAAAAGAGCACTTGCGGCAGCTGGGGTTTTTGGGTTTTTGACGTCACTGAGGTTAATCGAGGGAGATTTGGCACTAACAGAGGTATTTATGATCCTGCCGATTTCTGTTGCTATGATGATAATTGTCAAGCGGAAATTCGATTATTTTTCTCTTGTCCTGGCCGGTATATTGTTTGCCGTCGCATCATTATATAAACAGGTCGGTGCCTTAGAAGCTGGAGCACTTGGGTTATTTTTGTTTCTTTCAAGCAGGAATTTTGTAGACTTTGTGAAAAAAGGGTTTGTGCTAACGCTGGGATTTTTGCTCCCATATATAGCCACACTTGCCTACTTTGCGCCGAAACACCTGGTTGGAGATTTTATATTTGCTGCCTACACCTACTATCGTATCTATTTGAATGAAAGCCCAAAATACGCTCAACTTATAAATATTGCGAAATATTTACCGGTTTTGGCTGCCTTTGCGTATGGTTTTTACAAAAAGGTCAAATATAAAAAGGTTGAGGTGTGGCATTTGCTTCTGCTTTGGATGGCATTTTCATTTTTAGGCAGCTACTTTTCGGGAAGAACTTATGGACATTATTTAGTCCAGGCTACCCCGGCTACCGCTCTTCTTATTGCATCTATTTCATTACCCAAAATTAAATTTGACAGGGCAAAAATAATCTTTGCAATTTTCTTCTTTCTGCCTTTATTTTTCTTAACACGATTAATATTTTCTGATTTTTTGACCGGCGGACCTATAAATCAAGTTAGATATTGGCGCAATTTTGCGGATTACTCTATGGGTAATAAAAGTGCCGGAAGTTATAACGATTTTTTTGATAAAAATGTTAATACAATTATGGCTCTTTCTGACTTTTTATATTTTAATAAAGCTTATGATAAGCCTGTTTATATATGGGGCGACATCCCTTGGCTTTATGCTATTTCCAATTTGCATAACCCCACAAGATACGTTACATCATTTCATGTATTTGGAGTTCCAAACGGAAAAGAAGAGGTAGAAAAAGCAATTGAGAGTGCCACACCTTTGTACATAATAAAACCTCAAAGCTCAATTGGCTACTTTGAAGGCCTTGAGAAGCTTCTTTTAAATAGGTATACTTCGGTTGCGAAAATAAACGGGGCTGAAGTGTTTATTAAGACAAGTGGAAATTAGACTTTATGGTTTATATAAAAACGAATACTACCTTCATTCCTACTGTTGGAGTAAGGGAAAATCCTTTTAGAAAACTGGAAATAAGGCGGGAGGCGCAGAAGAATTTTTCAGCCGATAAATTCTTTTTTTGGGGAATCATTTTTTGTTTGGGATCTATTATTTTGCAGTTTTTTTTAATTTTGGAATCTTGGCGCAGGCTGCCTCTACAGCTGCCACTTTTTTATTCACACCCGTGGGGAGAAACGGTTCTTGCAAAGCCTTTGGAGCTTTGGCTTTTGCCAGCAGTTACAGCCGTTTTTACAATAATAAATTTTATTCTTGCTGTCACAATTTTTGGAGAAAACAGGTTTTTACATCGAATTTTGGTTGTTGCGTCTTTAGTTGTAGCAGTAGCAATGCTTTACGATTTGTTTAAAATAATCACACTTATCACATGAGTCTGTTTGTTTTGTTTTTGACCGCTTTGGGATTATCAGTGCTTTTGATTCCATTGACTATGGTTTTTGCCAATAAATTCGGTATGGTCGATGATCCAAAAAAACACGCGCATCCTGCCATTTTGCACAAAAAAACGGTTCCCCGTGCAGGAGGCCTGGCAATTTTTCTATCCTTTTTGGCAACTGTGCTTTTCATGATCGGGCCAACAAAACAGGTGGCAGGAATTTTGCTTGGAGGGATAATACTAATCGTCGGTGGAATCTGGGATGATAAGTTTGACCTGGATGAGTGGGCAAAATTTGGGTTTCAAATTGCAGCCGCACTTGTTGTAGTAGGATTTGGAATCGGGATTTCCTTTATTGCAAATCCTCTAAATATCTTCGGCGGATTAGGGCTAGGAGAGATAATCCGACTTGATACGATAAGATTCGTGATTAATTTTGCCGGCACCCATTCAATTTTCATTTTGGCAGATCTATTTGCGGTTTTTTGGATTATTTGGGTTATTAACATGGTTAATTTTTCGGCAGGAGTTGATGGGCAACTGGGTGGAATTGCTTTTATCGCCCTTTTTATTATCTTTGCCGTTTCTTTGAGATTCTCGCTTGTTGACCCAACCCAGATGATGGTCGCTAAACTTGCTTTGGTTGGAGCCGGGGCAACATTGGGTTTTTTGATTTTTAATTTTTATCCCGCAAAAATATTTCCTGGCGATTCAGCTTCTTATTTTTTAGGATTTTTAATTGCAGTTTTGGCGATTATTTCCGGGGCAAAGGTAGGAACTGCAGTGCTAGTTATGGCTGTTCCATTAACAGATGGTGTTTTTACCGTAATAAGAAGAATCGCTTCGGGTAAATCGCCTTTTCTTGGAGATAAAGGTCATCTTCATCATCGACTTTTAGAGATTGGGTTTTCTCAAAGGCAAGTTGCCTTGTTTTATTGGATTCTCTGTGCTATTTTGGGGGCCATTGCACTCGTTCTTCCTAGTGCTGGGAAAGTATTTGCGGGTGTAGTAATCGGTATAATAGTTTTAGGAGGCTTACTTTGGTTAAATACCAATTTACAAACAAAGGGCCAGGCATAATATGGCTGCCATTTTGGGTTCTTGTATCGGCAAGGCCAAGGCAGTGGTTAAAGAACCTGGCGCTTTTTGCACCGCTTGTATTTGAAGGGGCTTTTTTCAATCCGGAGAAATTTTTTCTTACAGTTTACGGCTTTTTTGTATTCTCAATGATGGCATCGGGAATTTATATTATAAACGATATCATTGACCTTAAAAAAGATTTAGCTCATCCTTTTAAAAGCAAAAGGCCTATTGCAGCCGGAAGAATTAACAGACAGGCGGCATTTGTTGCTGCTATCATTCTAATTCTGGCCTCTTTGTTTTTGTCTCAAGGGTTGGGGGCTTTTTTCTTTTCGGCTATTTTGGCCTATGCAACATTGCAGATTGCCTATTCTCTGTTTTTGAGATCATTAATTCTTATAGACGTAATGGCCATTGCGTCGGGATTTTTGCTTAGGGTCTATGCCGGGGCTGTTCTTATTGACGCACATGTTACGGTTTGGTTTATTTTGACAGTTGCCTCACTCGCTTTATTTTTGGCAATAGGTAAAAGGCGTTCTGAACGCACTCTTCTTTTGGGAGCAGGGGTCCGAGATTTGAATACTAGAGAAATTCTTCATCATTACCCGGAAACACTTTTGGATTCTTTGACTGTGATGTTTGCAACTGCCTGCTGGTTTTCTTATACCATGTTTACTTTCCTGCAGCCGCCACCCTCTGCAGGGCCTCAGGTACTCGTTCTTTTTGGTGATTATTTACCCCGAACCTTTTTAGCATCCAAATGGCTTATGGGAAGTGTTCCTTTTGTAATTTATGGGGTTATGAGATATCTTTACGTAATTTATGAGAAAAAAGAAGGTGAATCACCGGAGCGAATTTTACTTTCGGACACACCGCTTCTTGCAACTGTCGTAATCTGGATAGTTTTAGTTTTTGTGGTAATTTACGGCGCAGATATCCTTCCGACAAGGTTTCTTCATTACATCCAGTAATTTTTAAGCTAGTTTATGGTGAAAGAGATCAGATCAGCCAAAGAATCTGTTTTGGCAAAAATACTGATTGGTACAGATGACTGTGCCGGGACGACCACGGAACTTTGCAAGTTGTTAACATCATCACCAAAAAAAATTGCTGTTTGGGCTGAAGGTGTTTTGAGGGTGTATTTTTGAGGACTTTGAGTAGGGTTATTGACTATAAAAACGCTTAAAAATGCCTGATTTTGGCTTTGCTTAGTAAATGATAGTTGATACGTTTGGCCACTTTGGGTAAATGTCATATTGGGAAATTTATCGGTTTGGGAAATTAGCAAATATCTTGACTCGGTTTTGACTCCGGCAACCTGGGAAAAATTTTTGGCAAAATAAATCGGACTTACGATAAGTGCCACAAGTAAAAAGGTGGCTAGAAAATTTGCAATTGCGATTTGCAGGTTTAGCTTCATTGATAAGTTTTTGTGATTTCTATTTCTTTTTCAACGTCTATTGCAAAAATCCACGAAAGATTAGCAGCCAGAATAAAGGCCACTACCGAAATCGCGGGATATGTAATTTTAAGAAATGTGGATACGACCAGAAATCCGACGGTCATCCAGACAAAAATCAACCAAATTAAAGCCTGATGGTAAAGGTGGTAACTTGGGGCAATGATGTTTTCCAAATTCAGGGCCGCAAGTTTAGCTTGAAGATTGGGGTGAACATGGCTTTCGTGGAAAAAATAAGCTCTTATTAAAACAAAGGTGGCACCTATAGCAGCCGCCAAAAACATTGCAAGGTTTGAATAATTTTCTGCAGTAATATAATTTGAAACGTTTAAAAAATTAATTGCGGGCAAAATGCCAAAAATTGCTTTAGCTTTAATTTCAAAAGGAAGATTTAGAAAAAATGCGCTCAAAAGAAGGCCTAACATTTTGGCAACAACAAGTGTAAGGGCGGGGAAAATTGCCTCATCTATGAGTTTTGTGAGACTTTTGGCGACCATAAGTTAAGTATCAAGTATCGGGTACCAAGAATCAAGATTAGCCCAATAGATATTTAGAGTAGTTATTGAGAAAGGTCTTTAGTGTAAGTTTTTGAGATCCAACCTTGTTTGCCCTCGAAGAGAACTTTTACCCAATCGTCGGTTTTTTGAATAACTTCCAACTGGTCGCCAGTGGAAACGCGGCCAATTTCATCGCTGGTTAAAGATGCATCTTTTCTGACCCTTAAAAATCCCTGAGGGGTTTTTAAGATCTCGACTTTTTGGACTTGAACCTGGGGGCTTGGTTCCGCCATCTGAACCTGGCCCCTTCCTATTTCTGATGCCAGGGTCACATCAGCAGTTAACCTGTATTTTGAAGAAGTTTTAATGGCGAATTGACGGTTTATGTAACCTGCTTTTGTGAGTTGTACCTGGTGGTCTCCATCATCGAGATTTTTAATAAGTTTCGGCGCGGTGCCGTAAAATTTGCCGTCAATTGTAATTTCCGTATCTTGTGGGCGAGAAATTAAAAGTGTTCCCGATAAACCTGGTTCCAGCCAAAGATTTTCGCCAGATTGAGCGGAAAAATTGTCCGCAAGCTCGCGGTTTATAACAGTTAAAGTTCCTGACCTTAATGCGATTTGGGTAGTGTAGCTAGACTGGGAAGCTGAAAGTTTGATAGTGTGATCACCCGATGTAACCTGATCCGAGTAATAAGGCGTTTTCCCTAACAGCTTACCGTCCATAAATACCGATGATCCAGGCACAGATGTCACTTGAAGGGCGGCAGGCTTGTTAAAAGCCGTGAGGCTGCAACCGGATAGTAAAAAAGCGGCTAAAAAATAAATTAAAACAAGGCCGGTAATTTTATTTTTTTTGCATTTTTTCGCGCGAATTCCCTCTTTAGGCATTGGATTTAAATTAACACTTTAGATTAGAAATAAGCAAGATTTTAATGCATTCCCTTTTATAACTATAGGTTTTATTAGTATTTGTTTGTGATTTGACTTTGGCTTCTATTTATGCTATACTTTTGCTTTGTAAATTCCTCACTATGGGCTGAATACCCATATTAATCCCCTGCTTTTTTCTGAAAGGGGTTTTTGTGGGCTTTTTAAAGCTTGAGGAGTTTAAAAATAAATGAAACTAAACAAACAACTTAGAAAGTCTGTAAAAAGACAAGTTGTAATCGCAAAAAGAGCTGCAAAACGCTCTTTTAGGTTCGTCGTTTTCAAAAACAAATACAGCCGACTTATTCGCAAATACGCCAAAATGGAGGCTAACAAAGCTATAAAGCACGGGTTCAAGGGCGTTCAAAATCAAATTGCTATAAGGCCAAGAATAAGGCTGTTTTCAAAACTAACCTTAATCCTTATTATTTTGCTGTTTTTGACAAATATCGGTGCCGGTTATCTTAAGGCTAAAGAGGCAGATATTAAAGTCAATGGAGAAGCAATATTGGTTGCAAAAAATAATGAAGCGAAAAATCCTGACGAAATACTGCTTCAGGCCAGTATAGCTGCAAAAAGGTCTCCATTCAATTTTAGAATGCCGGTTGTCGGGGGTGTGATTTCGCAAGGGTTTAGTGGTTATCATAGAGCCGACGACATTGCGGCAGCATACGGGTCTCCAATTTATCCTTTGGGGGGCGGAAAAGTAATATATGTTGGTTTTATGCCTGACGGCCATGGAAATACGGTTATTATCGACCACGGCGACGGGTTACAGTCGCTTTACGCCCATATGAGCAGAATGGATGTTGGTAGAGGTGATGTGATTTCCGAAACGACAAAAATTGGAAACGTCGGTTTAACCGGACATACAACCGGGCCGCACGTTCATATTGAGGTTTTTGATAATGGGGTTATGATTAATCCTTCAAGTGTTTTGCCGGACAATTAACCTGAGAGAGAACGCAGCTTAAACGTTTCTTTTTTGTCGTCTTCACCTTCCCAAGAATCTTCGATCTTTCTGGTTAGTTCCTCTATCATAATTTTGAATTCGACCGGATTGCCGATATTTTCGATAACGATTTCCCTTTGGTCGAATCCGGCTGTAATGATGACAAGATGGCCGGTGTTATAGACAAACCTTTGGACGAATGACTGTTCAATTGTCACGTGGGTAATTGCAGTTAAGGGTGCCGTCACAATTTTTCTTGAGAAAATACCGCGAATTATCATAAAACGGCGATTTGTGAGAGCATACGTGAATGACTGGCGCTGTCTGACCAACTGGGAAAGTTTTGGCATCCCGATTAATAGAAATGCCAAAGGCAGCATGGTGATAAAGTTTATCCAAAAATAGCGGCTTCCTATAGATGTAACATAAACAACCTCTTCCCCACTTCCTAAAAGTTTTTGGAGCTGTTTCTTTTTGCCTTTAGGGGGTTTTTTGTGTTCCACTTCAACTTTAAGTTTATCATAATGACTTTTTAAAATTGCTTCTTAGACAATAACCGTTTCAACGACTAAAATAAGGTTAATACTGCCTATGGAACAATCTTTGGCTTCTAAAATCCTTTCCAAATTCGGTTTAGCTATTTTGGTGGTGGCACTTTTAGATTTGGCAATTTTAAACTGGTGGATCTTTAAAAAGACGCCGGCCGAACTTTCTTCTTCTAAAGCTAATTCTGAAGGTAATGTAGCTGTAAGCCCTCCGCCAGGTGTGATTTTTGCAACACCATCTCCCGCACCTTTAGCCTCTGCTCATGAAAGCCCTACGGTTCAACCTCAGACAACTCAGCCTCGGAGCCAAAGTCAATCTCAACCCGTACAAACTGTTATTCAAAAAGAAACACAAACGATAATCCAAACAGCGCAAAAGGAAATATTTATTCCCATCGGGTCCGGATCTTCAAAGAGCAGCACTTATTCTGATATAAGCGGTGCGGAAGTTTCAATCGACACAAATAAATATCCGCCAATTGACTACATGGTGTTTCAGGCTTCAATCTGGGTAACAAACGGTAACGGGAAAGCTTGGGCAAGAATAATTAATGTCAATGACAACAACCCTTATTATGAAAGTGAGATTTCTTCATCCTCGTCAACGGGTGAATTTAGAACTTCTGCCAAGATACCCTTCCAGTACGGCCCAAAAACATATAGGATTCAGGCAAAAACCGATATGAGTGATTTTGCGGCAAATGTAGGAAATGCGATGATTAAGATCGTGCTGAAGTAGTTCAGCCCCTCAAGAAAGGTTTAGGGCTGATTCAGGAGATAATACTGATTCCCTTGGGCTTGTTTGTGTACGAGGTTTAGGCAACCCATCTAATATTCTTCTCCAGTGGATAGTGTTAAGATGATCTCGCTGGTTTGGTGTCGGCCCTCTTCCTCCGTCGTGACCTTTCAAGGCCGCCCTTGGATGAATGACTTCACCATACATTCCTCTTTCTCTTGCTGACATAATTCAAAAAAAGGCTTTTCTTTGCACAAAAGCTAGTACAATTCAAAGTTAACTCCAATATTTGGAGCAGTCAAGATACTGAAGTGGGATTTAGGTTTTAATAGTCGCCCATGCCGCCCGGAGGCATCATAGGGGCTTTTTCTTTTTCCGGAAGGTCTGTAACCAAAGCTTCTGTAGTTAAAATCATCATGGCAACGGAGGCTGCGTTTTGGAGTGCAGACCGGGTAACTTTGACAGGGTCGATAACGCCTGCTGCAACCAAATCTTCGAATTTACCGTTTAGGGCATTCAAACCGACATTGCCGGCAGCTTTTTCAACTTCTTTGACCGCCCAGCCGCTGTCTATCCCTGCATTTTTGGCAAGCATTGCAAGCGGTTTATTGAGTGCTGCTTTGACAATTTCAACACCGATTCTTTCGTCATTTTCGGCGGTTGAGGATATAAGTTTGTCGAGTGATTTGCTGACGCGCACCAGAGCAACCCCTCCACCTACAACATAACCTTCTTCAACAGCGGCTTTTGTAGCATGAACAGCATCGTCTACCCTTTCTTTTTTCTCTTTGAGCTCGATTTCGGTAGCCGCACCGACATTTATGACGGCAACGCCGCCGGAAAGCTTGGCCAAACGCTCCTGAAGCTTTTCGCGGTCAAAATCGCTGTCGGTTGTTTCGATTTCGTTTCTGATTTGTTTTATTCGGGCGTCAATTGCGTTTTTTGTACCTTTTCCGCCAACTATAATTGTATTTTCTTTGTCGGAAATTACCTGATCCGCTTTTCCTAGATCATCAATGGTTACTGATTCAAGTTTCCTGCCCATGTCTTCAGAGATAACAGTTCCACCTGTAAGAATTGCGATGTCTTCGAGCATTTCTTTTCGGCGGTCACCAAAACCGGGGGCTTTGACAGCCAGAACGTTGAATGTGCTTTTGATTCTGTTTATGACCAAGGTTGCCAGGGCTTCACCTTCAACTTCGTCGGCTATAATGACTAAGTTTTTGCTCACTTTGACGAAATTTTCCAAGAATTGCAAAAGGTCGTTTAAAGATGCGATTTTTTGGTCGGTAATTAAAATGTGAGCGTCGTCTACTATTGCCTTCATTTTGTCCGTGTCGGTAACAAAATAAGGGGATACGAAACCGCGGTCAAACTCCATGCCTTCTTTGGTGTCAACGTAGGTATCCAAGCCTTTTGATTCTTCAACCGTGACTACACCATCGGCGCCGACTTTTTCCAGGGCGTCGGCTATCATTTTGCCGATTGTGGCATCGGCTGCGGAAATTGTGGCGATTTTTTCAATTTCACCACGGTCGGCAACTTTTTTAGCCATTTTCTTAAGTTCCGCTACTACTGCCTCGGTTGCCTTCTCTACACCATGTTTTAGGATCATTGGATTGGCGCCGGCAGTTACATTTTTGAGGCCTTCTTCTACTATGGCTTGTGCTAATACTGTTGCGGTTGTGGTTCCGTCTCCTGCAGAATCGTTGGTTTTGCTGGCTGCTTCTTTAACAAGTGATGCGCCCATGTTTTCAAACGGGTCTTCGAGTTCAATTTCTTTGGCGACGGTAACACCGTCGTGGATAACGTTTGGGGCCCCCCACTTCTTGTCTAAGGCTACATTCCTGCCTTTTGGGCCTAGAGTAGTTGCAACGGCTGCTGCGAGCTTGTCGACACCTGCCTTTAGTTTTGTTCTTGCTTCTTCTGCGTATAAAAGTTGTTTAGCCATTTGTTTAGTCCTTGGTTTTTCTCAAAAATGGATTTTCTGGTGTTTTTCCTCAAATGGACTTTTTGGCGTTTGGACGGCTTGTGATTGACTTTCTTCTATAAGAATGGGGGGTTCTCCTTCATAGAATCTGACTACAACAGATGAATCAAGCTTTTGTATCATCTGAATTGAATTTTTGTCTGACGATTCTCGGTCCTTTAGGCTCATTTTATTTCCCTACTATTGCCATCAAATCCTCAAATTTGATGAGCAAAAGCTCCTTTCCTTCGACTTTAAGTTCGTTTCCGCCCCATTTTTTGTAAATGACCTTTTCCCCTACTTTTACAGGACATTTGACGGTTTTTCCTTCTTCGACTAAATCATCACCGCAAGCGATAACTTTTCCTTCCTGCGGTTTTTCTTCGGCTGATTCCGGAAGGACAATTCCACTGGCTGTTTTAGTTTCTTTTGGGGCAGGTTCTATTAAGACGTATCCGGCTAATGGTTTTATCATTGGTTAGTTCTGAGTTGTTAGTTCTGAGTTAACTACTCAGTTCTCAATCCTCAATCCTTTTTGGGCAAAAATCACGAGCACTTAGTGTCCGTGACTGCTAATATTTTAGCAAGGTTTTTTTGTTTGTCAAGGGGTTTGTCGATTATTTAGCGGGGACGATAACGCCTGCCGAGATTGCGGAGCCAATGCCTGGGGCGCAAACTAAAAGAGGTTGGTTTGGGTCAAGTTTTCCTTCTTTTGCCAAATGCTGCCAAACTACAAGCGATGTTGCGGAGCTGCTGTTAGATCTTTTAATTTGACCAAGGAGAAAATCGGGTATGTCGAGACCTGCGAGGTTTGGGTGTTTTTCAGTTGCGCGCCTCTTTAGGCCTTGGTTTACTTTCAAACTAGGCTGGTGCATGACAGCTTGCCTAACATTGATTCCCTGCCGCTTTGCCCTTTCAACAACATCTTCCAGGACTCTTATTGTCTCAGGCACAAAAAAATTGTAGACTCCCCTGCCGTACATAGACGAAGGCATTCCGTTTTCCGGTTTTTGGATAGCAAGGAGAACTCTGTTTGGGGTGATTGAACTAATTTCCCTTCCCCTTTCCCCGAAGGTGTAGTGCTTCGGAATTGATGTCTCGTCTGTTGGTAGAAGCGAATAATCGGCGTCAAAACGAATATGTGCACCGTCATCGATTATATGTGTCCTGGGTCCAACAACTTCAAAATCGTCTGTGTTGAAGCCAATAGTGGCAAAGTCGTCTCCAAAAATCGCAGGCAGGGGTATCGTGTCTTTCGAACCGCATTGAGATGGTTTTACATGCTGGCTCAAAGGCTCAAGAGCCAATACAATTACCCGCTTGTCTTTCATTTCGGGATCAGCCAGAGTATCGACTATTGCCGCAATTGCGCCCGCGCATGCTACCCGATACGGTTTTGAAGCAGTAGTTTCAGTATTAAGACCTGCCTCTTCAATTACCTTTTTACCTATGTTTTCGGGTAGTGAAGCAGAGGTGTCGAGAACCGCATCTACCGACTCCCAACCTTTTTCTTTCATGAGAGACTTTATTAGATGGGCTCCGATTTTGGTCGTCCTTTGGAGGATTTCATCGTGAGTAAGGGTGATTTCCCAAGAGGCATACCTGACGGTTATGCCGGTTGCTTTGAGTAGTTCATCGGCGGCTTCGGCTTCTTCAGGGCTGGCATTGGTGCATACTTTGAATTCATAAAGCAAATCGTCGTTTGTAACTCTTGTGCCGCAGGCGACGCTTGCCAAAGTTGCCGGGCCAAAATGGGTGATTTCGGTCTTTTTTAAAGCCTCTTCCAGGTCAAACAGCCTATCTGGTGTGGGCGCATGTGATGCAATTTCGTGAGTCATACCTACAAACGCGCAAATGATAGCAGAAATTTAGTTTTTTGTCTTGGCAATGGCTTCCATGAAAGCCATATATAAAGGATGAGGATGAAGTGGGCGGGATTTTAACTCCGGGTGAAACTGGGTTCCAATGAAAAAGGGGTGATCTTTGAGCTCAAGCGCCTCGACTAAATAGCCGTCTTTGGTGGTTGCAGAAATTACCATACCGTGCTTTTCGAACTCTTCCTTATAAGTATTATTGAATTCGTAGCGGTGACGATGCCGGTCGGAGCCGGTTGTAGATTTGTAGGCTTTTTCAAAAATTGTGCCTTTTTTGGCTTTCCATTCCCAAGATCCAAGTCTTTGAGTACCGCCAAGTTTATGGTATTTGACTAGATCTTTTTGTGAAGCCATAACGTGGATTATCGGATGTTTGGTTTTGGGATCGATTTCGGTTGTATTGGCATCCTTGTAGCCTAATACGTTTCTGGCAAATTCAACAGCTGCCTGCTGCATACCGTAGCAGAGGCCAAAATACGGCACTTTATTTTCGCGGGCATATTTTATTGATTGGACAATACCTTCAACCGCCCTGGTACCGTAACCCCCGGGAACTATAATGGCATCGAAGCCTTTTAACATATCTATTCCTTCCTTTTCTACTTGAGCGGAATCTATCCAAGTCATTTTAGGTTTGATGTCAAAACATGCCGCAGCATGCTTTATTGATTCGATGACCGAAAGGTAGGCGTCGGAGAGTGTGTAGTCGCCGGTTGAAAAATATTTGCCGACCATGGCGATTTTGGCATGTTTTTTGGCTGTTAGGGCCGAATTGACCATTACTTTCCATTCCGCGAGGTTGGATTTTCTGGGCTTTGTGTTTAATTTTTTGAGGATTTTTTCGGAAAGGCCCTGATTTTCGAAGTTTAGAGGCACCTGATAGATGTTTTCAACATCCGGGGCGGAAAGAATATCCTCTTTTTGCAGACCACAGGCGATGGCAATTTTTTCGCGCCTTTTTTCGTCGACGGCGAATTGAGACCGGGCAAGCACAAAATCTGCAACGATTCCGGATGAAGCAAGCTGTTGGATGGACATTTGCGCGGGCTTAGATTTCATTTCTCCTACCGATGACGGAACGGGAAGATAAGTTACATGGACATGCAAAACATCGCGAGGGTGTTCCAGCTTTAAAAGACGGTTTGCTTCCAAAAACAGCAAATTCTGGTATTCCCCTACTGTGCCGCCAACTTCAAAAACGACAATTTCGGCCTTATTGGTTTTGGCGCATTTTACAATGCGGCTTATTATTTCTCTTGGCGGATCTTGAAAAAATTCGACCGTTTTGCCTTCGTAACCAAGTGACCTTTCCCTATCTATAATGGATTTGAAAACCTGGCCTGTGGTCATGTAATTGGTAGAGTTAAGGTTTTGCTCTAGGAAACGTTCGTAATTACCAAGATCCTGGTCACATTCCATGCCGTCATCTAAAACAAAGACCTCGCCATGTTCTATTGGATTTAAGGTGCCAGCGTCGATGTTTAAGTAGGGGTCAGCCTTCATGGCAGTTACTGAAAAACCGCGGGATTTTAGAATTAGGGCAATTGAAGAGGTGGCTATCCCTTTTCCGATTCCGGAAATGACGCCGCCTGAAACGAAGATGAATTTTGTGTTCAAAACTAAAAATGCACCCACTTGGGGTGCCCGCTAGAATTATCTCAAAAATAGACGATTTTTGTCAAGATTTCTAGTAAAACTGCTATATTTTTTTAAAATTTGTTTTTGGGTGTCCTCAGGATGGAAAAAAAGTTGGTGATCACCTATTTTTTCGGAAGTAATTTTTGATTTCATATAGTTCAGTTGAATGAATTTAAGAAAACTTTCGACTAGCGGCCAGAGTCCGGGTAGTAGATACCCGCTGGTCGATCCCCTACTTTTTGATCTCTTCGTTTTTATTTTTGATACCCAATTTGGTAAGTACTTTTTAGTCCATGAATTTGCCTTTAAAAACTTCTGATAAGTGTTGTTTCTATCCCATAGTACATTCAGCTGACAAATTTCATGCGCTGTGTAAAGATTTTGCTCTTTTACAGTAAGGGCCTGCTCGTCCAAAAAAAGATTTAAGCAAGCTTTATCTTTTTGCGTTCGACTCTTAGGTTCCCGTTTAAAGGGGAGGAGGGCTAAATTGGCCATGAATCTTGTTGTCCAAAGACAGTTTTTTTGGCAAATTATGAAAAAATCTATATCATCTGAGGCTGAACTGTTTTGCATTGCCAAAGCTCCGGAGATTGCTACAAGTTTGATTGTCGGGATTGATCTGAGGATATTCGCATAAAAATTTGCACGTTTAAACTTTTTTTCCGAAATCCTCTGGCGACTTTTGCGTAAAGTGACTAGTTTTTGATTTTTACCCAGAAAATAAAATTCGTCTTTTTTTGATATTGTTTTTTTTTCAAGAAGATTTTTAATCGTTTTTTCTGTTTGGAGAAAGGTTGCTTTTTTTGTTTGATACTTATGGATTTCATCTGCTTTCAATGGGTAACTGAAGATCCCGTGGTAAGCAAGTACGGCAATTATAGAATCAGAAATATTCACGCGGCAAATATAACAGTGACTAGCAATTTATGGCAAGCTTTAAAATTTATTGGGCTCCGAAGCGGTTCAAGACATTTTGAACATTTGTTGCTGCTGTTGCGAGGGCTGAGGATGGGGATGACCCGGCCAGGACTTTATTAACTGCATCTTCATAAGCCTTAATTATCTGATCATTTAAGCCATTATCATAAGTTCTTGCCGCCATCGGAAAAGAGCGCATATAGGGGGCATCGGTGACAAATGCTCCGACAATTGGATCCTGGCTCAGCTTTTGAGCGAGAGCAATTTTAGGGTATGGTGGTCCAAAGAGCATGCCCGGAGTTTTAGCGTCTTCGCTGTATATTTTTATAAGCGTTTGGTCGTCTTGAAGGTATTTAACGAAATCCCAGGCTGATTGTTGGCTTGGGCTTTTAGCGGAAACCCCATACGCCCAATAACTGGCCCAAGCCAGTTTGCCGCCTTCAAGCTGCGGAACCGGTGCGACTTTGAAATTCAGAAGCGGATTTGCCTGCTTTATTTCGGCAGCCCGCCAACTTGGACCTAAGTACATTGCCAAATTGCCGCCTGCAAAAGCAATTGTTGAGGACGGAAGAGTTTCGTCCCAAACGCGGTTTTGCCCTTTGGCAAAATGGGTGTAATAATCCAAGGCGTCTGCAGTCAGCTGGCTAGTTGGTTTTTTAAGGTCTCCCCCGTTTTGCATAATCATCATGCCTAAAATATCGGAAAATTGATCAACATTGGACGCGGTTCCTATTGCAGCACCGGCAGTCCTGATGTTGCCGGATGTATCCCTAACTGTAAGTTTTGCAGCAACTTGGGCCAGTTCCTGCCAGGTTGTGGGTGGAGCCACGATGCCTGCGGCGTTAAAAATATCCTGATTCCAGTATAAACCTAAGCCATCGATACCGGCAGGCACTCCCACGTAACTGCCGCTGGAATTGCGAAGGTCTGAGGCAACAGTCGGGAAATAATTTGATTTAAAATCCGAAGAAGAAACTACGTTTGAGGGAACGGCAGTAAGTTCATTTTTGAGCATCGGTGTCCAAGTGTTGTGGAACATAAATATATCGGGCCCTTTTGCGGACTGGATTTGAGCTTGAAGAGACTCACGGTATTGTTGAACGCTTTTTTTCTCATAAACAATATTGACATTCGGATGAAGCTTTTTGTAATCGTTTATAACTTGGTTCATAGTTGTTGCAGATTCCCACAAACCCCAAAGCTTTAAGGTTACGGGGCTGCTACCTTTTTTTAAAGGTAAAACCGAGCAAGCGGAGAGAGCTAAACTTAAAATGAATACTGCTGCAATTTTAGAAAAAAATCTAACCATTTTTTCTGTACTTTAAAAAATATTTTGAATTTGGATTAGCCTATTTCTATGATATCATAAGCTCAGAGGTATAAGGCTCACAATATTTTAACTTTCTTCAATTTATGCCCAAACCAAAACAAGAGGTAGTAAGCGCTTTAAGATTCCGCTTTCTTAGGAAATACAAGTTCAGCTTGTTAACTGCCATTTTTGTTATTTTTACCTTTTTTGTAATTTATAACCAATATTACGCAAATAAAATTGTTCCAGGAGTTTATTTCGCAGGTAAAAGCATGATGGGAATGGATCAGCAGCAGACGCAGATTTTTGTTGGCAATAGCATAGACAATTTTGAAAATACACCTTTGGTTATTAATGTCGGAGAGAAAAGCTTAAGTATGACTACTTCCGATTTAGGAATATCTTTTGATAAGGAAAAGACAGTTGCCGAACTTATGGCTTATGGCAGACATGGCAAGCCATTTGAGATGTTCACTCAAAGGGTAATTTTACCTTTTAAATCTGCCAATGTCGCGCCTGCATATTCCGTTGACTATTATTTATTTTCTAAAACTTTAGATTTGAAACTTTCAGCTATTCAAAAGCCTGCTGTGGATGCAACAATTGATGTTTCCGGATCTACGCCTATTATAGTTAATGAAACTCCAGGAAAAGCTGTTGACGAATCCTTGGTCGTTAGAAATTTAAAAGCAGATATTGCCAACCTTTCATATTTTCCGATTGATACTGAAGTTATAGATATCCAGCCGCTTGTAACCAGAGAACAGGCAAAAAAAGCGCTGGAAAAAGTTAAGGACTTAAACGACCGAAACATCAGTTTGGTTTTTGGCTACGACAAATGGACTTTAACCGGAAATAATTTGCTTTCGATATTGCAATTTCAACCTGTTGGGTATGAGGGCGAAAATTTTGTTTCTATAAATTTGGGTGACCCTGTAAATATCCGCACGTTTAGATCAAAGTCAGTTATTCCCCCCGAGCTTGACTTGTCTTTAAATCAGAAAAAAGTAGACGAATTTGTTGGCGACATTGCTTTGGCAGTAAACAAACCAACAGTTAATGCAACACTTAAGTTTGAAAATGGAAAAATAAGCCAATTCCAACCCGCCCAAGATGGCCAGGTGCTTGATGTTGCAAAAACAAAGCAGTTAATGCTTTCTAAGGTTTCTATTGACAACGTGGAAGATGTTAAAAATATTAAAATCGACTTGCCGGTAAGGGTTACTAAGGCGGAAATTGCCAACCCCGAGGTAAATACTTTGGGAATAAAAGAGCTTATTGGCCGGGGTGTTTCCTATTATGCCGGATCGATACCCAACAGAATATTTAATATTGGTCTCGGGGCAAGCCTTGTAAGCGGCACTTTAGTACCACCGGGAGAAGTATTTTCTTTTGATAAGCTCGTTGGACCCGTTTCTGCAGCGCAAGGATTTAAACAGGCGTATGTTATCTCTTCCGGCAGGACAGTTCTGGACGACGGTGGAGGTATTTGCCAAGTCTCGACTACAGTTTTTAGGGCGGCTTTAAATGCAGGCTTCCCAATATTAGAGCGGACAGCCCACGCTTACAGAGTAGGATATTACGAACAACACGGATTTGGTGCCGGGCTTGATGCCACAATATGGTCTCCTTCCGTGGATTTGAAGTTTAAAAATGATACAGACCACCATATATTAGTTCAGGCTGTTATGGACCCTGCCAATACCAAACTTGAAGTTGATATTTACGGTACTTCCGACGGAAGGCGGGTTGAGGTAAGTGACCCTGTTGTCACCAGCCAAACAGCTCCACCGCCGCCTCTATATCAGGACGACCCTACTTTGCCAAAAGGAACAGTAAAACAAGTTGATTTTGCAGCCTGGGGGGCCAAAAGCGTTTTTACCCAAAAAGTTTATAAAGGCGGCCAGATTGTGATAGATAAAGCATTTTATTCGAATTTTAAACCCTGGCAGGCCGTTTTTTTAGTCGGGACCAGTTAGAATTCTTCTTAAATCTTTCCGGCTGATATATAATTTGGCTAATACTATGAAGAAGGATCTTTCAATAATCGGCGGTCTGTTTATCCTTATAATATTTTTGCTTCTTTTTGGTAATTTCTTTGGAACAGCCGGTCTTTTACGCGGCAGCGGTACGGGATTTGGTCAAGGCACTGCTTCTGCTTCGACATCTTCAACACCTGTAAGCCGCGATTCAACGACAGTTACTATCGGAAAACTAAACGTTAACGCCAAAATTGCTGCGAATACGAAAGATAGGCAAAAAGGCCTTTCAATATATGACTCCCTCCCCCTTGACCAAGGTATGCTTTTCGTTTTCGATAAAAGTGACAGCTATATTTTTTGGATGAAAGACATGAAGTTTGCAATAGATATTATTTGGATTGACGAAAACAAAAAAGTGGTGGAAATTGCCAAAAATGTGCCTGCAGAACCCGGTAAGAATGACCTGCAGCTAAAGCAATATAAACCTGCCTCCCCTGCCAAATATGTACTAGAAGTAAATGCAGGACTCTCAGACTTAAATAATGTTGCCACGGGCGATATTGCCAGTTTTGAACTTTAAATTTCTACATGATTATTTTTGGATTTGAATACACCGTTCGACATGCTATGAGTGAATTTAAATGAATATTAATATATTAGGTATCGAATCCACTTGTGATGAGACTGGGATAGCAGTTGTCAAAAATGGCACAAAGGTTCTTGCAAACGAGTTGGCGACATCTATCTCGAAGTTTGTCAAATACGGCGGTATTGTTCCGGAAATTGCTGCCCGCGAACAACTAAAAGTTATTATCCCTACCCTTGATTCTGTATCAAGGAAAGTACCTGAAGATAAAATTGACGCTATTGCTGTTTCTTACGGACCAGGGCTTATCGGTTCGCTTCTAGTTGGAGTAGAAACCGCAAAAACTTTATCTTTAGCGTGGCAGAAACCTTTGATTCCCGTTAACCACTTAACTGCTCATATCTATGCAAACTGGCTTGAAACGAAAAATGCGCCGGAATTCCCTCTTGTGGGACTTGTTGTTTCGGGGGGGCATACTGACCTAGTTTATATGCAAAAGCATGGGGACTTTAAACTAATCGGCTCTACATTAGATGATGCAGTCGGCGAAGCTTTTGATAAGGTGGCAAGATTTTTAGGACTTCCCTACCCTGGGGGCCCACATATAGAAAAAGCGGCAAGAAACTATAAGAATAATCGCGAGCAAAATCCTTTCCCAATAACTATGTCCGGAAAGGAAAACTTAGAATTTTCGTTTTCAGGCATAAAAACAGCAGTTGTCAGATACGTGGAAGTTAATAAGCTTCGACTTTCGGATAAAGATATTGCAAAAGTAGCTTTTTATTTTGAAGAAGCTGTCGTCGAATCGATAGCAGCAAGAGTCAAAAGGGCTTTAGGCATATACAAACCGCGATCTCTGGCTATAGGCGGTGGTGTCGCGGCTAATTTGAAACTGCGCAATAAGTTGGGTGAGCTTTGCGTAGACTTGCAAGTTAGAGTGCATTTTCCAAAGATTGAGTTTAGCGTAGACAATGGCGCGATGATTGCATCAGCAGCATATTTTGTTGGCAAACCTGACGACCCTTTGACAGTTCAGGCGGACAGCAGTCTTCATTTTACCTAGTTTTTTCAAATTTTCACTGACTTTTTCAACTATTATTTTTAAAGCTTGGTATATGGATTAGAGGTGTGTTTTTCTTAACTTATAGAAAAATGATTATTCCCACAAATTCCCCTAACGGGAGAGATTAGCTTTAAAGTAACACAATTTCAAAAAACTTAATGGTTTTTTGCCAAGTATTATCATTTTTTGAAATTATAATAAATAATAATTAAGTCGACGTTTAATCATTAGCGACTTGTTTCACAATATTTTGTAGGGGTCTAGACAACTTTAGAGTGGTTTCTCTCTAAAGTTTTTAAGTAACTTCCTGTACATATTATCATTTCTTGTATTCCAGCGAAACTCAGATTCTTTGAGGTG